>JAYTVE010000105.1:0-7532 GCA_043744185.1 Gemmatimonadota bacterium | reverse complement strand
AGCGGCCCGTTCACCAACGACTGGTCGTCCAGCACCACGGCGTTCTCCACCGACGCGCCCTGAATCAGTCCGCGCGACCGCAGCGCCTCGACTTCGTGCAAAAAGCCGAACGTCCGCGCCGGCGCGATTTCCCGCATAAAGCTTTCCGGCGTGATCTTGAACGACCCCTTCTGCGTCCCGATCAACGGGTGCGGGAAGGCGATCGTCACGTCCACCTCGAGGTGGTCCGCCGGGTGCGCCTCGTAGCGCGAGTCGCCGTCCACGAACTTGATGCAGCGGCGCAGGGTCAGCACCTCGGCCGCGCCACCGTGCTCCACGATCCCCGCCGCTTGCAGCGCCGCGGCGAAAGGCGCCGCGCTGCCGTCCAGAATC
The DNA here is from genome assembly GCA_043744185.1 of Gemmatimonadota bacterium. Lineage (GTDB taxonomy): Bacteria > Gemmatimonadota > Gemmatimonadetes > Gemmatimonadales > Gemmatimonadaceae > JACPPC01. The sequence goes on along the minus strand of JAYTVE010000105.1, from coordinate 7,160 downwards.
GGCGGCTCCGGCGCGTCCAGCTCCACCGTCACGTCGTCAATCCCGAGCCCCGCAACTGCGGCAAGCACGTGCTCCACCGTGTGAATCGCGTCGTCGCCGCTGCCAAGTTGGGTGCGCCGGTCCGTCAGCACCGCGTTTGCCGCATCCGCCGCCATGCGGGCGGAGCCTAAGCGGTCCGACCGCACGAACCCGATCCCCGCTCCGGCCGCCGCAGGTGCAAACGCCAGTCTGCACTCGTGCCCGAGATGCAGGCTCACCCCCGCGAGGTCGGCGCGACGTGCGATCGTGCGACGCGGACCGCTCACGCCTTCTCCTCGCGCGCCAGCCGCTCGAGCGTCTTGATGATTGCCGGCAACCGCCCAAGCGCCGCATACCGGCGCAGCATGTCGCGATGGTTCCGCGCGGGAAAGCCCGACCAGGTCTCACCAGCCGGCACATCGCTCACCGCCCCGGACCTGGCCGCGAGTCGCGCTCCGCGGCCGATCGTGGCGTGGCCGCCCACGCCCGACTGCCCAGCCAGAATTGCGCCGTCCTCGAGTGTCGTGGAGCCGGCGAGCCCCACCTGCGCCATGAGCAGGCAGAGGCGACCGATGCGACTGTTGTGTCCCACATGTACCAGGTTGTCGAGCTTGCTCCCGGCGCCGATCACCGTGTCGTCGAGCGTACCGCGATCCACGGTGCAATTCGCGCCGATCTCGACATCCATCTCGATGACGAGGCGCCCGGCGTGCGGCACCTTCAGGTGCGCCGTTCCGTCATAGCGGTACCCGAACCCGTCCGAGCCCAACTGTGAGCCCGAGTGCACTTCGACTCGATCGCCGAGCACGGTGTGGGGATAGACCGTCACGTGCGGGTGCAGCCGCACGTCTGCACCCAGCGCAGCCTGATCGCCAATGACGCACCCCGCCTCGATCCACGTACGATCCCCGATCGTGGCGCCAGCGCCAATCACCACCCAGGGACCGAGCGCCACCTCGGCCCCGAGAGTCACGCCATGGCCGAGGATCACGGTCGAATGGATCCCCACCGGGCGCGCCACCGGTGGCCGGAAAAAGCCGAGGAGCGGCAGCATCGAGACGAACGGATTGTCCACCAGAATGCGCGCATGCGCGGTGCACGGCGCCTCGCGGAACTCCGGCGTCACGAGCACGACGCCGGCCCTCGACGCGGCGAGCGCGGCGGCATAGCGCATCTCGCCGCAGAACGAGAGGTCCGACGACGAAGCGGTGGCGAGCGTCGCGATCCCGCTCGCCACCGCCGTGCCGTCACCCACGAGGGTGCCACCGACGCGGGCGGCTACCTCCGCGGCTGTCAGCGTGTGTGCTGCAGCCTTCGCGGCCGGAGCCGCGCTGCTCTCCGTCACTCGGCCGGCGGCTTCGGCCGGGTCACTCCGGCCGGCGCGGCCACGGGCCCGACGGTCGGCTTCGCTGCGTCCTTCGCCGGCGTCGCCGCGGGCCCGCCCACAACCGGCTTCGGCATCAGGCGCAGCCGCGCGATCACGCGGTCCGTCACGTCAAGGTTCTTGTCGATCGACACGATCGGATTCGCCTGCGTCTCGACGTCGAACAGCACCGTGTACCCTTCCTCGGCGCGCACGTCGTCGATCGCCTTCTTCACCAAGTCGGTAATCGGCTGCATCAGCTCGACTTGCTTCTGGCGCGCGGCCTCCTCGAACTGCGTCTGCTTGGCCTGCGCCTCCTCCTGCTTCTGGCGGATCGCGGCCTGCTTCTGCGCCTTCACCGGGGCCGTCAGCGTCGCCTCGGTCTTCTGATAGTCAGCCACCAGCTTCTCGATCGTGTCACGCATCTTGCCGAGCGTCTCGCGCACCCCTTCGATGTAGCCGCGGAACTGGGCCTCCGCGTCGCTGCGGCCTGGGGCCGTCTCCACGACCGCCTGCGAACGGATGAAGCCGATCTTGACGCCCGCGGTCTGCGCATGCGCACCAGCGGGGAGGAAAAGCAGGGCGCCGGCCAGGGCCGCGCACAGAATACGACGCATCGAAGAAACTCCGGAGTGGATTGTCGTGCGGCCAGCTAGAACTGCTGGCCGAGGCGGAAGTGGAATTGCCACTGCGGGTCCGGACGGCCGAACTGGTCCTTCCGGTCGAACCCGTAGGCGTAGTCGAGGCCGAGCGGCCCCAGCGGAGAGACGATTGTGAGCCCCGCGCCGGCACCGCGGAAGAGCCGCGTCGGGTCGAAGTCGGCGGGCTTGCTCCAGACGTTGCCCGCGTCGTGGAAGAGGTTGAAGTAAAACTGCTGGTTGAAGCGGATGCCGAACTCGACCGTCGTCGTCAAGAACGCCTGGCCGAACGAACCGCGCTGCGCCGAGAACGTGGACGTGTTCGAGATGAACCCCGCCGGCGTAATCGAGAATTCCGGGTAGCCGCGGAGGTTCTCGCCAAACTGCACGCCGCCCAAAGCGAAGCTCTGCGACACGAAGAACGCACCCGGGTCGCCGAACAGCGCGCCACCCTTCGTCGTCAGGCCGAACACGAACTTGATCGGCTGGTCACCCGGCTTCTCCCCGCCGATCTGCAAGAGCGGTGCGTAAGCCTTGAGTTCCGTCGTGTAGCGCTGGAAGCTCGCGGTTCCGCCAAGGATTCCGCCCGAGAACTGCGCCGTGATCGTCTGCAGTCCACCCGCTGACGGGAACGGCTGGTCCACGCGCGTGTCGCGCTGCAACGTGAAGCCCAGCGTCGAGCGGAAGCAGTTGTCGCATTGCGCCTGCAGCGACCCCGTCAGGCCGCCGGCGCCGAAGCTCTGCACTTCTGCGCCGTACGAGACGAACACGCGCGAGTAGTACGACCCCGGCACCGGGAAACCCAGCTGCAGCGAACTGCCGATGCGCGTGAACGAGCCCAGGTCTGCAATCTGGTAGCGGTTCTGCGAACGATACGCGGACAACGTTCCCGACACGCGCGTGAGCCTGACCGACGGGTCCGTGTACGAAAGGTTGAAATCGTTGATGAACGACCCGAACTGCCAGTTGAGCGAGCCGCGCTTGCACTGGCCGAACAGGTTCGGCTGGTCGAGGCCGATGAAGCCACCGACACCGATCGCCTGCCCGACGCTCGCCCCGAAGTTGATGTTGCCGGTCTTCTTTTCCTTCACGCGGAAGATCACGTCCACGTCGCCCTGGTCGTTGGCCTGGCGCGTGTCCGGGAACGGCATCGGCTGCTCGAAGAAGCCGAGGTTCGAGATGTTCTGGTAGGACCGGATCAACCGGTCCTGATTGAACACGTCGCCTGGCACGAGGTTGAGCTGATCACGGATGCAGGGCTCGTGCGTGTAATCGTTGCCGACAATCTCGATCCGGTTGATCACCGCCGGCGTGCGCTCGTCGATCGCCCAGCGCAGGTCGACCAAGGGCTGCGAGTCCGGACCGATCCGGCGCTCCATCATCGGACGCACGGTCGCGTAGATGTAGCCCTCGTTGCCGTACGCCGTGCGCAACTTCGTGGAAGCCTCTTCCCACTTGTCCTTGTCGAAGCGACCGCGCGGCTTGGGTGTCCCCAACAACGCAGTCACGCGGTCCTGCAGCGTCGGCGCTTCGTCCACGAAGGGGTAGTACTTCATGATGTCCTGCGTCGAGAAACGCGCGTTCCCCTCCACGGACAACCGCCCGACCTTGTACGGCCGCCCCTCGTCGATGTTCATCTCGAGGAAGGCCTTGCCTCGCTCGCGGTCGATGCGCACGGTGTCCTTCTGCACCTGCATGTCGATGAAGCCGCGGTTCGCGTAGAACTTGGGGAGCCGGTCCGCGAGATCGCCCGCCCAGTTCTCCTCATTGAACTCGCCCTTCTGCCACCACCAGAAGCCTTCCGGTCTCGACCTCAGCTCGCCCGCGATGACGTCGGCCTTCACGTCGCGATTCCCGCGGACCTGCACTCCCGAGATCGCCAGGCGCCGCCCCTCGTCCACGCGGAACGTGATCTTGATGCGATCGTTCGCGGCGGGTGTCGTGTCGACCTTGATGCGCGCGAGGAAGTAGCCCTCGCCCTGGTAGACCGAGTCCATGCGCGCCACCGCGCGCGCCACCAGCGACGGATCCACGGGACGCCCGACCAGAAGCTCGATCTGATCCTTGATCGTCCCTTCGCTCACGCGACGCGGCCCCGACACCGCCACGTCACCAAGGATCGGCCGCTCCGTCACCGTCACGGTGAGCGCGGCCTTCTGGCCGTCCTCGCTCAATCGGCACGCGACAGCGATACGGTCGAACTGCCCCGACGAGTACAGCGACTTGAGCGCGAGCTGGACTGCGCGCGCCGAGAGCGCCACGCCGGGCTCGAACCCGAGGTCACTCAGGATCGTGCTTTCGGAGACGCGCTTGTTGCCACTCACGATCACGGTGTCCGGCACGGCACACCGCGCGTCCTGCGCGTGGACGGCGAGAGGGGCGAGGAGCACGCCCGCGAGGACGGCCAGTCTGGTCAGGATTACCCGAAACATCCACACAATATATACGGGGGCGGCCTCGCCCGGTCCCCCATGGACCGGCGAAGCCGCCCCTATACCCCCGGAGGGGCCAAAGGGTCAGGCTTTCGGCGCGCCCTTGGTCAGCACCGTGAACGACAGCAGTTCGGCGTCCGCCGACCCGTCCACCTCGATTTCGTCCCCCTTGCTGAACTCGCCAAGCAGGATCTTCTCCGAGAGCGGATCCTCGATCCCCCGCTGAATCGCCCGGCGCAGCGGGCGGGCGCCGTACTTCTCGTCGTACCCACGCTTGACGAGATAGTCAACCGCACCGTCCGTGAGCTTGAGCGTCAGTTCCTCGTCCACCAGCCTCTTCTGCACTTCGACCATCATCACCGTCACGATCTGCGCGATGTGGGCCTTCGAGAGCGGGTGGAACACGATCACGTCGTCGAGGCGGTTCAGGAACTCCGGGTTGAACACGTGGTTCAACTCCTCCTTCACCTTCTCGGAGATGCGCGCGAACGAGGCCGCGGTCGTGTCCGACGACGTGAAGCCGAGCGCCTTCCCCTTCATGATGTCCTTGGCGCCCACGTTCGACGTCATGATCACCACCGTGTTCTTGAAGTCGATCACCCGGCCGTAGTTGTCGGTGAGGTGACCTTCATCGAGCACCTGCAGCAGGATGTTGAAGACGTCCGGGTGCGCCTTCTCGATCTCGTCGAGCAGGATCACCGAGTAGGGCTTCCGCCGCACCGCCTTCGTGAGCGTCCCCGAGTCCTCGTAGCCGACATACCCCGGCGGGGCGCCGATCAGCCGCGAGATCGAGAACTTCTCCATGTACTCGCTCATGTCCACGCGCACGAGCGCCGACGCATCCGCAAACAGGAACTTCGCCAGCTGACGCGCCACTTCCGTCTTGCCCACGCCCGTAGGGCCACAGAAGATGAACGAACCGATCGGACGCGCCGGGTCCTTGAGCCCCGCGCGCGAGCGACGGATCGAACGCGCGAGCGCCTTGATCGCGTCGTCCTGCCCGATCACCTGCGCGTGCAGCTCCTCTTCCATGCGCAGCAGACGCGCCGTTTCCGCTTCCTGCAGGCGCTGCACCGGAATCCCCGTCCAGCGGCTCACGATGAACGAGATCTCGTCCTCGCCAAGCACCGGGCGGTGCGACTGCCGCTTCTTCTCCCACTCTTCCTGCTTGCGTCGGATCTCCGCCTGGAGCTCACGCTCCGAATCGCGAAGCGCCGCCGCGCGTTCGAAGTTCTGGTCGCGGACCGCCGCCTCCTTCTCCCCGTTCACCTTCTCGAGGTTCTCCTTGAGCGCAGCCACTTCCGGCGGCGGCACCTGCGCCGCCATGCGCGCTCGCGCCCCCGCCTCGTCGATCACGTCGATCGCCTTGTCCGGCAGGAACCGGTCGGTGATGTAGCGCTCCGACAACTTCGCGGCGGACATCAGCGTCGCATCAGGGATCGTCACCTTGTGATGATCCTCGTACTTCTTGCGCAGCCCCTTGAGGATCTCGACCGTCTCGTCCACCGAGGGCGGATCGACCACCACCGTCTGGAAGCGGCGTTCGAGCGCGCCGTCCTTCTCGATGTACTTGCGATACTCGTTGAGCGTCGACGCGCCCACGCACTGCAGCTCGCCGCGCGCCAGCGCCGGCTTGAGCATGTTGCTCGCGTCGATCGCGCCTTCCGCTGCGCCCGCGCCGACGAGCGTGTGCAGCTCGTCGATGAAGAGAACGATGTTCCGGTTCTGCGCGATTTCGTTCATGACCGCCTTGAGTCGCTCCTCGAACTGGCCGCGGTACTTCGTGCCCGCGATTACCGCCGCCATGTCGAGCGAGAGCACGCGGTGATCACGCAGCGACTCCGGGCACTCGCCGTTCGAGATCAGCTGCGCCAACCCCTCGACGATCGCCGTCTTGCCGACGCCGGGTTCGCCGATGAGCACCGGGTTGTTCTTCTTGCGGCGCGACAGCACCTCCATCACGCGCTCGATCTCCTTCGCGCGTCCGATGGTCGGGTCCAGCGTCCCCTCGCTCGCCAGCTGTGTCAGGTCGCGGCAGAAGTGGTCGAGCGCCGGGGTCTTGGACTTCTTCTCACCCTTCGCCGGTGCGGTCGGCTGCGGGGGCGTCGCCCCCGGCTCCTTCCCCTGCTGACCCTGCGGCGCGTCGTTACCCAGCAGGCGCAGCGTCTCCGTGCGGGCCTGCTCGAGCGTCACCTGCGCGTCGGTCAGCACCTGCGCGGCGATTCCTTTTTCCTCGCGCAGCAAGCCAAGCAGAAGGTGCTCCGTCCCGACGTAGCTGTGCGTGAGCTCGCGGGCCTCGGCCATCGCCAGCTCGAGCACCTTCTTGGCGCGCGACGTGTACGGCAGGTCGGGACCGGTCGTCTGGGCTGCTTTGCCCTTCTTGACCGTCTCCTCGATCTTCTGCGTGATCTCGTCGAGGTCGACGTTGAGGTTCTGCAGCACGGCGGCTGCCACCCCCTCGCCTTCGCGGATGAGGCCCAGGAGGATGTGCTCCGTGCCCACATACTCATGGTGGAGCCGGGCCGCCTCCTCGCGCGCCATCGCCAGGACCTTCCGCACTCGCTCGGTGAAGTTGTAGCCGTTCATGCGCCCCCTCGATCGGTGGATCTGCCGGTCACCCGTGCGCCGGCGATTCGGTGGCCAGCGTCTGCCGCACGTACCGCGCCCGGACCAGGTTGCCTTCGTTCTCGGTCAGCGCGTGCCCTTCGA
>JAYTVE010000104.1:0-29088 GCA_043744185.1 Gemmatimonadota bacterium | reverse complement strand
CTGAGCGCAGAGAAGTACCTGCGTGGGCTCTCAGCCAGCGGAAGGCAGATCCCTCGCTGCGCTCGGGATGACGAGGCGCGCTCATCCGCCGAGCGCCTGCGCCTTCTCGTTCAGCCGCGCGATCTTCTCCGTCCACTCGCGCTCCTTCTGTCGCTCGGCCTCGACGATCTCGGGCTTGGCGCGCGAGACGAAGCTCTCGTTCTTGAGCCGCGCCGAGAGGGCACCCAACTGCCTGGCCAGTGCCTCGGCTTCGTTGCGCGCCTTCTCGGCTTCGCGAGCGCGCACGTCGGGGTCGATGTTGTCCAGCGGCAGGAACACGTCAAAGCCTGCGCAGAGCTGGTGCAATCCCTGCCCGTCGAAACGCAGGCCGACAATTGCCTCCGAACGCGCGAGGCTGTTGATGAGCGCGAGCTCCTCGCGGAGGATCGTGCCAGTCCTCGCGGTGGCATCGCTCACCGTGATCGCGGCATTCACCTTCTGTCCGCTCGAGAGTCCCGCTGCCGAGCGCAGCGATCGGATTGCATCGACCGCGCTCACGACCACGTCGAACTCCGTCGCGGCCGCCACACCAGCGCGCACCGGCCAGGCCGCACGCGCAAGGAACTCCGTCTCCTTGGCCGTCGGCAGTTTCTGCCAGACCTCTTCGGTGATGAACGGCATGATCGGGTGCAGCAGGCGCAACGCACGATCGACGGCGTGCGCGAGCACGATGCGCGCCACTTCGCCGTCCTCGCCACCCGAAGCGATGCGCGACTTCGAAGCTTCCACGTACCAGTCGGCCAGTTCGTTCCACACGAAGCGACGTGCCGACTCGGCGAACTCGTTCAGGCGGAGGCCGGCGTTGCGCTGCGCTTCCGGCCATGCGCCAGTAGCCGGACGCGCGTCACCGAGCGCGCTGTCGCACTCGGCGATCGCGACGTCGAGGCGCGCGAGAATCCACGTGTCGGCGCGCGTGAGCTTTGTGGCTGTGACGCTCGAGAGTGGCGCGACCGCGCGATCCCCAACGCTCGACAGCAGAAAGCGGCCGATGTTCCAGAGCTTGGTGGCGAAGTTCCGCCCCGGCGCAAACGCCTTGTCGAGGTCGGTGTGGTCGAGGAGCACGTCCACGCCCAGCCCCATGCCGCTGATGACCGTCCAGCGCAATGCATCCGCGCCGTAGCGCGCCACCACATCGAGCGGATCGATGCCGTTGCCCAGCGACTTGGACATCTTCCGCCCCTGCGCATCACGCACGGTGCCGTGCAGGTACACGGTCTGGAACGGCGGACGGCGGTCGTCGTCGAAATACATCCCCGCCATGATCATGCGCGCCACCCAGAAGAAGAGAATCTCCGGGGCGGTCACGAGGACGTCGGTGGGATAGAACGCGCGCATGTCGGCCGTGTCATCGGGCCAGCCGAGCGTGCTCAGTGGCCAGAGCCAGCTCGACGCCCAAGTGTCGAGCACGTCCTCGTCCTGTCGCACGGCGCCGTGGCACGTCGGGCAGTCGGCCGGGTCGTCACGGCGAGCGTCGGTCCATCCGCACGCGTCGCAGTAGAACACCGGAATGCGGTGTCCCCACCAGAGCTGGCGCGAGATGTTCCAGTCGCGAATGCCCTCCATCCAGTTCACGTACACCGCTTCCCACCGTTCGGGGAGCACGCGCACGCGACCGTCGCGCACGGCCTCGAGGGCGGGGGCGGCAAGCGGGGCCATTTTCACGAACCACTGATCGCTCAAGCGCGGCTCCACCACCGTGTCGCAGCGGTAGCAGCGGCGCACCGAGTTGCGGTGCTGCTCCACCTTCACGAGGTGGCCGGCGGCGTCGAGCGCGGCAGCGAACTTCTTGCGCGCAGCGAAGCGCTCGAGGCCGCGATACGCCTCCGGCACGCGACCGGCGGCGTCTGCCACTTCGCGCACCGTACCGGTCTCGTCGATCACCACGGGCATCGGCAGGGCGTGCCGCTTGCCGACCTCGAAATCGTTGGCGTCGTGCGCGGGGGTGATCTTGAGCGCGCCCGTGCCGAAGGCGCGATCGACATACGCGTCGGCGATCACCGGAATCTCGATGCCCACGATCGGGATGGTCACCGTCTGCCCCACGAGGTCGGCGTAGCGCTCGTCGTCGGGATGCACGGCGATTGCGGTATCGGCGAAGATCGTCTCCGGTCGCGTGGTCGCGATCACGAGCGAGCGGCCCGGCTGGCCCACCACCGGATACGCCACTTGCCAGAGCTGCCCGTTGGTTTCGTGGAACTCTGCTTCCTCGTCGGAGAGCGACGTGAGACAGCGCGGGCACCAATGGATGACGCGATGGCCCCGGTAAATGAGGCCATCCTCGTACAAGCGCACGAAGGCCTCGCGCACGGCGCGTGAACGCTCCGGGTCGAACGTGTACGCGGTGCGACTCCAGTCGGCGCTGGCGCCGATGGCGCGCAGCTGCTGCAGGATCACGCCACCCGTCTCAGCCACGAACGTCTTCACGCGCTCGACGAACGCCTCGCGCCCCAAGTCGAAGCGCGTCTTGCCTTCCTTGGCGAGGATCTTTTCCACGGCGTTTTGCGTCGCGATGCCGGCGTGGTCGGTGCCCGGCACCCAGAGCGCGTCGTCGCCGGCCATGCGGCGCCAGCGGACGATGACGTCCTGCACGGAGTTGTTGAGGCCGTGACCGATGTGCAGCATCGCCGTCACGTTCGGCGGCGGCATCACCACGGTGAAGGCGCGTTGGCCGGCGGCGCGAGGCTGCGCAGGCTGGAAGACGCCGGCCGCTTCCCAGCGCCCGTAGAGGGCGCGCTCGGTGGCCGCGGCGTCGTAGGTGGCCGGAAGCTCCGGCGAGGAGGGCGACGTGCTCGTCATAAGGGAGGGGAAAGCTAACCGTCGAGCTCGTGGTCCGTGGCCGTGACGGTGGGCCCGCGGTAACTTATGAGTTGGCGAGACCGGGTCCGTTTCGGGCCTCATCCGACCGACTTCAACCGACCATGGCCCAGCCTCCGCTCCAGCGCGACGAAGATGTCCACCCGACTCGCGGCCTCGCACTGTGGGCCACACTCGTGGCGCTCGTCGTCGTGGGGATCGTCCTGGCGTTCCGGAACGGGCACGCCGTCGCGTCGTTGCTCGGCACGCGCGGCTAGCGCCGCGTCTCTCCGTCATTCGCTGTTCTTCACCACTGGCGCCCTGCGCGCCGGCCCCGCCGCATCAGCCATCCATGCTCACCCTGACCCTTCCGGACGGCGCAACTCGCGAAGTCGCGCCCGGCACCCTCCCCAAGGACGTCGTTGCCTCGATTGGCGCCGGCCTCCTCCGCGCGGCCATTGCCGTGTCGGTGGATGACGAGGTGCAGGATTTGATGACGCCGCTCCGCAAGAGCGGCCGGTTCACGGTAATCACGAACAAGGACCCGCGCGCGCTGCCCGTGCTGCGGCACTCGGGTGCGCACATCCTCGCCACTGCGGTGCGACGCCTGCGTCCAGACGCGAAGATCGGCTTCGGTCCCGCCATCGACGACGGCTTCTACTACGACTTCGAGGTGGAGAAGCCGTTCACCCCCGACGACCTCGCCGGCTTCGAGGCGGAGATGAAGAAGGTGGTGCAGGAGAAGCACCCGTTCGTTCGCGAGGAAGTGAGTCGCGACGAGGCGCTCAAGCGATTCAGCGACGATCCGCTCAAGCTCGAGCGCATCGCCGACCTCGGGGCCGACGAGATTATCAGCACCTACACCGACGGGCCGTTCATCGACCTCTGTCGCGGCCCGCACGTGCAGGACACCGGCTACTTCAAGCACTTCAAGCTGCTGAGCTCCGCGGGCGCGTACTGGCGTGGTGACGAGAAGCGGCAGATGCTGCAGCGCATCTATGCGACCGCGTTCTTCAGCAAGGAAGAACTCGACGCGCGGCTGCACCAGATGGAGGAAGCGAAGAAGCGCGACCATCGCGTCGTGGGAAAGCAGCTCGACCTCTTCCACTTTTTCCCGGTGGCGCCTGGCGCCGCCTTCTGGACGCCGCGCGGCACCGCGCTCTACAACACCCTCACGGAGTTCGTGCGCGAGCGGCAGGCCGAGAAGTTCCTCGAGATCAAGACGCCGCTCATGTACCACAAGTCGTTGTGGGAGCAGTCGGGGCACTGGGGCAAGTACCAGGAGAACATGTTCCTCGTGCTCGACAACGAGACCGGCGAACACGACGCCTCGCTCAAGCCGATGAACTGCCCGTCGCACTACGTCTACTACAACGTCGGCAAGCACTCCTATCGCGAGTTGCCCAAGCGGTTCGTCACATTCGATCCGCTGCACCGCAACGAGCTCTCGGGCGCGCTGTCGGGGCTGACGCGCGTACGGCAGTTCGCGCAGGACGACTGTCACGTCTTCCTCACCGAGGACCAGATCGCGGGCGAGGTCAAGTTCCTCGCCGACTTCATCCTCGGCTACTACGAAACGTTCGGGCTCACCGCGACGCTCAAGTTTGCGACGCGCCCCGAGACACGCATTGGCTCCGACGAGCTGTGGGACAAGGCGGAGGCGGCGCTGCAGGCGGCGCTCGAAGCCACCGGGCTTCCGTACGAGCGCAAGGTCGGCGACGGCGCGTTCTACGGACCGAAGATCGACTTCGACGTGACCGACTCCATCGGGCGTGCGTGGCAGCTGGGCACCATCCAACTCGACTACAACGCGCCCGAGCGCTTCGACCTGCAGTACGTGGGCGCCGACAACGCCATGCACCGCCCGGTGGTGATCCATCGCGCGGTGAGCGGCAGCTTCGAGCGGTTCATCGCCATCCTCATCGAGCACTTTGCCGGTGCGTTCCCGCTCTGGCTCGCGCCCGAGCAAGTACGCGTGCTGCCGATCTCGGACGATCTGTCCGACAAGGCGCGTCCGGTGGTCGATGCGCTGAAGGCGGCGGGACTGCGCGCCACCCTCGACGACCGCAACGACACGCTCAACTACCGCATTCGCGACGGTGAGCTGATGAAGATTCCGTACCTCGCGGTGGTTGGGCGTCGCGAAGCGGAGGAGGGAACAGTGGCGTTGCGCGCACGCGGCGAGGGCGCGAAGCAGGAGTCGATGACGATCGCGGCCCTGGTCGAGAAGCTCGGTGCGGAGAACAGGAGTCGCGCGCTGCCAGAGGGGTTTTCACGCAGCCAGTGACGTCGTCCTGAGCGCCGCGAAGGACCTGCTTGTGCCTTTCGATGGGCGACAAGCAGGTCCTTTCGTTTGCGACGACGGCCGGTCCTTCACTTCGTTCCGGACGACTACGCCTGCACCGCCTGGATGTCGAGCGTGAGCTCCACATCATTTGACACGAGCAGGCCACCCGCCTCGAGCGCCTGGTTCCAGCTCAGCCCGAACTCGCGGCGATCGATCGTCGTGCTCGCGGTCCATGCCGAGCGCGTGTTGCCCCACGGGTCCTTGCCGGCGCCTTGCGGTGTGACGGTGAGCGTCACCGGCTTCGACACACCACGCAGCGTCAGCGTGCCGGGCAGCGCCCACGAGCCGTTGCCGTTCTTGGTCGCGCCGGCGCCGACGAACGTCGCCTTGGGGAACCTTGCGGCGTCGAAGAAGTCCGGCGACTTGAGGTGCTCGTCCCTCTGCGCCATGCGGGTATCGATCGATGCGATGCCGATCGAGACGTCCACCTTGGTGGAGCGCAGGTCGTCGTTGTCGAGGGAGATCGAGCCGGTGACGTCGCCGAACTGGCCGCGCACGGTCGCGAACATCATGTGCTTGACGGCAAAGCCGACGGCCGAGTGGGTCGGGTCGATCTGGAAGGACTGCGTGTCGGGGAGGATGGCGGTGGCGGTCATGGTCGGGTCCTCGGGATGTCGGTGTGGGAGGCGGCCTCGCAGTGGGGCGCCTGTGTCTCTGCACTAAGTATCTCATTACTAAGATAAAAAGTCAAGGGCCAGAGAGCGCCTGCCGTGCATCGCCGATGGCGCGGGGGCGCCGAGCCCCCTACCGCCCTACTCCGCCCGAACGACCTTCGGGCCCATGGCCCGGGCCGCGGCGAGTCCCATCTTCCTGAGCAGCGCGTGCGCTTGCTCCTGCTCTTCCGGCGTGAGCGCCGCCACCGCATCGGCGACCGCCTGCGCGTGGCGAGGGAAGATCGCCTTCATCAACGCCTTTCCCTTCCGCGTCACCGCCGCGTACCGCGCGCGCCGGTCATTCGGGCACAACCGGCGTTCGAGCAGGCCGCGCTCGGCGAGCCGATCCACGATGTACGTGACGCCACCACTCGAGACGAGCACCTTCTTCTGCACTTCGCCGAGCAGCAGCGGTCCCTTGTGATACAGCAGCTCGAGCACGCCGAACTCCGCCGGCGTCAACTCGGAGAGCGCGATGTCGGCGCTCGAAAGCGCCGAGACCGATGCCGCCGCGCGTGACAACACCACCCAGAGGCCGAGCGCCCGAGCGGTGCGCTCGTCGTACAGCGGCGTCTCGGCCGCGTCCTTTGCTTCCTTGGCAGCGCGCGACGTGGCTGGCATGCCCCAATGTCAGGGGTCCGGAGGGCCGGCGTCAATCCACGAGCCTGCGAACAAGGTGCGAAAGGTCTCCGTTAGCTTTTCGTGCATGTCCACCATTCACGACGTCATCATCATCGGCGCCGGCCCCGGCGGTGGCTCAGCCGCGTGGCATCTGGCGCGCCTCGGACATTCGGTGCTGGTACTCGAGAAGCAGCTCCTGCCGCGCTACAAGCCGTGCGGCGGCGGTGTCGGCCCCGAGGTGCGCGGCTGGTTCGACATCGACTTCACCCCCGTCGTCTCGGCGAAGGTCGATGCCGTGCGCTACACATGGAAGATGGGCGAGCGCGTCGACGCCCCGCTCGGACTGCAGGAGCCGCTCTGGATGGTGCGCCGCGACGAGTTCGATCACCACCTGATCACGCACGCGGTGCAGAAGGGCGCCGCGCTGCGCACGGGCGAGACGGTGCAGCAGGTTGCGCGCGACGGCGGACGATGGACGGTCACCACCGATCTTGGCGTCCATCACTCGCGCCTGCTCATCGGCGCCGACGGTGCGAAGGGACAGACCGCCAAGTGGCTCGGCCTCTCCAAGCGAGCGGTCGTCATCGGTGGCGCCATCGAGATCGAAGTCGACGCACCGGTGCCGGAGCCGAACGTGGCGCACTTCGAGTTCGGAATGGTCAACAACGGCTATCTGTGGAACTTCCCAAAGAAAGACTGCCACTCGATCGGCATTGGCGCGTGGGGACTGAAGTCGGTGGACCTGCGCACACCGCTGGCCGAGTACACGAGGCACTTCGGGCTCTCGATGGACGGTGTGAAGCAGCACGGACATCCGCTGCTGCTCTGGCGAGGAAACTCGAAGCTCCACGCCGACGGCGCGATCTTGTGCGGCGAAGCGGCTGGCATCGTCGATCCGTTCACGGCTGAGGGGATTCGCCCTTCCTTGTTCACGGGCATGGTGGCCGCAGAAGCCGCGGCGGCCTGGTTCAAGGGCGACATCAACGCACTCGCCGCGTATTCGGAGCGCATCGCGAACGAACACGGACGCGACATGAAGTGGGCGGCGCGCTTGTCCAAGGCGTTCTACGCCATGCCGCGACTCGCGTACTCGGTGGGGATGACGCGGCCGAGCGCCACGCGCGTGATGAGCCGACTGCTGACTGGGGAGATCAAGTGGCACGAGGTGGCCCCACGGGCCCTGTCCCGACTGGTCTCGCCGCGTTCCTTGCTATCTTAGAAGGCCCTGCCCGTTTGGGTGGGTCTGATTGCCTTTCACCGTTTTCCTGACGGTTCTCATATGTCCGATCCCGCTCGCACTCCTGTCATCGTCGGCGCCGCTCGCACGCCGATCGGCAAATACCTGGGCGCGCTCTCGTCGCTCTCGGCGCCTGAACTCGGTGCCTCGGCCATCAAGGCTGCGCTCGCGCGCAGCGGTGTGGACCCGGATGCGGTCCAGGAAGTGATCATGGGCCATGTGCTGCAGGGTGGCACGGGTCAGGCCTCGGCGCGACAGGCTGCGCTCAAGGCGGGAATTCCGGCCACGGTATCGGCGCTCACCATCAACAAGGTGTGCGGCTCGGGACTGAAGGCGGTGATGCTGGCGGCGCAGGCCATCAAGGCTGGTGACGCGCAGGTGATCATCGCGGGCGGACAGGAGTCGATGTCGAATGCGCCGCACTACGTGTATGGCATGCGCGGCGGCATCAAGATCGGCGACCAGACCATGGTGGACGGCATGATCAAGGACGGGCTCTGGTGCGCCACGTGCGGCGTGCACATGGGCTCGCACGCGGAGTACACGGCCACAAAGGCACAGATCTCGCGCGAGGCTCAGGACACGTTCGCGGCGGAGTCGCACCAGAAGGCGGTGGCGGCGCAGCTGGCCGGGCGATTCAAGGCCGAGATCGTGCCGGTGGAGATCGCGGGCAGGAAGGGACCGACGGTGGTGGATTCTGATGAAGGGCCGCGTGCGGATACCACGGCCGAGACGCTCGCCAAGTTGCGTCCCGCGTTCCCATCCAAGGACGCGACCAACCTGAGCGTGACGGCCGGCAATGCGAGCTCGCTCAATGATGGTGGCGCGGCGCTCGTGGTCACCTCCGCCGCATACGCTGCTTCGCACGGACTGAACGTGCTCGCGACCATCACTGGCTACGGCACGGGCGGTACCAATCCGCGTGACTTGTTCTTCGCCCCCATTGTCGCGGTGCAGAAGCTGATGCAGAAGCACGGCCGCACGATCAATGACTACGACCTGATCGAGGCCAACGAAGCGTTCGCGTCGCAGGCGCTGGCCGACGGCAACGAACTCGGCTGGGACTGGTCACGCGTGAACGTGAACGGCGGCGCCACGGCACTCGGCCACCCGATCGGCGCGAGCGGCGCCCGAGTGCTCGTGACGCTGTTGCACGCGATGGCCGACCGGAAGGTGAAGCGCGGCCTCGCCACGCTCTGCCTGGGCGGTGGCGATGCGGTCGCGCTCGAGGTCGAGCGCGCGGGCTAGCGCCCGCGATATCAGGAGACGCGATGGACGCTGCCCTCCTCGAGCGCGCGTTCGTGGACGCCCACGGCCGGATGCACTGGCCGTGGCGACTCGTGTCGTTCGCGCTGTTTGCCGTTGCCGCCTGGCTCGTGGGCGGAATGGTCGTGTACCCGGTTGTGTCGACGGTGCTCGGCGTTGCGGGGGTGCGCTTCGTGGCGTGGCCGTGGATTTCACTGTTTGGCATTGCCGCCGCGCACGTGCTCGTGGGTCGCAGCGTGGACGCGCGCATGACGTGGGCGCAGCTCGGGCTTGGTGAAGCCGCGATGGCGCCGCGCAAGCTCGCGGCGGGGCTCGGCATGGGCGCCGCGGCGATTCTCGTGCCGGTCGTGCTCTGCCTGGCGTTGGGCTGGTTCGCGTTCGAGGTTACGAGCGATGCGATCTGGCTGACGTCGAGCATGTCGGCGGCGCTGGTGCTGCTGCCGGCGGCGCTCTTCGAGGAACTGCTGGTGCGTGGCTACGGCTTCGGCGTGATCATGGAACGGTTCGGGGCGATCGCGGCGGTGGTGGTCTCGAGCGCACTCTTCGCGCTCCTGCACCTGACGAACCCTGGCGCCACGGCGCAGTCGCTGCTCGCGGTGGCGCTGGCCGGTGTGTGGCTCGCGATGGTGCGCCTCGCGACCGACAGCCTGTGGGCGGCGTTCGCTGCGCACTTTGCCTGGAAAGCGGTCATGGCACTGGTGCTGCATGCGAAGGTGAGCGGCTTCGCATTTGCGACGCCGCGCTATCGGATGATCGACACCGGACCGGCGTGGGCCACCGGCGGTGGCTGGGGACCCGAGGGCGGCGCCTTTGCCGCGCTCGGCATGGTGGCCGCGACGGCGGCCCTGATTGCGCGCCCCGCGGGGCGCGCCCTGTTCACGCGGCCCGAGCGCCGCGGGGAGATTCGCACATGACCGACCGTGTCGCCGTCATCGGCGCCGGCCAGATGGGCAACGGCATCGCGCACGTCTTCGCGCAACGCGGCTTTGCCGTGACAATGATTGACGTGGCGCCGGGGGCGCTCGACAAGGGGAAGGCGACGATCACGTCGAACCTCGATCGCCAGGTGAAGAAGGGGACGATCGATCAGGCATTGCGCGACGCAACGCTTGGCCGGCTGACGCTCGCGACCGAGATGGGCGCGGCGCACGACGCGACGTTGATTGTCGAGGCGGCAACGGAGCGCGTCGACCTCAAATTCAAGATCTTCGCCGACCTCGATGCCATCGCGCCGGCTGGCGCCATTCTCGCGAGCAACACGAGTTCGATTGCCATCACCGAGATCGCGGCGCGCACCAGGCGCCCGGCCGACGTCATCGGCATGCATTTCATGAATCCGGTGCCGCTCATGCAGCTTGTCGAGGTCATTCGCGGCATCGCCACGAGCGACGAGACGACGCAGCGCACACTCGCGCTCGCGAAGGCGGTCGGGAAGACGCCGGTCGAGGTGAACGACTACCCCGGCTTCGTGGCCAACCGGATCTTGATGCCGATGATCAACGAGGCGGTCTATTGCGTGATGGAAGGGGTCGCGACCCCCGAAGCGGTGGACACCGTGATGAAGCTCGGCATGAACCACCCGATGGGCCCGCTCACGCTCGCGGATTTCATCGGCCTCGACACCTGCCTCGCGATTCTCGAGGTGATGCACTCCGGGCTGGGCGACCCGAAGTACCGCCCCTGTCCGCTCCTCCGGAAGTACGTCGCCGCCGGCTGGCTCGGCAAGAAGAGCGGCCGCGGCTTCTACCGCTACGACACCGCCCCCAAGGGCTGAAATGCCGACTGATACCCTGCTCACCCCGCTCACCGAAACGCAGCGCGAGATCCAGCGCCTCGCGCGCGAGTTCGCCGCCAACGAGATCACCCCGTACGCGGAGCAGTGGGACCGCGACGCACACTTCGAACCGACACTCGTCAGCAAGTTCGGCACGCTCGGCTTCCTCGGCATGCTGCTGCCCGAGGAGTACGACGGACTCGCGCTCGACACCGTGAGCTACCTGCTCGCCCTCGAGGAGGTGGCCGCGGCCGATGCCAGCGCTGCCGTGATGATGAGCGTGCACAATTCGCTGCCGACGCAGATGCTGCTGCGCTGGGGCACCGACGAGCAGAAGCGGCGGTTCCTCGGGCCGATGGCGCGCGGTGAAATCCTCGGCGCGTTCGCGCTCTCCGAACCCGAGTCCGGGTCCGATGCATCGGCGCTCGCGACGCAGGCCGTGAAGGTCGGCAACGAGTGGGTGCTCACGGGCACCAAGGCGTGGGTGACGAGCGGCACCCACGCCGGCGTCATCATCGCGATGGCGCGCACGGACTCACCCGAGGCGCGGAAGGGCGCCAAGGGGATCTCGGCATTCATCGTGACGCCGGACCTGCCCGGCTTCAGCGTGAGCAAGAAGGAAGACAAGCTCGGCCTCCGGGCCTCGCCGACGGTGCAACTCCGCTTCGACGAGATGCGCGTGCCCGCAGCCAACCTGCTTGGTGAGGCGGGGCAGGGGTTCATCTATGCGATGCAGTCGCTCGACCACGGTCGGCTGGGCATCGCCGCGCAGGCGATCGGCATTGCGCGGGCGGCCTTCGAGGCCGCGATGGCGTACGCGAAGGAACGCATCCAGTTCGGGCAACCGATCCTGGACTTCCAGGCCATCCAGTTCAAGCTCGCGGACATGGCAACGCGCATTGCCAGCGCCCGCACGCTGCTCCACGCCACGGCGGCCGCGAAGGATCGTGGCGAGAACGTCGGCATGTTCGGCTCGATGAGCAAGTTGCTCGCGAGCGAGACCGCCATGTGGGTAACCACGCAGGCAGTGCAGGTTTTCGGCGGCTACGGGTACGTGAAGGAGTATCCCGTGGAACGCTTCTTCCGCGACGCGAAGGTGACCGAGATCTACGAGGGCACCTCGGAGATCCAACGCATCGTCATCGCGCGCGCGCTGTCGGCGTAGGGACGGTTCGTCCGAGCCACGCGCCACTCCCCCCACGATTTCACAGACGCATGCAGCTTTTCGACACGATCGCCGAGATGGGCCACGAGCAAGTGGTGCTCTGCCACGACAAGGAGAGCGGCTACCGCGGCATCATCGCGATTCATGACACGACACTCGGGCCCGCGCTGGGCGGCACGCGCTTCTGGCAATACGCCTCCGACGAGGCTGCGCTTGTGGACGCGCTCCGCCTCGCACGCGGCATGACATACAAGAACGCCGTGGCCGGCCTCAACCTGGGCGGTGGCAAGGCGGTCATCATCGGTGACAATCGGATGACGCGCCGCGAGATGATCTTCCGCGCCCACGGGCGCTTCGTGGAGACGCTGGGCGGCCGCTACGTGACGGCCGAGGATGTGGGCACGAGCCCGGCCGACATGGACTACGTGCACATGGAAACCGACTACGTGGCGGGGCTCGCGGCGCGAAGCGGCGATCCGAGCCCGGTTACGGCGCACGGTGTCTTCCGCGCCATCGAGGCGTGCGCGATGCATCGATGGGGCTCGACCACGCTCGAGGGAAAAAAGGTGGCGGTGCAGGGTCTCGGGCACGTGGGCTACGGACTGTGTAAGGAGCTGCACGGCGCCGGTGCGCGGCTCGTCGTGAGCGACATCGACGCCGAGCGCGTGAAGCGCGTCGTGCACGATTTCACGGCCACGCCGGTGGACCCGACGGAAGTTCACTCCGCACCGGTGGACGTGTACGCGCCGTGCGCGCTGGGCGGCGTCATCAACGACCAGACGCTGCCGAAGTTGCAGTGTGAAATCGTGGCGGGGGCGGCCAACAACCAGCTGCTCGAGGCGCGCCATGGCGACGAGCTCGAGCAGCGCGGCATCACGTATGCGCCGGACTACGTGGCGAACGCGGGCGGCGTGATCAACGTCTATCGCGAGCTGGCGGGATGGGACCAGGCTCGCGCGTATCGCAAGGCGGGCGAGATTTACGACACGATCCTCGGGGTGTTCGACATCGCCAAGAAGACGGGGGTGCCGACGTACGTGGCCGCCGACCGGTTGGCGGAGCTCCGTATCCGGGCGGTGGGCGGCATGATGCGCCCGTGGCCGGTGTACCCGCGGAAGAGCTGAGCGCGGGCCGACCTCGCCGCGCCTCCGTTAGGTTCCGGCATGCCCGAACGCATTCCCATCGCCAGCGACCACGCCGGCTTCGCCCTCAAGCAGGTGCTCGCTGAGAAGCTGAAGCAGCTGGGCTTCGAGGTGCAGGACCTCGGCACTGCCTCCACCGACAGCACCGATTATGCGGACTATGCGCATCCGCTCGCGCAGGAAGTCTCGAGCGGCGAGGTGAGGCGTGGGGTGCTGATGTGCGGCACGGGGCTGGGCATGAGCTACACCGCCAACCGCTATCCACACGTGCGGGCCGCGGTGGCGTGGGCGCCCGAGATTGCCGCGCTCGCGCGGCAGCACAACGACGCCAACGTGCTGGTGCTCCCGGCACGCTTTCTCTCCGACGAGGATGCCGTGAAGATCCTCGAGACCTGGCTCAATACTCCCTTCGAAGGCGGGCGCCACGAGCGCCGCGTCGAGAAGATCGAACGCGAGGAATCCAAGTGATCACGTGGAGTGAGTGGGACCGCACCCCGCCGGGCCGTGCGCTGACCGAAACCGATCCCGTCATTGCGGCGATCATCACGCGCGAGATTCGGCGTCAGTCCGAGGGGCTCGAGCTGATCGCCAGCGAGAACTTCGTCTCCCCCGCGGTCATGGAGGCGATGGGCTCGCCGCTCACCAACAAGTACGCGGAAGGGCTGCCGAAGAAGCGCTACTACGGCGGCTGCGAGATCGTGGACGAAGCTGAGCAGTTGGCCATCGATCGCGCGAAGGAGTTGTTCAAGGCCGATCATGCCAACGTGCAGCCGCACTCGGGCGCGCAGGCGAACGCGGCAGTGTACCTCGCGTTTCTCAAGCCCGGCGACACGGTGCTCGGGCTCGACCTCTCGCAGGGTGGCCACCTCACGCACGGGTCGCCGGTGAACTTCTCGGGGATGATCTACAACGCGGTGCACTATGGCCTGACCGAGCATGGCCTCATCGACTACGACGACATGCGCGCCAAGGCCCGCGCGCACAAGCCGAAGATGATCATCGCCGGCTACTCGGCGTATTCGCGCGTGCTCGACTTCCAGGCGTTCGCTGACATCGCAACGGAAGTGGGCGCCATCTTTTTGGTGGACATGGCGCATTTTGCCGGGCTCGCGGCCACGGGCGCGTATCCGAGTCCAGTGCCGTTCGCTGACGTGGTCACCACCACGACGCACAAGACGCTGCGTGGTCCGCGCGGCGGGTTGATTCTCTGCAAGGCGCAGCACGCCAAGGCCATCGACAAGGCGATGTTCCCCGGCATCCAGGGGGGACCGCTCGAGCACGTGATCGCCGCCAAGGCGGTGGCGTTCCTCGAGGCGCTCAAGCCCGAGTTCACGACCTACAGCAACAACGTCGTGACCAACGCGCGTGCTCTCGCCACGGGGCTCATGGCCAAGGGCTACCAGATCGTGAGCGGCGGCACCGACAACCACCTGATGCTCGTGGACCTGCGCAACAAGGGGCTGACGGGCAAGGTGGCCGAAAAGGCGCTCGACCACGCGGCCATCACGGTCAACAAGAACACGGTGCCGAAGGAGACGCAGAGTCCGTTCGTGACGAGCGGCATCCGTATCGGCACGCCGGCCGTGACGACGCGCGGCATGGGCGTCTCGGAGATGGCCAAGATCGCGGGGTTCATCGACCGCGTGCTGATGGCGCCGGAAGATGCGGCGGTGGCAGCGGCGGTGCGCGCCGAGGTGAAGGCGCTCACCGATCACTTTCCGTTGTATCCGGTCGCCTGAGCACGCGGGTGCGATCGTGGGAACCGGCGGGTTGAGCGCGAGTTACTGCAATCCGCCCGCCGCCGCGACCACGCGCACCGCACTTCCGCGCGCCGGCACCGTGCGCTGCGCCAGCGTGGCGTTCGCGCGCCTGAGTCGCAGCTCCACCGAGACGCCGCCCTCGGCGCGCACGTCCACCGCATCGACGCGCGGCTCGTATCCCTCGGCCCACGTCACGAGCGTGTAGCGCCCGGGTGCGACGTTGGTGAGGTCGAAGTGCCCCCACGCATCCGCGGACGTGGAGTCGCCGCGCCCGGCAAACCAGGCGGATGCGCGCATCCGCACGGGAAGTCCGGTCGAGTCGTCGATGACGCGACCCGCGAGCGTGAGCTCGGGGGTCTCGCGTGTGTCATAGCGGAAGGCGGGAACCGTGACGCGATGCGTGAAGGTCGCGTGTCGCGCGGCGCGCGCCGGAGCCACCGGCATCGCGGAGGGCAGGGCGCATCCCGTCATGATCACCGCGAACAGTCCCACCACTTCCAACCCGCGCTTCCGTGCGCGCATGGCCGTCTCCACGTGCAGGAGAGGCGCGCGAACGGGGCGGTGAAGTCAGACCGCGCCGGGGGTACGAGCCTCCTGCGGCCCAGTATCGGCGGCACGGGAGTGTGGTTGAGCGATACGGTGCCGTGTGACGAAAGACGTCGTGGGCGTGACACCTGCTACCGCTTCAGCACCGTCGTCTCGCGCGTGGCCTCCTTCACCCGCGCGGCCGAGTACGGGAGGGGAAAGTATCGACCGGTCGCCCAGCCTTCGAACAAGTTTCGATAGTACTTGCTTCGAGGATCCGCCGACTGCCCCGGCGTGTTGGTGCCTACAGAACGCTCCCAATCGGCCAGATCGGCGATCAGGCGGAAGCTCGGCCCGTCGGTCACGATGTCGCCGCCGCCGGTGGCCCAGACCGTGTTGCCGTAGCCGCCCATCGCGATCGGGCCGACGCTGAGCGCGGCGCGCTGCACCGAGTCGCGCAGCGGCGCGAACGCCGACCGCAGCTCGGCGCGGTGTCCGCGTGGGCCACCCCACGTCCACGTGGCGATGTCGGTGCCGCGCGACGCCGACAACTCCGCAACGGCATCGTTCAGCGCCAACGCCACGATGGAATCGCGGTGCACGGCGCTGTCGCCGCCGACGCGCGCGGCGGCCTCGAACCAGCGCGTGATGACGACAACCTCGAGTCGAGGGCGGATCGCGCGAGCGGCAGCCGGCACGAGATGTGACGACACGCGCTTGATGAGCGCCTTCTCGTACGCGTTGTAGATGCCGCCGCCAATGGAGTTGGGCGATAGCACCTGGTTCCACGCCGTCAGCGAGTCACGCGCGGCGAGCACCAGCGCACCCGTGACAGCGGCGGCCTTGGCGGGCGGTACCATGATGCGCGCGGGCAACGACGTGGCGTCGAACTGCAGCACCTTCATGCTGTCCACTGTCAGCTTCTTCGCCCCGCCGAGGACCTCCGCGATGCGATCGGCACGCCAGCTGTCGCCGAAGTCGTGGCCCACGGCATCCCGATGCGCGTACCCGGCCGGCACGTTGTTCTCGTTGGCGCTGTGCAGAAACCCCTTGGCGGGATTGCCCTGATTCGGCAGGTCGAGCACGGGCAGGAAGCCCTGCCACTCGTGCGTGCCGTCGCCGCGCACGGGGAGCAGCCCCGAGTACGTGGTGCGGAGCGGCGCCTTGCCCACCACCTGCCAGCCGATCGAACCGGACGTGTCGGCGTAGACCATGTTCTCGGGCGGCGCCATCGTGTGCGAGCACGCCTCGCGGAACTCCTTCCAATTCTTCGCCTGGTCCATGCGGAGCGAGCCCAGATACGGCGCGGTGCCATGCTCGAGCATCGTCGTGCGATAGCCCCAGACGCGGCTACGCGAAGCGTCCTCGTGAATGATGGGCCCGTGGCGCGTGTACTTGAGCAGCTTGATGACCTTGTCTGCGCCCTTCACCGAAATGGTTTCGGCCACGACCTTCATCTTCTCCCAGCCACCCTTGTACTTGTAGCTGAGCGGATCGGTCGGA
The DNA here is from genome assembly GCA_043744185.1 of Gemmatimonadota bacterium. GTDB lineage: Bacteria > Gemmatimonadota > Gemmatimonadetes > Gemmatimonadales > Gemmatimonadaceae > JACPPC01. The sequence continues at coordinate 12,263 of JAYTVE010000104.1, read as the reverse complement.
TTTGTTTCGTATTCGAGCACGTCCTCACCGTCGATTGCGAAGATGGTGAGGCCCCACGCGCCGGTTTCGTTGTGGCCGATGGCCACGCCGGGCAGCGACGGCTCACCGCCGCCGATGACGTTCCACCCGGGCGCCTTGAGATGCACGTAGTAGCGAAGCGATGGCGAAGCAATGACGCGGTGCGGATCGTTGGCGACGATCGGCTTGCCCGACGCGGTGCGCGAACCGGCCACCACCCAGTTGTTGGAGCCTTCCTGCTGCGCATCGCCTGAGAGCCGCGCACGCGCGAGCGCGTTCGACTGTGCATTCTCCATCGCGAGCCAGCGACGCGCGCCGGCATCGGCGCGCTTGGACGCAGCGAGATCTTCGCGCACGAAATTGAGCGCACCGCGGAGCGCCGCGATCGGCGCGAGGATGGCCGCATGCGGCAGCTTGGCGTAGTCCACGCCCGGATCACCCTCGAGGCGCGGATCGGCGGGCCCGAAGTCGTAGAGCGAACGTGCAACCGTGGGGCCGATCGCGGCCACGACCTGCGCCAGCTCCGCCTCGCCGAACACGCCGCCAAGGAAGAGGCCGTTGTGGCGCGAGATGACGACCGCCGGCGTCCACTTGCCCGGCTTGATGCCGAGCCAGCCGAACTCCGGCGGCAGGCGATCGGGCTCCTTGGCCGTGAGGTCGATGTAGGCGTTGATGCCGTCGACGAACGCCTTGATGATCTCGGCGCCATGCGGATGGTAGATGGCGAGTTCCGTCTTCATGTCGCCCTTGAAGCGGAACTGGCGCGACGCGACGTCCATTGCGACGCCACGCGCGCCGATCAACTCGCTGACTGTGCCCGTCGCGCGACGTCGCCACGTCTCGAGCTGCCACAGCCGATCGCGCGCCACGTTCCATCCCTGCGCGAAGAACAGGTCGTGTTCGTTGGCGGCGGTGATGTGCACGATGCCCGCGCTGTCGCGTGCGAGCGTGACGGCGGCCTTGAGGCCGCGCGTGCGAAAGGTCTCGGTCTGCGCGGCGGCCACGTGCGCGGCGGCGGCGAGAAGGGCGATGGCGGGGAGGAGTCGCATCTGCGCAAACTGCCTCCCGCGCGGCGCGCGTCAACCACGTCAACGGCGGCCGTTCGCACACCGCAAGACACACGGCCGTTCGAGCGTCGTCCTGAGCGAAGCGACGGACCTGCTTTGGCGTTGCGCGCCGAGCAGCTTGGCGGCACTTTGCAGGTGTCAGGGGGCCCGGTCCGGGTCCCCTTTCCCCAATCCCTCACGCCTGTCGTGAACGAGCTCGCTTTTCGGGACGGCATCATGGATCGCATTCGCTTGCGCGAACAGCGGTTTCACGAGCGCGCCTACCTGTTCGTACTGGCCTCGCTCGAGTTCCGCCAGCAGGGATTGCCCGAACGGCGACACGTCGGTGGGCGCGAACTGGCCGAGGCGGTGCGCGACCTCGCGCTCGAGCGCTTCGGCGTGACGGCGCGTCTCGTGCTGGAACACTGGGGCATCACCAACAGCCGTGACATCGGTGACGTGGTGTTCACAATGGTCGAGGCTGGTTTGCTCATGGCGCTGCCGAGCGATTCGCGGTCGGACTTCGACGACGTCGTGGATTTTGATCACGTATTCGTGCAGGCGTATCCATGGACCAACGACGTGCAGGCCTGACACACCGGTCGAGCGGCTCCCGCGCGCCCTCGCTCGGCGCCCCCAACGGCGGTCCCGGCGCGGGCCGCCGTTTGTCGTTTGTCGCGGAACCGCTGCGCGTGACCACCGCTGCGGAAGCGCGCGCCTTCGATGACGCGACGATCGCACGGGGCGTGCCATCGCGCGCACTGATGCGCGTGGCCGGCCATGCGGCGGCCGCCGAAATCACGAGGCGCTACGCACACAACTTGGCGCGCGGCGTGGCCGTGTACGCGGGACCCGGCAACAACGGCGGCGATGCGTGGGTGGTGGCGAGCGCGCTCGCCGCGAGCGGTATCGCGGTGAGTGTGCGCGCGATAGGCGCGGCGAAGACCGCCGACAGCGCCGCCGAGCGCAGCGAGACGGAGCGGCTGTACTTGCCGGAGCCTCACGGGGGCGAGGAGATCATTGTCGACGGCCTGCTCGGCGTCGGCGCGCGCGGCGCTCCTACCGCTGACATCGCGCTGGCCATCGCTGACATCCACGAGCGAAAGGCGCATGGCGCGATTGTCGTGGCGCTCGACATTCCCAGCGGAGTTGATGCCGATACGGGCGATGTGCACGGCGACTTGAGCGTGCGCGCGCACTGCACCCTCACGTTCGGGACGATCAAGCGCGGGCTGCTCGTGGCGCGTGCGCATGCTGGGGCGATCGTCGTGCTCGACATCGGACTTGGCACGACGAGTGCGCCTCAGGCGCACCAGACGCCCGCCACGCGCAGTGATGCAGCGACGCGCGACGCGCGCGCCTCCTCGAGTGCCGTGCTCGTCGAAGCCCGCGCCGTGAAGGCGCTGCTGCCGCCGATGTCAGCCTCCAGCCACAAGGGCACGCGCGGCAAGGTGCTCGTGGTGGGCGGCGCCCCGGGCATGAGCGGCGCGGTGATCCTCGCCGCGCGCGCGGCACTCGCCGCTGGCGCGGGGCTCGTGAAGGTCTGCGTGCACCCACATTCGCTGAGCGCCGTGCAGGGCGCGGTGCCGCAGGCGCTCACCGCGCCGTGGCCGACCAGCAGCGCGGAGTCGGCGTCGCTCGCGACGTGGGCCGACGCGATGGTGATCGGCCCCGGGTTGGGCACCGACGGCACGCGTGCGCGCGTCATGCAACTGCTCGCTGCAGCGTCGACACCGACCGTGCTCGACGCCGACGCGCTCAACGCATTCGCGCTCGACGTACCGGATCTCGCGCTCGCGCTGGCCGGTCGCACGGCGCTCATCACGCCGCATCCCGCCGAGTGCGCGCGACTGCTCGGAATCGATACTGCGCGCGTGCTCGCCGAACGGTTCGACATCGGCCGTGACTTGGCGCGTGCGCTCAAGGCCGCGGTGCTGCTCAAGGGCGTGCCAACCGTCATCACGTCGAGCGACGGTCACGTGGCCGTGAGCGCCACCGGTACCCCGGCGCTCGCCACGGGCGGCAGCGGTGACGTGCTCGCCGGGCTCGCGGGAACGCTCATCGCGCAACTCGACAACGGCGCGAGCGCGGGGGCGATGGCCGCGTGGCTGCATGGTCGCGCGGCAGAACTGGCGCAGGGGCCGCGCTCGGCGCGCGCCATCACGCTCGACGACGTGCTGGTGGCGCTGCCCAACTTGTGGGAGGAAGCAGTCCCTGCTCGGCGCGTGCCCGTGTTGGCGGAGCTGCCGGCGGTGCGAGAGGGCTGATGCGTCATCTCTCGCTCGGCCCCGGCCGCGAATTCGACGCCATCCGCGCGCTCATCGCCCAGTGGGGCGACACCGCGCAGGGCTTGGGCGACGACGCGGCGCTGCTCGACGTCCCCAAGGGTGCGCGCCTCGTGGTCAGCGTGGACACATCGGTCGAGAACGTGCACTTCAAGCGCGAGTGGCTCACTCCCGAGGAGATCGGTTGGCGCGCTACCTCGGCCGCGATATCGGACCTGGCCGCGATGGCCGCGGAGCCGCTCGGTCTGCTGCTCGCCATGAGCATCCCACCGCGCTGGATGGACGACGTGATGGCCATCGGAGCGGGCGTGGCGGCCGCGGCACGCGCGGCCGGGATGCCGATCGTGGGCGGTGATACGACCGGTGGCGAACTGCTCACCCTTTCGCTCACGGTGTTGGGGTCCGCGCGGGCGCCGCTGTCGCGCGGGGGCGCGCGCCCAAGCGACATCATTTATGTGACTGGTCGCCTCGGGGGACCGTCGGCTGCGCTCCGTGCGCTGGCTCTCGGAGCTATCCCGGAGATGACCCACCGCGCCCGGTTCGCACACCCGGAGGCGCGGCTGGCCGCCGCCCGCTGGCTCGTCGAGCGCGGGGCGACGGCCGCCATCGACATCTCCGACGGACTGGCGGCGGACCTCCGGCACATCGCGGCGGCGAGCGGCGTCTCCCTCGAACTCGACCTGGCCAAGGTGCCGATGCTGGCCGGCGTCACCCTCGACGATGCGCTGGCCGGCGGGGAGGAGTACGAGTTGGCCGTGACCTCGGGCCCCCTCGACACCGCCGCGTTCGAGGCCGCCATGGGCCTTCCGCTGACCGCCATCGGGGAGGTCACGACGGGCTTCGGCGAAGTTCGCGCGAAAGAAGGGCGTCACCGCGTTGATTTGCCGAGGGGGCACGACCACTTTTCGACGTAATGCTCCGCAACACGTTCACGATCGTCGTTTTCGTCTTCGGCACTTTCGTGTCGGGGATGCAGTGCGCCATCGCGCAACTGCGCGGCATCCCGGATACGCCGGGAGGTCCGTACGATCGTGCCTCGCGCCGCTGGTGCCGCTGGCTCTGCTGGGTAGCGGGAGCGAAGATCGAGATCCACGGCGCCGAACACATGAGCGGGGAGCACCCCCATGTGTATGTCGCGAACCACGTGAGCTGGTACGACATCTTCGCGCTGGCGCAGGTGCTGCCGCACCAGAAGTTCGTGGCCAAGTCGGAACTGCGCACGTTTCCGATCTTCGGATGGGCGGCGACGGCGTGGGGGATCGTCTGGATTGAGCGCGAGAACAAGAAGAACGCGTTCGCAGCGTACGAAGCGGCGGCAATACGCATCAAGGAAGGGGTGTCGGTGGCCGTGTTTCCCGAGGGCACGCGCGGCGACCACTACGAACTGCGCCAGTTCAAGAAGGGGCCGTTCGTGCTTGCGATCGCGAGTGGCGTGCCCATCGTGCCGACGCTCATCCATGGCTCCCGCGAAGTAAGTCCGCGTGGCACGCTGCGCATCCGTCCGGGTACGATTCACCTGCACTTCCTGCCGCCGATCCCGACCAGCGGACTCGCCTACAACGAGCGCGACGCCCTCGCCAACCGGACGCGCGACGCGATCGCCGCCTGTCTCGCCACCGAGTACGGGGTCCAGAGCGTGCCCAGCGCGCGCATCCTCCCCACGCGCGGCGTCAGTCCCGATGCGCCGAGCGTCGTTGAACTGTCCTGATCTCACTTCCTCTTCACACCGCAGCTTCGACCCATGGCGCCCATCCTGCAGATCTTCGCCCGCGAAATCCTCGATTCGCGCGGCAACCCCACCGTCGAAGCCGACGTGATTCTCGAGTCGGGTGCGTTCGGCCGGGCGGCGGTGCCGAGCGGCGCTTCCACGGGCGAACATGAAGCCAACGAGCTGCGCGACGCCGACGGCGGGCGTTACCTCGGCAAGGGGGTGCTGAAGGCGGTGCGCAACGTCGAGGAGAAGATCGGGCCTGCCCTGCGCGGCATGGAGGCGACGGACCAGATGGGGATCGATCGCGCGATGATCGAACTCGACGGCACGGAGACCAAGTCGAAGCTGGGCGCGAACGCGATCCTCGCCGTCAGCATGGCGACGGCGCGCGCCGCGGCGGAGGATGTTGGCCTGCCGCTCTGGCGCTACCTCGGTGGTCCGCTGGCGCGCACGATGCCGGTGCCGATGATGAACATCCTCAATGGCGGCGCGCACGCGACCAACACCGTGGACTTCCAGGAGTACATGGTGATTCCCGTCGGTGCGACGAGCTTCGCGGACGGGCTGCGCATGGGCACCGAGGTGTTCCACTCACTCAAGAAGGTGCTCGTCGGTCGCAAGCTGTCGACGGGCGTGGGTGACGAGGGTGGCTTCGCCCCCGACCTCAAGTCCGACGAGGAAGCAATCAACGTTGTGCTCGAGGCGATCGTGAAGGCGGGCTACAAGCCGGGCAAGGACCTCTGCCTCGCGCTCGACTGCGCGGCCAGCGAGCTCTACGACAAGAAGACCAAGCAGTACGTCTTCAAGAAGAGCGGCGGCAAGTCGCGCGACGCCGAGGGGATGGTCAAGCTCTTCGAAGGCTGGCTCAAGGAATACCCGATCGTGTCCATCGAAGACGGACTCGCCGAGGGCGACTGGGAGGGATGGAAGCACCTCACCGACAAGCTCGGTGATCGCTGCCAGCTCGTGGGCGATGACCTCTTCGTCACGAACACGGAGTTCCTTGCCAGGGGGATCGAGGAAGGCACCGCGAACGCGATCCTGATCAAGGTCAACCAGATCGGGACAGTCACCGAGACGCTCGAGGCGATCGAGATGGCGCGCGCGGCCGGCTACCTCAACGTGATTTCGCACCGCTCGGGAGAAACGGAAGACACGTTCATCGCCGACCTCGCGGTCGGCACCGGCGCGGGCCAGATCAAGACGGGCTCGGCGTCGCGCTCCGATCGCGTGGCCAAATACAACCAGCTGCTCCGCATCGAGGAAGAACTCGGCGAGAAGGCGGAGTACCCGGGCGGAGCGATCTTCGGACTGTGATCATTCCGCGGATGGGCGCGTTCTCGCGCGCAGCGATCGTGGCCGTGTGCGCGAGCGCGCTCGTGGCTGCGGTGGGACGCGCCCAGGCGCCGAAGATCACGCCCAAGGGCGATCCGTCGGTCAAGAACGACACGATCTACAAGAAGGCGGTCAATCCGGCGGATCATCCGGAGGAGAGCGCGATCTTCCTGCTCGACGACGGCGTGATCACCGTCGAGCCGGACGGACGCCACACGGAAACGTTCCGTCAGGTGATGCAGGTGCTGCGCGAAGAGGCGATTGAAGGGGCCGCCGAGCACTCGTTTTCGTGGGAGCCCGGACACCAGAAGCTCACGCTCAACTGGATCCGCGTGCTTTCGGCAGACGGCAAGGTGCTGATGGCCAAGGAAGCGCAGCGCCAGGTGAGCGACGTGCCCGCGGAGATGGGCAACCCGGTGTACTCGAACCGGCGCGTGCTGCGACTGACGCTGGGCAAGGTGGCTGTTGGCACGATCATCGACTACAGCTACACGCGCGAGGAGTTGAAGCCGTACCGCTCCGGCGACTGGTTCCAGTCGTGGAGCATCACCACGGGCATGGGCGTGCAGCGCTCCCGGCTGATCGTGGATGCACCGACGGCCATGCCGCTCACGATCATCGAGCGCAACCTCAACTTCACGCGCAAGGAAGAGTCGAAGGGCGCGCGCACCATCCGCACGTGGGCCACGGGCGACTTGGCGCGCATCAAGGGCGAAGCGTACATGCCCGATTCGAACAACGCCGGCATGATGTCGCTCGTGATGGCATCGAAGGCGAGCTGGAAGGACATCGGCGCCTGGTATGCCGCATTGGCGAAGGACCGCTACGTGGTGACCCCCGAAGTGGCCGCGAAGATCGCGGCGCTCGTGAAGGGCGCAACGACGCGCGATGACTCGATCAGGGCCGTTCACAAGTGGGTCGCGCAGGACATCCGCTATGTGTCGCTCTCGCTGGGCATCGGCGGCTACCAGCCGCGCAAGGTGAGCGAGATCGTGCGGACGGGGTTTGGCGACTGCAAGGACAAGGCGACGTTGTTCGTGGCGGCGCTCGGGCACTTGGGCATCACGGCGTATCCGGTGCTGCTCTCGGCCGAAGGCGGCGTGAACCGCTCGTTGCCGAGCAAGGACCAGTTCGATCACGCCATTGCGGCGGTGCCGGGTCCGGGCGGCTACACGTTCACGGATCTCACCGCGGACCTGTACCCGTACGGGCAGCTCGGGATGTCGGAGCAGGGCGAGTTCGCGCTCGTGGTAAAGCCGGACGGTTCGGTGGATGAAGCGACGATGCCCGACGTGGCGCCCAGGGACAACTTCACGCGTGACGCGATCGCCGGCGTGATCGACACGACGGGTACGATGACGATCACGTACGTCACCGAGGTCGGCGGCAATCGGCAGGGACAGCTGCGCAAGACGTTCTTCACCCCGTTCGACTCCACGCAGCGCTCGCGTTTCGTGCGCGGGATCGCGGGGCAGTTGATTACTGGTTCGACCGGCGACAGCCTCGTGCTGTTCAACGGCAAGGACCTGAGCGCGCCGCCGCGCTTCTCGATTCGCCTGACCAAGACGCGGGTGCTCACGCACTCGGGTGATACCGAGCTCTTCACGCTGCCGATCGCGCCGCCGGAAGAGATGGCCAACGCCGCGACGCAACTCGAGGCTCAGGGCGAGCGCAAGTTCGCCATCGACGCGCGCAAGGTGATCGGCCGCGTGGAAGGGCGCACCGATCTGCGCATCGCGCTGCCGATCGGGTGGAGGGTGCGCCTGCCCCGCAGCGTGACAGCCGACAGCCCGTTTGGCAGTTACGTGACCACGTACGAGCAGGTGGGGCGCGAGTTCCGACTCACGCGCACGCTCACGGGCAAGACGGGCATCTACGGCCAGGACAAGCTGCCCGAGCTGGTGTCGTGGATGCGCGCGGTCGGCAGCGATGATGCCAAGTTCGTGATCATCGAACGAGGCGCCAAATAGTGGCTGGGTGGGGGCGCCGCGTCGTGACTGCCGGCGCCGCGGGCGCGGTGCTGTACTTCGCCGTGGAAGGCGGCGAGTGGGGTACCGTGGCGCTCGTGCGGCAGCGCGCGCACACGAAGGCGATGACCGACTCCGTGGATGCCCTCACGCACACCGTGGACTCGCTCACGCGCTACAAGACGCTCGTGCAGACCGACCCGGCCACGCAGGAGCGGATCGCGCGCGAGCAGTTCGGCTACGTGCGGAACGGCGAGGTGGTGTACCGCGTGGTGGACCCCGTGTCCACCGACAGCACGAAGCGCCCCAAGTCCCCCAAGTGAAGGCACCGATGATGCGACGCTCCCGGATGATGATCGCGGGGGCGCCGCTCGCTGCGCTGCTGCTCGCCGCCTGCTTCGGCGCGACGAGCGGCCAGCAGTTGGCACACGAGGCGCGCGAACGCTACATGGCGCGCGCGATCCCGGCGTATGACGCGCGCATTTTGCGCGACTCGTTCGGCGTGGCGCACGTGCACGGGCACACCGACGCCGATGCGTCGTTCGGGCTCGCGTACGCGCACGCCGAGGATGACTGGGACACGCTGGAGGATGTCTTTCTGGCGTCGCGGGGTCGTGTTGCGGCCAAGCGTGGCAAGGCCGGCGCCGGCCCCGACTTTCTCAACGCGTGGCTGGGTGTGAGGCAGACGGTGGCGGCCAAGGCGCGCACCGAAATCGACAGCTCGACGTGGGCGCTCGTCGAGGGGTACGTGGCCGGTTTCAATGCGTACGCGGCGGCACACCCCGATGAAGTGAGCGGCGTAGCGAAGGATGAACTGCCGATGACGCCGGAGGATCTGGTGGCCGGCGTCGTGCTGACGACGCCGCTCTTTTTCGGACTGGACCGCGTGGTGCTGGGCCTGATGGAGCAGCCGACGATCGACCCTGTTGCGGCGGCCAAGGACAAGGGCTCGAACGGCTTCGCGATCGCGCCATCGCGCTCGGGGGACGGCGTGACGCGCCTCATGGCTAACTCGCACCAGCCATGGAGCGGGGCGGTGGCGTGGTACGAGATCAGCATGCACAGCGACCAAGGCATCGATTTTGCCGGCGCGCTCTTTCCCGGCGCGCCCGTGCCGCTGCTCGGCCACAACAAGACGCTCGGCTGGACCAACACGGTGAACGCGCCGGACCTTGTCGACACGTACCGTCTGCGCGTGAACCCCGACAACGACCAGCAGTACTGGTTCGACGGACAGTGGCGCACGCTCGAGCGCGAGCGGATGTGGCTCAAGGTCAAGGTGGGGTGGTTCACGCTGCCGGTGTCGCGCATCGTGGAGCGCTCGATCCACGGCCCCGTGATCCGAAACGTGAACGGTGCGTTCGCAGTGCGCTATGCCGGTATCGGTCAGGTGAACCAGCTGGCGGGGTACTACGCGCTGGTCAAGGCGCGCACCTATGCGGAGTGGCGCGCGGCGCTCGCGAAGCAGTCGATCGTCGCGACCAACTTCATCTACGCCGACAACACGGGGAAGATCGCGATGGTGTACAACGCGAGCTTCCCCAAGCGGAGCGCGAGGTTCGACTGGCAGGGGATTTTGCCGGGTGATACCTCGGCTGCATTGTGGACGACGTATCATGCGCCCGAAGACACGCCGGCGATCGTGTCGCCCAGGTCGGGCTACGTGTACAACGCCAACAACACGCCGTTTCTCGCCACGGCTGCCGCGGACAACCTGCGCCGCGAGAACTTCGACCCGACCATGGGGATCGAGTCGCGGCAGACCAACCGGAGCGTGCGCGCGTTCGAGTTGCTCGACACGATCCCGAAGATCACGCGCGATGCGCTGCTCGCGGTCAAGTTCGATGCGCGGTACAGCCGAGCGGGCTGGGTGGGCGCGGTGCTCGACTCGATGGCGCGCGTGGACACGGTGGCGGAGCCCGGACTGGCCGCAGCAGTACGACTGCTCGCGTCATGGAACGGCGTGATGGCTGATGACAGCCCGGGCGCCGCGCTCGCGACGACGGTGATCGGTCCGGCGATTCGCGCCACCTACATGGGCGTTCCACGACCACCAGCCGCGAGTTCGTTGCGTGTCGGCGTGAACTTCCTGATGACGCACTACGGACGGCTCGACGTGCCGCTCGGCACCGTGCTGCGGCTGCGGCACGGGAACCAGGACCTGCCGCTGCGTGGTGGTCCCGATGCGTTGCGCGCCGTGTACTCGACCCCAAGTGCCGACGGAAAGCTCGTCGGTGAGGTGGGCGACTCGTTCGTCATGCTCGTGGAGTGGGGCGCCGACGGCGTAGTGCACTCACAGAGCGTGCAGCCGTTCGGGGCGGCGACGTCGCGCCCGCGGAGCCCGCACTACGCGGACCAGGCGCCGCTCTTTGCGGGCGAAAAGTTCAAGCCGGTCTGGTTTACCGAGGCGGAGCAGCGTGCGCACCTCGAGCGCGAGACGCGGGTGGGGGCGGCGCGTACCCCGTGATGCGGGCAGGGTTCCGCGATAAATCTCAGTGCTAAGCCTGTTCCTGTGAGGCGGTTGGATGCATCGTTGGCGCGCCGGACTGCCCACTTGGGGGTACCACGGTGTGCTTCCAACGGAGGGAATGGCATGCGCATTCGATCGTTCGTGCTAGGCGTGATGTTGTGTGCTCTAAGTGCGTGTGGGAGTGGTAGTGTCTCGATCTCGGCGACGGCGCCTGGTGGAGGCGGCACGACGATCGGCAATCCGCCGGCCAACACGGTGTATGCACTGCCGTCGAGCCAGTTCAACCCGACGACGCTCAACGTGTCGGCCAACACGTCCGTGACCTTCACCTTCTTCACGACGACGCACAACGTGTCGTTCGACGTGGTGGCGGGGCGGCCGGCGGACATCGGTAACTCGAGCGGAACGTCGGTCGCGCGGACCTTCGCAACGCAGGGGACCTTCACGTTCAACTGCACGCTGCATCCCGGCATGTCCGGGAGCGTGGTGGTCGGTCCCTAACGACGCGACGGGCGCCGCGCCACGGATGTTTTCATCGTAGCGCGGCGCTTGACCCTGCCTGTGCATGCCCTATGTTCCCTCTCACTGGCGCGGGGTGGAGCAGCCTGGTAGCTCGTCGGGCTCATAACCCGAAGGTCGCGGGTTCAAATCCCGCCCCCGCTATACGAAGTCGGCCGGCCCTCCTGGGTCGGCCGATTTTGTTTGCGGCCGTGAGAGAGGGAGCGGGGGAACAGCGTTGATCGGATTTTCAACCGCTCAAATAACGACGCGAATCCGTTTAAGGGGCAGGTCGGATTTTCAATGGCGTGCCCAATCCGCGCGAAGCGCGGGCGTCGGCCGCCAGCCCCAGCCAACAGTCAGCAGAGTCTCGTCGCTTCTTGCTGCCGGGCCTGCAGCGATGCTCCTCGCGGGCAATGCGCTCCGCCGCCGCGACAAGAAAAGGAATGGTAGGCTTTTCGGGACGGTTGGTGTTGAAGGCACCTGCGCGTCCGTCTGCAGCCGAAGGGAGCCTGGGCCGCGGAATGTTCACGGAGACGATTCGCGTCGATGATCGAGCAGTTGAAAATCCCACCAACGCCGTCACCAACGCCCTCACGAACGCGCTCCGACCAACGCGCTCCCAACCAACGCCCTCAGCCGGCTGGACCGGCCATACGGGAACCGCTCTCCTCGCCGGCACGTTCCCTGAACGGATCAACCATGCACCTTCCGCCCATCGGTGTTCGGCGGCAGCTTCGGGCCGCGATCAGCGGCTGAGACACGGCGAAGGCCCTCCGTCCCACAGCGAGCGACATGACCGGCAGCGTGAACGACGACCCGACCCCCTCGCGTCCGAACGAGGGCGACCTCGCCAGCGATCCGGCGGCCCGCGGGACGCCGGATCCGGTGCACGGCGCGATCTACGGCGAGCATTCCACCGAGCAGATGAAC
>JAYTVE010000103.1:0-7545 GCA_043744185.1 Gemmatimonadota bacterium | reverse complement strand
TCATCACCGCCGTTCGCGTTCAACTCGCCTAGGACACTCCACCCCACGCCCCGCTCATGAACGTTCTCTTCATCGCCCCCGGCTACCCGGCCGAGATGCCGTACTACGTGCGTGGCCTCCGCGCGAACGGCGCCACGGTGTTCGGTCTCGGCGACCAGCTGCCCCACGAACTGCCGCCGATGGCCCGCGAGAACCTCGCGGACTACGGCCGCTTCCCGGGCATCTTCCTCGACAACGCCGACCTCTCACCCGTGAAGGCGTGGCTCGGCGATCGCACCATCGATCGCGTCGTGTGCCAGTGGGAGCCCGGTGTGCTGCTCTGCGGCCGCCTGCGTGACTTCCTCGGCGTCGACGGCATGGGCTACGACGCGCTGCTGCCGTTCCGCGACAAGGCGGTGATGAAGGACAAGATCCGCGAGGCCGGGCTGCGCACGGCGCGCAGCGAGCGCGCGAACACCGAGAAGGGGGTGCGCGATGCCGCGCAGATCGTCGGTTATCCGCTGATTGTGAAGCCGATCGCGGGCGCGGGCTCGATGGACACCTTCCGCTGCAACAACACGTCGGAACTCGACGCGGCGCTCGCGAAGATGAAGCACGTCGAGGACGTGGCGATCGAGGAGTTCATCGACGGCGAGGAGTACACCTTCGACACGATCTGCCACGAAGGCAAGGTGCTGTTCTGGAACATGTGCCTGTACCGGCCGCGCCCGCTGATCGCGCGCACGGTGGAGTGGATCTCGCCGCACACGATGGTGCTGCGCGACGTGGAGAACGAGAAGTACGCCGCCGGTCGGCAGCTCGGCCTCGACGTGCTCAAGGCGTTCAACTTCCGCACCGGCTTCACGCACATGGAGTGGTTCCTCAACAGCAACGGAGAGGCTGTCTTCGGCGAAATCGCCGCACGTCCGCCCGGTGCGCACACGGTCGACATCATGAACTGGGCGAGCGACGTCGACCTCTTCCACGGCATGGGCGAAGCGGAAGTGAAGGGGACGTTCAGCCAGAAGCTCGAGCGGAAGTACAACTGCACCTGCCTCACCAAGCGCGCGCAGGGGCAGGGGATCATCCGCCGCATCGATGGCGTCGAGAAGGTGCGGCGTGCGCTCGGCGATCAGCTCGTCGCGGTCAACCTGCTGAACCTTGGCGACCACCGACGGGACTGGAAGCTCACGTTGCTCGGCGACGGCTGGGTGGTCGTGCGCGATCCCGAGGTGCAGGCGTGCATGGACGCCAGCGATTACGCGGGGCAGACGATCCAGATGTACGCGATGCCGTGAGTGGCGCGCGCGTCGCCACGCGCGCGTCGCCACGCGCGCTGCGCCGCGTGCGACGCGACGTGCGAAGCTACGCGCGCCGCGCCACGTGCCACGCTACGCCACCCATGAGCTTCGTGCCGCGCACCTCGACCACAAACCCGAGGCGCGCGAGTTCGTTTTCCCACTCCGCAATCGTGCAGAAATGCGCGATGCTCGGCGCGATGTAGCCGTACACGATGCCGTGGCCGTGCCACGCGTAGCCGACGACTTCACCGGCCACGCGCAGATAGCCGAGCAGCAGCGTGCGCCACACAACATTCGACGGGCGATAGAAGTCGAGCGTCGCGAGGTAGCCGCCCGGCGTGATCGCGCGCGCGGCGTCCGCGAGCGCGGCGCGCCAGTCGGGGGTGTTGCGGTAGCCGTAGCCCGCGGAAATGGCGTCGAGTTCGCCGTCGTGGACGGGCAGCGCGCCGAGGTCGCCCTCGATGAAAGACGGCGCGGGCTTGCCGCTCCGCACGCGTGACGCGACCGCCGCGTTCGCCTCGACGATCATCCGGCTCGACGCATCGAGCCCCGTCACGCGCAGGTCGTCGCGCCGCTCGAGCAGCGTGAAGGCGAGGTCGCCGGTGCCGCACGCGCCGTCAATGACGCGGCCGTTGCGCCCAATGCGCGGCGCGATGGCGTCGAGCAATTCGCGCTTCCACCCCGCGTCCATGCCGAACGAGAAGAGACGCGTGAAGGCGTCGTAGCGCGGCGCGATGATGTCGAACATCGGCGTCACGAACTGCTGCTTACGCGACGGGTCAGACAGGTGGGCCTCGAGGTCGAGGCCGCGGAGCGTGGGTTCGGCAGGCACGCCGTATCCTAGCCGCCCTCATCCCCCGCCCGCATATTCCCGCATGCGTGACATGACGGGGGCCTTCACCCTCTTGACCGGCGCCGCCGGCGGACTGGGGCCGGCCATTGCCCGCACGCTGGCCCAGGAGGGCTGCCGACTCGCACTCTCCGCCCATCCCGACGACGATCTGGCGCCCGTCGTGGATGCCGTTCGCAAAGCCGGGAGCGAAGCCTTCGCCATTCCGTGCGATCTCGCGATTCCTGGCGCGACCGCAGAGCTCGCCGCGAAGGCCGAGGAAGCGCTCGGCGGCCTCGACATTCTGGTGAACAGCGCCGGCATCGAGAAGATGTCCGCATACGACCTGCTCACCGACGAGGAGATTGCCCGCATGATCGCCGTCAATCTCACGGCACCCATGCTGCTCACTCGCGCGGTGCTGCCCGGCATGCTCCAGCGCGGGCGCGGCCACATCGTGAACATGGCGAGCATGGCAGCCATCGGGCCGCCGCCCTACGGCGCTCCCTACGGCGCCACCAAGGCGGGGCTGCTCGCCTTCACGCGCGCGATCCGCACCGAGTGCAGTCCGCGCGGCGTGAGCGCGAGCGCCATCTGCCCGGGGTTCGTGGCCGACGCGGGCATGTACCACCGCATGCGCGAATTGACCGGCGTGGAATCCCCGGCCTTGCTTGGCACCTGCACAACCGGAGAAGTTGCAGCGGCGGTGAGACGCGCCGTTCTTGACGACGAACCCCTCATCATCGTGAATCCGGGACCCGTGCGTCTGCTGCGCGCCCTCGAGGTGTTGCTGCCCCGCACCGGCGACTGGACCTTCGGGGCCATCGGCGTGACCGCCGTGATGAAACGCTGGTCTGAGCTCAACACCGGGACGCCCGACGTCCCCGAGCAAGAGGAATTCACGGCATGACGCGTCGGGACGGCGGACCGGACACGGGCAGCACCAAGGGATTCGCGGGTTCGGTCTCGGACGCCACGGGAACCACGCTCGCGGAGCCGCAAGGGCAGGGGCAGCTCGAGAGCACCGTCGGCATGTCGATGTGGGCCATCGTGCTGGCCGGCGGCATCGGCTCGCGCTTCTGGCCGCTCTCCTCGCCCGACCGTCCCAAGCAGCTGCTGCCGCTCGTCAACGACCGCCCGCTCATTTCCGATACCATCGCGCGGCTCTACCCGCTCATTCCGCCTGAGCGCGTGCTCATCGTCACCAGCCGCGACATTGCGGGCGCCATCCACGCGGTCATTCCGGAAATCCCCTACGCCAATGTGCTGGAAGAGCCGGGGCCGCTGGGCACGGCCGCCTCGCTGGCGTGGGGCGCGAGCGAGATCGCGCGTCGCGCGGGGCCAAAAACCGTGTTCGTGTGCCTGCACGCTGATCTCGCGGTGGGGTATCCCGAGGCGCTCCGCTTTTCGCTTCGCAGAGCCGCGGGCATCGCCTCAACCGAAGAAACACTGGTCGCGCTCGGCGCCGACCCCAGCCGCAACGACACCGCATTCGGCTATCTGCTGCCCGGCGAGGCGCTGGACTACGAAAGCCAGGTGACCGACGGTGGCGCCGCGCACGTCGCGCAGTTCCGCGAGAAGCCCGACCCCGAAACGGCGCTCCGCCTGATCGCCGACGGCGCGCTCTGGAACACCGGCATCTTCGTCTGGGAAGCGGGCGAAGTCCTCGACCAGCTCGCCGATCACACGCCGGAAATCGAACCGGGCCTCGCCGCGCTGCGCGACAACGACATCGACGCCTTCGCGAAGGCCGTCAGCTCGATCTCGCTCGAGCGCGGGTTGCTGGAGCGTACCTCGAACCTGGTGGTGCTTCCAACAGACTGCGGCTGGGACGACGTCGGCACGTGGGCATGCCTCCGTCGCTCGCGCGAGCTCGACGACGACGGCAACGGCGCCATGGGCCCCGCGCACTTCGTCGATGCAACGTCGAACATCGTGCACGCCGAACACGGACAGGTGGTGCTCTATGGCGTGCACAAGCTGCTCGTGGTTTCGCTCGCCAACATCACCTTCGTCACCACGCTCGACCGCGCGCGCGACCTCAAGCCGCTGCTCGACCAACTCCCTGGCAGCCTGCGCCTGCGCGCGGGTCGGTAACGCGTCATGCGCGCCGTCCTCTACACCGCAGCGGGCGACGCCAGCGTCATCGCGCTCGGCGACCGCCCCGATCCCGTGCCCGGCGATGGCGAGGTGGTCGTGCGCGTGCGCGCGTCCGCACTCAATCGCGCCGACATCCTCCAGCGACAGGGCCGCTATCCTCCGCCCGCGGGCGCGCCCGCCGACATCCCGGGCATCGAGTACGCGGGCGAGATCGCGGTGCTGGGTGCCCACGTTTCCGACTGGAAGGTTGGCGACCGCGTCTTCGGGCTCGCCGATGGAGGCGCGCACGCCGAGCTGGTGAAGGTGCACGCGTCGCACCTCGCGCGCGTGCCCAACACGCTCGACTGGAGCGACGCGGGCGCTGTGCCCGAGGCGTTCATCACCGCGCACGATGCGCTCGTCACGCAGGGCGGCCTCGCGCACGGTGCGCGCGTGATCATCACCGCATGCGGGTCCGGCGTGGGCACGGCCGCCCTGCAGCTCGTGCGCGCGTACGGCGCGCAGGCGTTTGGCACCACGCGCTCCGCCAGCAAGCTCGAGCGCGCCAAGGGGCTCGGTGCGAACGACGGCATCGTCCTCGACGCCGATCTCGCGCCACTCGGCGCCGCCGTGAAGCAGTGGAGCGGCGGCCAGGGCGCCGACGTTGCCATCGACCTCATCGGCGGCCCGTACGTCGCCGCCTGCGTTGCGAGCATGGCGCTCAAGGGGCGCGTCATCGTCGTCGGGCTGCTGGCCGGCGCGAGCGTGCCGCTCGACCTCGGTGCGTTGCTCCGCCGCCGGCTCACCGTGCGCGGCACCGTGCTGCGCTCGCGTGACGTGCACGAAAAAGCGGCCGCCACGCACGCCTTCGCGCACGACGTGCTGCCGCTCCTCTCCGACGGCGCCGTTCGTCCAATAGTGCATCAGCGCTTTCCGTTCAGCGCCATCGCCGATGCACATCGGGCGATGGAAGCCGGAGAGCCCTTCGGCAAGCTCGTGCTCGCCTGGTGACCGCGAGCCGCCTCGGAGCCCTCGCGAAACAGGCCGTCTGGCCGCTGCTCGCGCTGGCGGTGCTCGTGGTCGGCGCACTCGCACGCTTCTCGGTCGCGGACGACCGCATTGCGCCGTCGATCTGGTTCTGCGGGTTGCTCATTCTCGGCGCGCCCGTTGTCTGGAACACGATCGTCGGCATGCTGAAGGGCGAATTCGCGAGCGACGTCGTGGCCATGCTCGCGATCGTCGCTGCCGCCGCCACGCTGCAGCCGCTCGCCGGGCTCGTCATCGTGCTCATGCAGACCGGGGGCGAGGCGCTCGAGACCTACGCCGAGGGGCGCGCGTCGAACGCCGTGCGCGAGCTCGAGGCGGCCGCGCCGCGCATTGCGCATCGCGTGACTGGCGATGCCATCGCCGACATCGCGGTCGATGCGATCGCCGTGGGCGACCGGTTGCTCGTGCGCCCCGGCGAGATGTTTCCCTGTGACGCCGAGGTGCTCGAGGGACGCTCCGAGGTAGACGTGTCGCGCCTCACGGGCGAGCCGCTGCCGGTAAATGCGCAAGCGGGGCTGACCCTCCCCTCCGGCGCACTCAACGGGCAGGGACCGCTCACGGTCAAGGCGCTCAAGGTGAGCCGCGATTCGCTCTACGCGAAGATCGTCGAGCTCGTGCGCTCCGCGCAGGACAGCAAGGCGCCGCTGCAGCGGCTTGCCGATCAGTACGCGATCTGGTTCACGCCCATCACCATCGCGGCCTGCGCCATCTCGTTCGCCATCTCGCGCGACTGGCTGCGCGTACTCGCGGTGCTCGTGGTGGCCACGCCATGCCCGCTCATCCTCGCCACTCCTGTTGCAATCATCGGCGGCATCAATCGCGCGGCACGCCGCATGATCATCGTGCGCACCGGGAGCGCGCTCGAGGCGCTCTCGCGCGTGCGCGTGGCGGTGTTCGACAAGACGGGCACCCTCACCGTGGGGCGGCCGGTGGTCGAGCGCGTCGAGGCCATCGGTTCGATCGGGGCGGACGCGGCGCTCCGCCTCGCGGCCTCCGTCGAAACGCAGAGCGGCCACCTGCTCGCGCGTACGCTCGTCGAGGCGTCGCACAGGCAGAGTGGTCCGCCCCCCGAGCCGACCGGCGTGAGCGAGGCCCCGGGGCGCGGAATCACGGGCACCGTCGAGGGTCACGTTGTGTCGGTGGGATCGCCACGCTGGCTGGCAGACGAACATCCGCAGTCGGCGGCCGAACTCGACCGGCTCGCCAACGCGGCCGAGGGGCTGCGCGCGTTCGTCATGGTGGATGGCAAGCCTGCCGCCATCGTCCACTACGCCGACGCGCTCCGCCCCGGTGTGCGCGCCGTGCTCGCGCGCCTCACCACGCTGGGCATCACGCGCACGCTGCTCCTCTCGGGCGATCACACGCCAAACGCGGAGAAGATCGCAGCCGAACTGGGGATCACCGAGGTCAAGGGCGACCTGCTGCCGCAGGACAAGACGCGCATCGTACAGGCGCTGGTCGCCAACGGAAGCGCCGTGCTCATGGTGGGTGACGGCACCAACGACGCGCCGGCGCTCGCAGCCGCGTCGGTCGGCATCGCGCTCGCGGGGCACGGCGGTGGCATCACCGCCGAAGCCGCCGATGCGGTGATTCTCGTCGACGACGTGGATCGCGTGGCCGACGCGATCGAGATCGGCCAGCGCACTATCCGCGTGGCGCGTCAGAGCATCGGATGGGGACTCGCCCTGTCGGCGGTCGCCATGGTGGTCGCGGGCCTGGGCTTCCTGCCGCCCGTGTACGGCGCGCTGGTTCAGGAAGGAATCGACGTTGCCGTTATCCTGAACGCACTGCGCACCAGTCGCGCCTAGTCGTCATCCTCGGCTCCGCTCGGCATGACACAAAGCCCGTGCTAACGGCGGCGCGCGCGCCTGCCTTTGGGGTACATACCCTTTCGTGGTGCGTGCCGCACCGCGACCTTCTTGTGAGCATGTTGACCACCAACTCATCCGCGCTTCGCGCCGCCTCACTTCTCATCGTCGAGGACGATCGCGCCCTCCTCGACGCCCTCCGTCCCGCGCTCGAGACGGTCGCCGATGACGTGATCACCGCGGGCACGGTCCGCGAGGCCCTCGCCGCGCTCGCCGCGCAGCAACCCGAACTCGTCATCCTCGACCTCGGCCTCCCCGACATCGCGGGCGCCGACGCCTGTCGCGCCGTGCGCGCGGAGACCGCCGCGCCGATTCTCATTCTCACGGCGCGCAATTCGGGCGACGAGAAGGTGAAGCTGCTCGACGCCGGCGCGGACGACTACGTCACCAAGCCCTTTGCCACCGACGAGCTGCTGGCGCGCGTGCGCGCCCTCGTGCGGCG
>JAYTVE010000102.1:0-2321 GCA_043744185.1 Gemmatimonadota bacterium | reverse complement strand
CCGTGATCTCGATCAGGCCATCGTTGATGAGGATGCGGTCGCCCGCGTGCACGTCGGCGGCCAGCGCCTCGTACGTGATCGGGATTTCGTCGCCCTGCTCGTGGCCTTCGGGCACGAGCGTGACGGACTGCCCGACGGCCAGGTGGCGCTTGGCGGGCAGGTCACCGATGCGGATGCGCGGCCCCTGCAGGTCACCGAGCAGCGCGATCGGCTGGTCAAGCTCGGCGGCGAGATCGCGGACAATCCGCACGGTCGCTTCGTGCTGCGCATGCGTACCGTGCGAAAAGTTGATGCGGGCGACGTTCATGCCGGCCTGCATCAGGGCCCGGATCTGCTCCTTCGTACGCGTGGCGGGCCCGAGCGTGCAGACAATTTTCGTTCGTGGATGGTACATGCCGTACCCGGGCTAGCGACCGGCGCCGACGGGGGTCGCGGCCACCTTGCGCGCGAGCCCGGAGAGCAGCGTCTCGAAGCTCTTCACGAAGGCAGCGAGTCCCTCGGTGAGCAGCTTCTCGGTGACCTCGTCCATCGAGATCCCGTCGGCCGCAAGCGCGGCCAGCGTTGCCTTGGCGGAGGCCGCGGTGCCGGTGAGCGTGTCGTTCGACACGCCATGATCACGAAATGCGTCGAGCGTGGCCGGGGGCATCGTGTTGACCGTATTCGGCCCCGCGAGCTGCTCGACATACATCACGTCGCGGTACGACGGGTTCTTGGTGCTCGTGCTGGCCCAGAGCGGACGCTGCACGCGCGCGCCCTTGACCGAGAGCGCGGCCCAACGCGGCCCGCTGAACTGCGCGAGGAAGAGGGCGTAGGCGAGGCGCGCATTCGCGATCGCGGCCTTGCCCTTGAGCGCCGCGAGACGCTCGCGCGCGCCGTCGATGGCGGCCACCATCTTGGCGTCGAGGCGCTTGTCCACCTCGCTGTCGACGCGCGAAACAAAGAACGAGGCGACGCTGGCGATGTTGTTGATCGGCAGTCCCTTCGCGGCGCGATCCTCGAGGCCGGCCAGATACGCCTCGATGACGCGCGCGTGCGCGTCGACGGCGAACAGCAGCGTCACGTTGACGTTCAGCCCTTCGGCGATCAGCGTGCGCACGGCCGACGCGCCGGCCACGGTGCCCGGCACCTTGATCATGACGTTCGGGCGGTCGATCGTGGCCCAGAGGCGGCGCGCCTCTTCGACGGTGCCCGCGGCATCGTTCGAGAGGTCGGGCGAGACCTCGATGGACACGTAGCCGTCGAGGCCCTTCGTGTCGCGATAGACGCCGAGGAACTGATCGCAGGCATCGCGCACGTCGCGCGTGGCGAGGTGCTCGAAGAGGGCACGCGGCCCCTGCTCTGCACCAGCGGCGCGAATCGCGTCGTCGTACGCCGTTCCCTCGAGCGCCTTCTCGAAGATGCTCGGGTTGGACGTCATGCCGGCGAGCGCTTCGTCCGCGATGCGCGGCGCGAGGGCGCCCGAATCCAGCAGCCCGCGGTCGATGTAGTCCAGCCAAGTGGAAGTGCCGACCTGGGCCAGCGCGTGGAGGCGGGAGGTGTTCATCGGTCGCGACTCGCTCGGGAGGGGGGAAACGGGCGACACCAGCCGGGCATCGCGTGCTTTCAAGATACCACTGGTAAAGCCCGAGCGTCGAGCGCTCAGTTCTTGGGCTTGGGCGCGAACCCTTGCCGTTCCATGCGCCCCCAGCTCTCCACCCCGCGGAACCACCTCCAGAAGGCCTGCAGGCGGAAGAAGACCGTCATCTGGCGATACCCCAGGTTCTCGATGACCGCGTAGAACAGGAGGCGCCCGAAGTCCCCGGCCCGCTTGTAGCGGCGAAAGGTGAGTTCCTCGAGCACCACCGCCCACACCGACAGAAGCATGCCGTAGCCCATGGCCACGGACAGGAACAGCAGCGCGAACTCGTCGTTCACGCGTCCCGTGGCCACCACCAGCGCGGTCAAGATCCAGCCCGCGAGTTCCACCACGGGCGAGAGCATCTCACCGAGAAAGAAGAACGGGAAGGCGATCATGCCGGTGCTGCCATACTTCGGGTTGAAGAGCACATCGCGATGCGAGAGGAGCGTGGCAATCAATCCGCGGTGCCAGCGCTCGCGCTGGCGCCCCAGCACGCGGGCACTCGCGGGCACCTCCGTCCACGCCACGGGATCGGGAATGAACGGCATGGTCGCCTTGATGCCGCGCTCGCTCAGGTGCCGGTGCAGGCGCACCACGAGGTCCATATCCTCGGTGACGTTGCCCGTGGTGTAGCCGCCGATGGCAAGCAGGAAGTCGCGGCGGAACAGGCCGAACGCGCCCGAGATCACGAGATTGCCGCCCA
>JAYTVE010000101.1:0-7574 GCA_043744185.1 Gemmatimonadota bacterium | reverse complement strand
CGACCACGCCCCCGTTGGCGTTGCGGCGGTGGGCGGTGCCCTATGCCGCTGTGGGAGCGGCAGGCACGCCGCGGCGCTTCTCGAGCTCCCTGCGCACTTCATGCGCGCGGGCCTCGGTAATGGGGTAGGTGAGGATGGCCCAGATGGCGAGGGCCGAGCCGACGAACGGAATTCCGATGTCGAAGATGCGCATGAGCAGGATCGTGCGCGGCGCCTGACTGCCGGCGAGCGCCACGTCGAACCCGGTGGCGTTGAGCAGGTAGCCGCCGCCGGCGAGGGCCGCCGCCATGCCGAGCTTCACCACCCACCAGTAGATCGACCCGAACATCCCTTCGCGCCGCTGCCGCGTCTCGAGTTCGTCGACGTCCACGACGTCGGCAATCATCGAGCCCATGAGCGTGAACAGGCCACCCAAACCGAACGCGAGCAGTGGCGCGGGCAGGAGCAGCAGCCACGGCTTCGCCGGATCGTAGCAGATCCACTTGAGCAGGTAGCCCACCATCGAGATCGCGGTGGACGTGATGAAGGCGCGCCGCTTGCCGATCTTGGTGCCGAGCCAGGTGACGAAGAAGATCACGGCGAAGGTGGAGATGGCGCCGAGCGTGCCGACATATCCGGCGTACTTCGCGCCCATTTCCTGGTTGCCGCCAAACACGTAGTAGATGATCACGTACGACTGGAACGACGAAATCATGATGAAGCCGTTGAACACCAGGAAGGTGGCGCTGCACAGCTTCATGAAGGGGCCCGACTTGATCGTCGTCAGGAACCCCTTGCCAAACGCCACGAGGTTCCGGCGCAGGGCGGCGACACGTCCCTCGCCCGAAATCGCCGCGTGCTCGCCCTCGTCCGGCGCATGCGTGAACCGTTCGCGCAGGAAGACCGCAGGCAGGACGCCCACCACGATCGTCATCACGCCGATCGCGATCGCCAGCCCCGACGCGCCCTGGGCCGGCGTGGGGAACCAGGCCTTGTGCGTCATGATCCAGAGGAACCAGGGCGACACGAGGTAGGCAATCTGTCCAATGAAGTTCTGCACCCCCATGAGACGCGTGCGCTCGTGGTAGTCCGGCGTCAACTCGTACCCCAGCGCCACCCACGGCGCGGCAAACACGGTGTACGCCACGTAGAACAGCACCGAGCCGACGAGAAAGTACCAGAAGTAGAAGTTCTCGCTGTGCCCCGCCGGCAGCCACCAGAGCGCGGCGTAGATCACCCCCGACGCGATCGCGCCGCCGAAGATGTACGGACGGCGCCGGCCCCAGCGCGATTTGGTCGTGTCGCTGATGTAGCCCATCAGCGGATCGAGCACGGCGTCGAAGAAGCGCGGGATCGCGCCCAGCAGTCCCACCAACGCCGGGTTCATCCCGAACCCGAGGTTCAGGATGATGATCATCCCGCCGATGGCGGCCGCCAGCAGGTTGTTGACGAATGCCCCCATGCCGTACGCCACCTTGAGCGGGAAGGTGATGCGGTCTTCCGGCTTGGTGGTGTAGTGCGCGATCGCGTGCTCGGCGGTCTTCGACCCGATGCGCGAGTGCCACGCGGCGACAGCGAGTTGCGCGAGGCCGCGCAGGCGGGTGGCCAGGCCCACCGCGACTACCGGTACACGCGGACGTAATCCACGAGCATCTGCACCGGGAAGGCGACGCCGCCTGGCGGTCCCACCGGGCCGCCGCCCACGGCGAGGTTCATGATGATGTAGAACGGATGGTCGAACACCCACGGGCCGTTGGGATAGGTCCGCTTGACGCGCTGGTAGATCACGCCGTCCACGAACCAGTCAATGCGGTCCACCGTCCACTCCACGGTGAAGACGTGGTAGGCCGCATCGAGGCGCGCATTGTTGTCGAGCGTGAACGAGCGCGAGATCGCATTGGCGCCCGAGTACCCGGGCCCGTGCAGGCTACCGACCACGGTGCCCGGCTGACGCCCGAAATTCTCCAGGATGTCGATCTCGCCGGTGGCGGGCCACCCGACCTGCGCCTGCGTGGCGCCGAGCATCCAGAAGGCCGGCCAGATGCCGGCGCCGAAGGGAAGCTTGATGCGCGCTTCGATCTTGCCCCGCGTCTGTTCGCGCAGCCCCTGCGTCGTGAGCCGCGCCGACGTGTAGGCGCTGCCGCGGTACGCCTCCTGCCGCGCGGTGATGACGAGATGCCCGGCGCCGTCGAGTGACGCATTGGTGGCGCGCTCCGTGTCATACTCGAGCTGGTTGTTGCCCCAGTTGGTGCCGGTGTCGGCCTTCCAGTTCAGCGCGCTGGGCAGCGTACCCACGGCACCGTCGAATTCATCCTGCCACTCGAGCTGCCAATCGGGCGAGGTGAGGTCATCGCAGCTGGCGAGTGCGGCAGCGGCGGCCACGAGCAGGAGGCGTCGAATCATGGGCGTGGATGGGTGAGGACGGCGATCAGGCGCCGGCAAGGAGCACGTCGGTCGGGCGAGACAGGGCAGCATCGAGCACCAGCGTGGCGGCGCCAATGGGAATGGCGCGAGGACCGAGTTCGCTCGCGCGGATCTCCGACGCGACCACCGAACTGACGAACGTCCGGCGCAGCACCGTTTCGCGCAGCGGTTCGATGAGCAGGCCGCCGAGGCGCGCGAGGTCGCCGCCGAGAATCACCGCGGCAGGGTTCATCAGGTTGAGCATGCCAGAGACGGCGATGCCGATGTTCTCGGCCGCCTCGGTTACGACCTGCAGGGCGAGGCGGTCGTGCGCGAGCGCGGCATCCTCAAGGCGCACGAGCGTGATCTCGCCCTTGGCGAGGGAGCTCTTCGGGTACTCGGCGCGCAACGCCCTGGCGCGCGTGAGCAGTGCCTGTGCGCCCACCAGTGTGACCAGGCAACCACGGTTTCCGCACACGCAGGTCTCGCCACGCGGATCGATCGCGAGATGGCCGATCTCGCCGGCGACGCCGCTCGATCCGCGAAAGATGCGCCCGCCGATCATGTGCCCGGCGCCGACGCCCGTGGCCATCTTGATGTACGTGAAGTCGGCGACGCCGCGGCCGGCGCCCCACCAATGCTCGGCCAGCGCGCCCAGGTTCGCGTCGTTGTCAATGAACACGGGCACGCCAAACTGCTGCGACAACGACTGAAAGTCGTGTCGCCCGTTCCACGCCGGCAGGGCGAGCGGTGACAGCCGATCCGGGTGGCGCGGATCTACCGGGCTTGGCAGGGCGACACCGATGCCGATCAGGAATCGGGTTCGGCCGCCCCAGGTGGTGAGACAGGCCCTGCACAACTTCGAAACCAGCGCCGATGTGCCCTCGGGGTCCGACCGGACCGGATGCTCCCGGAACTCCTCGGTCAGGACGCGCCCGCGCAGATCGGTGAGCACCACGGCGACGTGCGAGGCGCCCACGTCGACGCCGAGGATCACGCGCGCATCATCCTGGAACTCGAGCACCACCGGTCGCCGTCCGCCGCGCGATGCACCGACCCCGGTTTCGGCCACCAACGACGTGGCCACGAGCTCGGCCACGATCTCGGACACGGTCGAGCGCGACAGCCCCGCCTGTCGGGCAATTTCAGCGCGCGAGATCGCGCGCTGTTCCCAGATGAGGCGCAACACCTTGTCGGTGAGCGAGGTTGACGTGATCGAGCCGGTGCGCCATGACGCCCCGACCGGCGGTGGCGAGGCAGTGGCGACCTCGAGGGACGGCTTCTTCACGCGAAGCTCCTGGTGGGAGACTCCGTGAATTACTTGTGGAAGAGCAGGTTGTCCACGTACACCGTCGGAACGGTGCCGGAGATGATGATCTGGGCGATGTGACCCTTGGTCGTCAGTCCGGTGAATTGCGAGAGCGGAATGTCGAGGGTGACCCAGCTCCCCGTGGAGAGCGACGGGGTCGAGGTAGCAGAGAACGTCAGCTCGTGCTCCACGTCGTCGCCGCCCTGGAAGGTGCCGTTCGCGCCGAAGTCCACGAGCTTGATCTTGAAGACGTTGGGCGTGCCCGTCGGGTCCGGCGTCCAGATGTCCATGCGGACGTGCGTCATGGTGCTGGCGTCGATGGGCGAGGCCACCGCCTCCATGCCGGCAAAGACGAGGTTCGTGTACTTGCGGAGCGTCGCACCGCCAAGCGGCACGTCGGTTTCCGACGCGCTCGACCACCCCGTGATGAAGGTGTCGATGGCGCGCGTGGTATAAGCGCGGCTCGAGAGCGAGATGACGTTGCCGGCAGGGTAGGTCGGGAGCGGCCCCGCGGTGAGCGGCGAGGTGGGCGTGGTGTTGGTGTAGAAGTACACGTTGTCCACGAACACGGTGGGCAGGTCGCCCGAGATGATGAACTGCGCGAGGTGGCCGCGCGTCACGAGCCCCGTGAAGGCGGAGAGCGGCACGTCGAGCGCCACCCAGCTGCCGGTCGCGAGTGCCGGCGTGGTGCTCGCCGAGAAGGTGAGTTCGTGCTCGACGTCGTCACCTCCGCCGAAGGCGCCGTTCGCCCCGAAGTCCACGATCTTGACCTTGAACACCGCCGGCGCCGCTGTCGCGCTCGGGGTCCAGATGTCCATGTGGAAGTTGGTCATCGCCGTGGCGTCAATCGGATTGGCCACGGCCTCGATCCCGGCGAACACCAGGCTCGAGTACTTGCGCACCGTGTGCCCGCCTAGCGTCACGTCGGTCTCGGTCGCGTTCGACCAGCCGGTGAGCCAGGTGTCGATCACAACGTTGGTATAGGCGCCGCCGTTCAGCGAAATCACGTTCGCGGCCGGACGCGTCGGCGTCGGTGCGGCCGTCGGCGGCGACACAGGCACCGGCACCTTGTAGAAATGCACGTTCGCGAGGTAGTCGGTCTTGGCCGAGCCCGCGATGATCATCTGCGCGATGTGCGCCTTGCCGGTCAGGCCGGTGAAGGCGGAAAACGGAATGTCGAGGCTGTTCCACACACCGGTGGCGATGGACGGCGACGACGAGGGCGAGAGCGTCACCTCGTGCTCGGAGTCATCACCGCCACCAAAGATGCCGTTGGCGCCGAAGTCCACGAGCTTCACCTTGAAGGCTGCCGCGTCGAGGGTCCAGAGGTCGAGGTGAATGCCCGACATCGCCGTTGCGTTGACCGTCGTGGTGGTGAACTCGATGCCGGCGTAGGCAAGGTTCGTGTACTTCTTGGTCGGCGTGCCAGCGATGCTCACGTCGGCGACGTCCGCCTGGTCCCACGAGGCCGACCAGGTGTCGACCGGGACGTTGGTGTACGTGGTGCCCAGCAGCGAAATCACGTTGGCTGCGAGGCGCGTCGGCGCGGCTGGCGCAGCGGCGGGTGGCGCGACCGCCGTGATGGCGAGCGTGCCCGCAGCGTTGGTGGCGCCGAGCTTGCCGGTGATGCTGGTCGAACCCGCGCCGACGAGCGTGATGACGCCGGTCGGCGACACCGTGGCGACGGCGCTGTTGGACGATGTGAATGCGAAGTAGCGCGGATCGGCGGTCACGGTCTGATCCGTGCCGCCGATGTTCACGATCACCGACGTGCCGGCGACGGTCACCGTGCCGCCGATCTCGTCCTTGACGGTGGCGCCCGGCACCAGCGGGCGCACGTTGCTCAGGTTGGCGACGGTCTCGAACTTGATGTCGTCGAACCAGAGGTCATACCCGGCGCCGTTCTCCGGCCCTTCGGCGAAGTAGAACATTCCCCGCTCGGCGGTGAGCTTGGCCGGGTCCGGAATCGGGAGCGTGTACTTCTTCCACGTGGGGCTCACGGCGAGCGCGGTGGAACTGGCGCGGAACTTCGACGTGCCCGTGTTGTCGTCACCGATGCCGGCCACGTCGAGCGTGGCGTTGACGCTGGCCCGGGCCCAGAAGGTGAGGGCGTTGTAACTCGAGAGGTCGCGGCCGACATTGGCCACGAACGCACCACCGGCGTAGGCGCCGCTCGGATCGCCCACGGACGGGATGGTGATCTTGAGCGACGATGCCCCCGACTTCTTGATGGTCGCGTCGACGCTGAGGGCGTCGTACTTGGAGCCGCCGTAGGGTTGGAAGTCCACGCCGGCCTCGTTCACGTCGGCGAAGACGCTTGGCTTGTTGGGAAAAGGAGCTGGCCCCGCCGTCGAGCTGAGGTCACGGGTGCAGGCGGCGCCGGTGAGGGCGACTGCGACGAGACCCAGTGCGCGGGTGCGGAAGGTCCACGGGGACATCAGACAAACTCCGGGTTGGACGCTTACTAACGAATGCCAGCCAGCAGAACTCGGTGCCGACGCGGAGTGTGCGACTTCACTTTGTTCGGTACGCGAACAAAGAATGCGCTCGCGGGGCGGGCCTGTCAAGGCGAGGCCCGCGCCTGCGGCAGGCTCGGCCGGCCCCCGGGACGGCCCGCCGACGCAATCGCGCGGCGGCGGGGGGTCGTTCGTCCAACGGTTCACGCCTCTGCGACGGACGCTCGAGCGCGTCCGCGCGCGCTACTTCTCGCCGCCGAACAGCACGCCAAGCCGGAACTTGATCACGCTCTGGTCACCGGCGCGCGTGCCCGGAATGCTGAACCCGAAGTTCATCACCATCTTGTCGCTGAACTGGTAGTCGAACCCCGGGAAGAACTGGTGGACCTGCTGCTCCCCCGGGAGCCAGCTCGTGACGTTCCCGGTTGCGCCGTAGTACTCCAGGCTGAGGTCGAGCTTGCTCGTCACGCTGTACGCCACGCGCGCGTTGGGCTCGAACTCCCAGCCATCGCTCGTGCCCGGGCCCTTGAGCGCGCGCGCCAGCACCGGATTGATGTCCACCTGCCAGTTGCCGAGCTTCTTCTCGATCACCGGGCGGAACTCGAGCGTCGTCGCGTTCTCCTCGTAGTGGGCGTCCGGGAAGCCGAGCTCGAGCGAGAGGCTCACGTCCACCGGCCATCGCCACGACTCGGGCACCTTCACGCGGGGCCGGAAACGGTAGCCGACGATTTCGCCCACTGCGCCGCCCACGTGATGCGACGTCACGAGGTACGCCGCCAGCTCGAAGTCGTCCGTGATGCCGCGCGTGAGCTCGAAGGTGAGGTGCTGCTGTCCCTGCGTGGGATACAAACCACCCGCGCCGATCGTGGTGCCGCGCGACGTGTAGTTGTAGTGCGTCTCGAGGTTCCACATCCCCCTGGGGACCGTGGCGTACTCGTACACCTGGATTTCGAAGGCGTCCTGCGCGTGAGCGAGACGCGGCGCGCAGGCTGTGATGGCGAGTGCCGCGACGAAGGCGACGGCAACGCGGGTCGTGCGGCGGGGGGGGCGCATAGTCATAGAACGTACGGCGCAGCCCGGGCGTTTGGCCGCGCGCTTCCGGCGCGATCTTGGCGCGCTCCCGGCGTGGTAGCGGCGCGGGAGCACGGCGCGCCGCCCGCGCGGCGAACGACCGCTCAGCCGAGCACGTGACGCATGACGGTGGCGCTCGCCGGACACGCGGTCGTGAACTCGACGCTCTGCTTCACCCCCGCCGGGACCTCGTCGCGCGAAATTCGCGCAAAGCCATGCCGCGCAAACCACGGTTCCGCCGTTTCGGTGAGCAGGTAGATCGCCACGTCACCCGCGGCCGCACACGTCGTCGTCAGCGCCTCGAGCAACGAGAGACCCACGCCACGGCCTCGCCACGCCTCCAACACTGCCGCACT
>JAYTVE010000100.1:0-2327 GCA_043744185.1 Gemmatimonadota bacterium | reverse complement strand
GTTCGACGATAAAGGTGGGAACTGTGGAACCGCCGCCTGCCGTGACATTCACGAGGGCTGCGGTCGAAATGCGGGACAGGCACCCATCGGTGTAGGTGCCATCAAAACAGAACGGTGCCGTGTCCACGATCCGGTCGGCGATCACCAGCTTGCCGTCGACCGCACTCGGGAACGGCTCGCTCGGCAAGTGGATCCGTTCCTGCACCACGTGGGGAGATGCAAGGGCCGTGCCGACCGCCGCCTCCCACTGGGTATCGGTCACTTCCCAGCCGAGCACGATGCCCGTGCCGCCGTACTCGTCGTTCGGCTTGAGCACCATTTGTTCCCGACGCTCGTGGATGTAGGAAACGAGGTCGATGTTCTGTCCGTGTGCCGTAGTCTTCCGTTCCTCGACGACGCGCGTCCAGGGCACCGTGTCGCGGATCGTCTGCTGTTCTGACACGCTGAACAGGTGCGCGTTGCGCTCATCGGACAGCACGGCAAGCGACGCCTTCTTGTGCAGCATCTTGCAGCGGAAGCCGTCCATCAGGCATGCGGCCTTCTCGCGCACGGCGCGCACCACGGGCTGGTCCAGCCCGCCCCCGCGTTCGAGCAGTTCCGAGATCAACACCCGCTTGTAGATGAGGTTCACCTGATGGCCGTCGGCGTACAGCACACCGCCCTCGTACTCGCAATCGCGCGGATCGGCAATGACGCAGTCGATGCCCAGCGTGCCGAAGTACTCCTTGAACATCACGAACTCGTGGTACGTCGGCACTTCCTTCCAGTCGAGGATCACGACGCGCGGCGCCTCGCGGCTCCCGCGCCACTGCGCGAAGGCATCGAGCAGCGCGTTGACTGTGTGATGCCGCGCCGGCAGCGGCGCCGTGCGCCACTGACGCTGGAACGTGCGCATGACCGGCATGGCCTGGAACAGCTCCGTGAGCACGTCGCCATAAGCGGCGCCCGCAGGCGTCTCGGCGTTGTACTCCGTGAAGCGCACGCCGCGACCATCGGCCGTGAAAAAAGCGTCGAGGCGCGACAGCACGCTTCCCTGCCACAACCCGTGGTCTTCACCGACCAGCTGCTCCTCGATCGCGGTGAGGTGGAACTGCGCGCGCAGCGCCGGATCGACGAGCGCAGCCCGATACAGCGTGTCGAAGGCGCGCAGCAGCGCGGTCGTCGAGCGCCGCATCACCTCGTACCCGGCCGGGCTCAGGAAGCGCGGCCGCAGCACGTTGCACAGCGGGCGCTCGCCGAACCAGAGCCCTCGCCGCGTCAGTTGCTCCCCCAGAAACCCCCAGCTCTCCGCCGCTCCGTGATCGTCGAGCAGCGCGTGATACGCGTGGATCGCGGAGCCGAGGGCGATGTCGCTCACTTCGACGTCCCGCCGAGGAAGCCGCGCCAGGACATCGGTGGCGGCGTGGGCGTGAGCGCCTGCTTGATCAGCATGTCCGCCATCGCCTTGATCGTCCACTCGAAGTAGGTCGGCGTCAGCGAATAGATGTCCATGTCCGGCGCGCAGTTCATGAAGTCGATGGCGTACGGAATGCCATCCTTCACGGCGAATTCCATCGAGTTCATGTCGTAGCCGAGCGCCTGGTTGAGCTTGCGCGCATCGCTGATGATCCGCTCGCGCAGTGCCGGCGCAAGGAACGTGTCGGTGACGTGGTACTTCCGCGCCTTCGGGTCGTACTTGATGGGCAGGATCTCGTGCTGGCCGATGCACATGCAGCGCACGAACTCGTCCCACTCGATGAATTCCTGCGCGATCATCGTGAGCAGGCCCGACGAGTTGTAGTTGTGGATCAGCTCCTCGAGCGTGCGGCAGACGTACACCTCCTTCCAGCCGCCGCCGTGCGCGTCCTTGAGGATGCACGGCAGGCCCACGTGCTCCACGACCGCCTTCCAGTCGAGCGGGAAAACGAGGTTGCGAAGCGACTCGTCGTGCTTGATCCCCGGTACGTAGTCGCGGTTCGGCAGCAGTACCGTCTTCGGGCTGCGGACCCCCAGCGACTCGGCCAGCGTCGCGCCGAAGAACTTGTCGTCGGCGCTCCACATGAACGGATTGTTGACCACCTTCACGCCGCGCATCACCGCATGCTTGAGGTAGGCGCGGTACATGCCCACCTCGTGCGAGATGCGGTCGACCAGCACCTCGTAGCCGATCACGCCGTCGAGGCTCGGGGCGCCGCTCGGCAGGCCGATCTTCGGGAGATCGCACACCACGCCCTGGTCGCGCTCGTTGATTTCCTTGATCAGCGCGGGGGGCATGGACCACTCGCGGCCGACCACCAGCCCGACTCTCTTGACCTGCGCCATTGCGTGGTGCTCCCGTTCCGTTGAGG
>JAYTVE010000099.1:0-2327 GCA_043744185.1 Gemmatimonadota bacterium | reverse complement strand
CGTCGGCGCCGATCACCAGTGCTGCGCGACGCACCACGCGGCGGCCGTCTTCTTCGCTCACCACGCCGGTCACGCGTCCCTGCGCCGTGGAGAGCGCGCTCACGCGCGCCCCTTCGACAACGCGCGCCCCCTGCGCGCGGGCGGCACCCAATACGAGGCCGTCCAGGTGGATGCGACGAAGCGCCAAGCCGCGCTCGCGAAACCCGCGAAACCCGCGCGCCGTCGCAAAGGCGCCGCGAAAGCTCCGGCCGTTCGGCGCACGCACTACCATGCCATCGAGTTGTGCCGCCCCTGCCGCTTCGACCCGGTCCAGCACGCCGAGCGACGAAAGGACGCGCGATGCCTCGGGGCTCAGGTACTCTGCGCACGGCTTCTCGCGCGGGAAGCGCGCGCGATCGAGCAGGCAGACGTCGACGCCGGCGCGCGCGAGGAAGGCCGCGACGGATGCCCCCGCCGGTCCACCGCCCACCACGATCACTTCCGCGTCGTCACTCGAACGCATGCTGGGGCCCCGGAACCGTGAGGTGAAGGCGCACCGTGTCAGTGTAGCGCGCCGCGCGAATCGTGTCACCCGCACGAGAGGCGGTTGCAGGCTACCACTGCGGGGTGTGGCGGCGCGACGAGAGGTAGAACCCGATGGCGAGGAGCGCGCCTGCGACGGTCGCCGCGAAATTCACCGCGTCATTGGTCATCCAGTTGATTCCGCCAGCAGGGATCGTCGCCGTGCCGCAGTCGTGGACGTGCCGCTCCGTGTTTGCCCGGCAGGTGGGGCACTCGCGTCGCGCCTGCACGGTGGCACCCAAGAGCGAGTCCGAGAACGCGCCCGCCACGCCGCCGATGACGATGGACGACGTCATCGCGGTTGGGGTGCCGGTCACCATCGCGAGCAGGGCCACGAAGCTGGCGCCGAGCAGCGCACCAAACGACCCCCACCAGGTGATGCCTCCGGAGGTGCCGGGTGCCACCTCGCGCAGCGTGAGGATCGAGCGTGGCGCGCCGCCGAGCCAGGTGCCGACTTCGGTGGACCAGGTGTCCGCAGTGGCCGCAGCCAGCGCGGCGGCGCCCACGAGCGGCCACAGCCCGCCCACGCCGACGGTCGTCACCAAACTGGCCAGCGCAAAAAGGCCGCCATTGGCCGCCACCTGCCAGGCATCGCGCGCGCCGCCCTTCTCGACCACGCCACCGGTTCGCGCGGCCTTCACCTCCGCGCCCATGCGTGTCAGCAGGCTAGAGGCCACGAAGTAGCCCACGAGGAGCGCCCCCCATCCCCAACTGGCCGCGATGGCGACGGTGCCCGTGAGCGTCGCCGCGACGGCGCCGGACGTCGACAACGAACCGGCGCGATACGCGACGAATGCGATGACGCCGGCGGTGGCGAACCCGGCGAGGCCCCGCTCGATCACGAGGCGGGCGTCGGCGGGGCGCTCGCCTCTCGCAGCAAAGTGCGCACGCGCTCCAGCAGCTCGGGGGCAGCGCGATCCGGGTCGCGCGCCCGTTGCATCACCTCACGGTAGCGCCAGGCGTGATCCGCCCGATGCTGGCACTCGTGACAGCGCTGCAGGTGTCGCAGGGCCAGCTCGGCCTGCTGTCCATCCAGTTCGCCATCGAGGAGCACCTCGAGCTGCAGCGCGAATTCGCGACAGCCGTCCGGGAGCTCGTGCAGGGAATCGCGAGCCGGCATCTTCTGGTGCGGTTGAGGAGGGAGAGTCCTATGCGAGTCCATAGGGAGGGTCTCAATGCGGTACAACCCGCCACCCTAAGGCGCTACGCCCGATTCCAGTTCCCAACTCGTCGTGCCCCGTTCGGGCTCGGCATCTGTTACCTTCCGCCGCCGTGACTGACCGAACGATACCCCGCACGGTGGACGCTCTCGTTCCGCTGGCCCTCCTGGAAGCCGTCCGCCTCGTGGACGCCCCGGACGGCGACCTCGAAGCCGAGCTCGTCCCCGAGTTGAGAAACAAACGTCTCGGCCTCTCCGAGACGGTGTACGCGCAGGTACGCCGCTACAACGAAGCGGTGCGCCGCGGCCAGCGCATTCCCTTCGACGAAGCCGTGGCGATTGCCAGGCTCTGCGGGCGCCGAACCGATGCGGAGGTCGTCTTTCGTTCCGCCGGCCGGTATCTCGCCAACGAGGCGTACGCCCGCGTCGCGCCGCTCTCTCGCACCCTCATGCGGACCGTGCCCGGGATGCTCGCGCGCCCGATGGCGCTGCGGCACATGCGTCGCATTGCGGTGCGCTACCTGGGCGGCGAGATCGCGCGTGTCGGATCGTCCGTGCTGCTCTCGGTGCCGAGCTCGGTGACGCTCGAGACGGGCCCGCGCGAGAC
>JAYTVE010000098.1:0-2328 GCA_043744185.1 Gemmatimonadota bacterium | reverse complement strand
CGGCCCGATGTAGTCGGTGGGCACCATGATGCGCGCCTTCACGAACGGCTCCTCGATGCGGTCGATGACCGCCGCCGGCGGCATGAGCGCCGGGTTCTCGACGAGCAGCTCGGTGTTGTCGGTCTTGGTGACGTGGTACTCGACGCTCGGCACCGTGGTGACGAGATCGAGGTTGAACTCGCGCTCGAGCCGCTCCTTCACGATCTCCATGTGCAGGAGGCCGAGGAAACCGCAGCGGAAGCCGAAGCCGAGCGCGGTGGACGTTTCCGGCTGGTATTGGAGCGAGGCGTCGTTCAGCTGGAGCTTCTCGAGCGCGTCGCGCAGGTCTTCGTACTGCTGCGTGTCGGTCGGGAAGATGCCGGCGAAGACGAACGATTTGACCGCCATGTAGCCGGGGAGCGGCTCGGTGGCGCGATTGTCGGCGTCGAAGACGGTGTCGCCGGCGCGCGTTTCCTTGACCGAGCGCACGGAGGCGACGACGTAGCCGACTTCGCCCGCAGTGAGTTGCTCGACCTGCACCTGGCGCAGCTGGTTGTAGCCGACTTCGCCCACTTCGTAGACACTGTCGTTGGTGCCGAAGGTGATGCGCGTGCCCTTGCGGATCGTGCCGTCGACGACGCGGATGCTCGGGATGGCGCCGCGGTACTTGTCGTAGTACGAGTCGTACACGAGCGCGCGGAGCGGTGCCGACGGGCTGCCGGAAGGCGCCGGCACCTTGGCGACGACCTCCTCGAGCAGCTCGGGGATGCCGAGGCCTTCCTTGGCGCTGACGAGGAGGATGTCCTCGGGCTTGCAGCCAATGAGGTCGACGACCTCCTGGCGGCGCTTCTCGGGCTCCGCGCCCGGCAGGTCGATCTTGTTCAGGATCGGAATGATCTCGAGGCCCGCGTCCATCGCGAGGAACAGGTTCGAGAGCGTCTGTGCTTGGATTCCCTGCGAGGCATCGACGACGAGGATCGCGCCTTCACAGGCGGCGAGCGAACGCGAGACCTCATACGTGAAGTCGACGTGCCCCGGGGTGTCGATGAGGTTGAGCTCGTACGTGACACCATCCTTGGCGTCATAGCTCATCCGGACCGCGTTCAGCTTGATCGTGATGCCGCGCTCCCGCTCGAGGTCCAGGGTGTCGAGCACCTGGGCCTTCATCTCACGCTTCTGGAGCATGCCGGTGGCCTCGATCAGGCGGTCGGCGAGTGTCGACTTGCCGTGATCGATGTGGGCAACGATGCAGAAGTTGCGAATGCGGTCGAGCTGCACGGAGCGGTGGTGAAAGGGGAGTCGCGGCCAGCCTCGCAAGGTAACTGGGGGCAGCGTCGCATTCAACTCGTTGTGATACAGATACTTGCGGTGCGTCGCCGGTCGAAATGTGTCCTGCTGGCGTTGCCCGCCGACTCTTGGAGGTTGCACCGCGGCGCGCGTTGCGCAATTTCACGGTAATCACATGGCGCTTACTCCACAGACTCCTCCGCCGCGCAGCTTGCAGAGCAAGCCGCGCCGCGTGCACCTCGTGCTGCGCGATGGCTCTGAAGTTGAAGGAGGCATCTTCCTCAACGACGGTCAGGCGCTCGCGCCGTACCTCGGCACCCGCAAGGGCGGCTGGGTGAATCTCGTGGCAGCGCAGTGGATTTTGCCGGTGGAAGAGCAGGTGAATCACGCCGTGCTGCAAGCCGACCATATCCTGTATGCGTACGGCGTCGAAGGCGACGTGCCGGTGGCCGGCGCCACCGGACAGGTGGCGGTGCGCCATGTCGAGGTGATCCTCACGACCGACGCGCGCATTCGCGGGCAGCTGCACATCGCCGACCGCCAGCGCCTCTCGGATTTTCTGCACACGGTCGGGAAGTTCATCCCGATCATCGCGGTGCATCGCACCGACACCGATCAGCTCGTGGGCGACATCGCGCTCAACCATGCCGCCGTGCGCGTGCTGCGCGACACCGCACCGGGTGGCCGTGCCTCGATGATGACCCCGGCCATCGGCTCGACCGCGCTGGATCAGGGTGCAGCACGCATGACGCCGCCGATTGGTTCGCAGCGCGTGACGCCGCCCATTGGCATGCCACGCATGACGCCGCCGGTCGGTACGCCGCGCATGACGCCGCCGATCGGCACGCGCACCGACGACCTCAAGAACGCGCCCCCGCCACGCCGTGTGACTGCGGCGATCGGGTTGGGCGGGGTGCCCCTTCGCGATGCGGCCCATCGCGATACGCCGCGCGGCACCCCCCTCGACACGGCCGCCATCGCGGCCGAGGCGGACGGCGCCGGCACGCGCAGCGAGAAGATCACCATTCCCGGCGCCGAGTACACGCTCGAAGTACTCGGTCC
>JAYTVE010000097.1:0-29317 GCA_043744185.1 Gemmatimonadota bacterium | reverse complement strand
CCAAGCTCGTGGCGCCGTTTGGCGGTGTCGTGAGCGAGCGTACGGTGTCGGCGGGCGACGTCGTCTCGCCGGGCGCGGCGATGTTCACGATCATTGATCCGTCGAGCATGCGGCTCGAGGCCTCGGTGCCAGCCGAGCAGCTCGGTCAGGTGCGCATCGGCGCCGCGGTCAAGTTCGTGGTGAACGGCTATGGCGGCCGCAAGTTTGTCGGGCGCATCACGCGCATCAATCCGAGCGCCGATCCTGTCACGCGACAGGTGCGCGTCTACGCAGCCATCCCCAATGAAGTGGGTAGGGGGGGGACGCCGCTCGTGAGCGGACTCTTCGCCGAAGGGCGCATCGCGAGCGCATCGCGCTCGGGGCTACTCGTGCCGGCGGCCGCAGTGGACGCGCGCGGCCTCGCGCCGTTCGTCATGCGACTCAAGAGTGGCACGGTGGAGCAGGTGACGGTGGAACTCGGCCTGCACGACAAGGTCTCCGAGCTGTACGAGATCCGCGCCGGCCTCTCGGCCGGTGACACCGTGCTCGTCGGCGCCGCGCAGGGAATCAGCGCCGGGACGAAGGTGACGGTATCGGCGCCGGGCGACAAGGCTGCCGCCCCCAAGACCAACTAGGGAGTCGACGCGATGCTCATCTCCGATTTTGCGATCAAGCGCCCACTCATCACCGTGGTCTCGATGCTGGGCCTGGTGGTCTTCGGGTTGTTCGCGCTGTTGCGCTTGAAGACCGACGAATTCCCCGACGTCGCGCCGCCGATCGTGGCTACGACGATCATCTACCCCGGTGCATCGCCTGACCAGGTGGAGCGCGAGGTCCTCGAGCCGATCGAGGAAGCCATCCAGAGCATTCAGGGGGTGGACTTCGTGCAGGGCGAGGCGCGCGACGGCTTCGCCTCGATCATCACCTGGTTCAAGTTCGAGAAGCCGTTGCAGGAGGCGCAGCAGGACATCCGCGATGCCATCTCGCTCAAGCGGCAGGACCTGCCGCAGGAGATGGAGGAGCCGATCCTCAAGAAGCTCTCGGATACGGATCGGCCCGTCATGTCGATCACGCTGAGTTCGTCGTCGCTCTCGCCGGCACAGCTGACGCGGCTCGTGGATCCGGGCATCACGCGCGAGTTCCGCTCGCTTGCCGGCGTGGCCGATGTCTCGGTGGCCGGCGAGGTGAAGCGCGAGCTGACGGTCGAGCTGCGCCCGCAGGCGTTGCTCGCCAACGGCGTGGGAGTGGCGCAGGTGGTGCAGGCGCTGCAGAGCCAGAATCTGGCGGCCCCGGTGGGGCGGCTCGAGGGAGCGATGCAGGAGAAGACGATCCGCCTGCAGGGGCGCCTCGAGGATCCCGCGGAGTTCGCCAACCTCGTGGTGACGACGCGCAACGGCGTGCCGATTCGCCTCGGGCAGCTGGCCACGGTGCGCGACGGCACCGAGGAACCGCGCACGCTGGCGCTGTACAACGGCAAGGAAGCGGTCGGCGTCGACATCAAGAAGTCGAAGGAGGCATCGACGACGGATCTCTCGTTGCGCCTCAACAAGCGACTCGACGAGATCAAGCAGAAGCTTCCTGCCGGCGTGACCATGAACGTGGTTCGTGATGCCGGCGTGCGCGTCGATCGTTCGGTAAAGAACGTGCAGGAGACGCTCCTCGAGGGCGCCGCCCTCACCGTGCTCGTCGTCTTCGTCTTCCTCAACTCGTGGCGCTCGACCGTGATCACGGGCCTCGCGCTGCCGGTGTCGGTGCTGGCGAGCTTCGTGGCGGTGTGGCTCTTCGGCTTCACGCTCAACACGATGTCGCTGCTGGGCCTCTCGCTCGCCATCGGCATCCTGATCGACGACGCCATCGTGGTGCGCGAGAACATCGTGCGCCATGTGGAGATGGGCAAGGACCACTACACCGCGGCGCGCGAGGGCACCGACGAGATCGGCCTTGCCGTCGCGGCGACGACCTTCTCCATCGTGGCCGTGTTCGTGCCGATCGCGTTCATCAACGGGCTCTCGGGGCAGTGGTTCAAGCCGTTCGCGCTCACCATCGCCTGCTCGGTGCTCGTATCGCTGTTCGTCTCGTTCTCGCTCGATCCGATGCTCTCCGCGTACTGGCCCGACCCGCACGTGCCGGAGGACAAGAAGAACTTCATCACGAAGACGCTCGACAAATTCAACATCTGGTTCAACCGCCTCGCGGACCGGTACCGCGACGTGATTGCGTGGGCGCTGGACCACCGCCTGGCCATGGTGGCGCTGGCGGTGGGGTCGTTCGTCGGCGCGCTGTCGCTGCCCTACTTCGGTCTCGTGGGCACGTCACTCACGCCCGAAGACGACCGCTCGGAGTTCAACGTCGCGATCGAGACGCCGCCCGGCTCGAACCTCGACTACACGCGCCTCAAGTCCGAGGAAGCGGCGCGTATCGCGCGCGCGCACAAGGAAGTGCTCTACACCTATACCACCATCGGTGGCGCGAGCGGCGCGGTCGATGCGGCCAACATCTTCGTCAAGACCACGCCCAAGTCGGAGCGGTCGGTGTCGGTCACGCAGCTCGCCGCGCTGCTGCGCCAGGAAGTGAAGCAGGTCGGTGGTGCGCAGGTATCCGTCTTCTCGTCGGACTTCGGTGGCAGCCGCAAGGAAATCCAGCTGCAGCTGCAGGGCAACAACGGCCCCGAGCTCACGGCCTACGCGAACGCGGTCCTGACCGAAGTCCGCGCCACCAAGGGCGCCGTGGACATCGGCCTGAGCACCAAGGGGCAGAAGCCCGAGCTCGACGTGCAGCTCAATCGCAGCCTCGCGGGATCGCTCGGCGTGACCGTCGGCGCGGTGGCGCAGTCGTTGCGCCCGGCCTTCGCGGGCATCAAGACCGGCGACTGGGTGGACCCCAGCGGCGAGACGCGCGAAGTGCGCGTGCGCCTCGACCCCGAGTCGCGGCGCCGCAGCTCCGATCTCGAACGGATGCCGCTCATCGTCGGCGCGCCCGGGGGCGCGCAGACCACGGTGCCGCTCGGCCAGATCGCGACCGTGCGCCAGACACTCGGGCCCGCGATCATCAGCCACCTCGACCGTGACAAGGTCATCATCATCCAGGCCAACACCGGCGGACGCTCGCTTGGCCAGGTGAACAGTGACATCCAGGCGCGGATCAAGAAGATCCCGAAGCCGGCCAGCATCAAGGTGTCGCAGGGCGGCCAGGCCAAGGACCAGGCGGAGATCTTCACGAACATCCTCTCCGCGCTCGGCGTGGCGGTGATGCTCATGTACTTCATCCTCGTGGTGCAGTTCGGGTCGTTCCTCGACCCGCTCGCGATCCTGCTCTCGCTGCCGCTCTCGCTCATCGGCGTGATGCTCGCGCTCATGCTCGGCGGCAAGACGATCAACATCATGTCCATGATCGGCGTCATCCTCCTCGCCGGCATCGTGGCCAAGAACGCGATCCTGCTCATCGACTTCGCCAAGTGGGCGCGGGAGAAGCAGGGGATGCCATTGCGCGAGGCGCTGATCGAGGCGGGCGCGATCCGCTTGCGCCCGATCCTCATGACCACGTTCGCGCTCATCGCGGGCATGATCCCGGTGGCGCTGGGCAGTGGCGAGGGTTCACAGTTCCGCGCTCCGCTCGGCCTTGCCGTCATCGGCGGCACGATCACGTCCACCGTGCTGACGCTGATCGTGATTCCGACGTTCTACGAGATCATGGACGACTGGCGCTCCGCGCTCGCGCGCCGGTTCGGCATGAAGGTGGCGCAGGCGACGGGCGAGCATCGCGTGCCCGCTGGTCTGCAGCCGGTGGCAGGCGACTAGCGGCGCGTCGAATCGCTGAGGCGGAGGGTCGCGTCCCACACGGGCGCGGCCACCCGCCAAAAGAAATCCAGGTCGCCCTCGTCACCGACGGCGCCGTTCACGCGACGGGCGCGCCACCAGTCGAGCAGCACGGTGCGCTGCACGTACGGGAGCGCGACCGGCGCGTCGCTCAGGTCTGCGGTGATGTACGCAGCGAGCGGACCAGTCGTCCGGCGCACGATCGCCGGAAAGCGCAGCGGAAAGCCCTCGCGCGCAAGCTGGGCGCGTGCCGCGGTGTCCACGTGCAGCATCCACGACGCGAGCACCACGCTGCTGTCGGTTGCTTCGATGCCCGACACCCACGAGCGGAATTCGGCGCCGCTCGTCACCCCGCGGATGAGCGGATCGAGCGGAAGCTCCACCTCGAACGTGAGGGCATGCGGCCCCGTGACGTGCTCGCCCAATACGACGGCGATTCGGTCATCGTTCTCCCCGAACATCACGTATCCAGGCCCGGAGAAGGTCCACGGCGTGCGATGACGACGAAGCCACTTGGCGCGCATCCAGGTGGGCACCTCGTCGTTACTCGCAAGGTCGTCGTAGCCGCGCCCGATCCAGCCGAGGTAGTGTGCGCCGAGGAGTTGCTCGAGGATTGCGCCAGCGGGCGTGCCAGTGGTGGGGTTCTCGAGCGCGTTGAACTCGGCCACCACCGCGCCACCGCGTGCACGGAATGCAGACAGTGCGCGCGCCTCGCCGAGTTGCACGCCGGCGAACACAACCGTCGAGCGCGCTTCCGCGGGCGCGGCGGCGGGCGCAGTCGCGCTCGCGGCGGTGTCGCCGGAGTACACGCCGTACGCGTCGGCGAGGTAGGCGAGCCGCGCACCCGCGAGCTTCGCGCTGTCGAGCAGTGTGCCGCGCGCTGCGACCGGGTCGAACCCGACGTAGTCGCGCGTCGCGTCCCACCAGTCGCCGCCCGGTGTCGGCACGCGCACGTGTGTGAGCCACCACATGAGGCGCGCGTGCTTGCGGCCGCCGGGACGTGGCACCGTCTTGTCCACGATCACGACACCACTGCTCGCACGCGGCACGAGGTGCCAACCCGCAAAGGGGAGCGCGAAGAGCGCCACAACTACCACCAACGCCACGGGCCAGCGTCGGCGCGGCCGTCCCGAACGGTTCCTGCGCAGGTCGAGGCTGGCGAGGTCGAGCCACTGCGACCGGCGCAGGTCGTTCATGGCAGGTTGTTCACCGCAGGTCTGCGGCTGTCGCGGCACGCAGGAGGTCCCACGCGCGACGCACATGTCGCTCGTCGGTGCGGATGTTGCCGATGGCAAAGCGCAGCACGAGTTGTCCGTTGGTCCGGTTGTGCGAGAGGAATGCTTCGCCGCTCGCGTTGACGGCGTGCATGACGCGCTCGTTGTGCGCATCGGTGGCCGCCGCATCGAGGCCGGGCGGTGCATGGCGGATGCATGCGAGCGAGAGGTGTACCGGTGCGACGACCTCCCAGTGCGGCTCCGCGCGCACCCAACTCGCGAAGGCGCGCGTGAGCGCGATCTGCTGGCGCACGCGGGCGGCGAGCCCGTCGGCGCCGTATGCGCGCATCACCATCCAGAGCTTGAGCGCGCGGAAGCGACGCCCCAACTGGATGCCGTAGTCCATGTAGTTGAGCACCGCGTCCTGCTCACGCGTGACGAGATACTCGGGCACGAGGCTGAAGGCGCGCTTGAGCACCTCCGGATGCTTGACCCACAACGCCGAGCAATCCATGGGGACGAACAACCACTTGTGCGGGTTCATCACGACCGAGTCGGCTTCATCGACGCCGTCGAGAATGCCGGCGAGCTCGGGCACCACCGCTGCCGCGCCGCCGTAGGCCGCGTCCACATGAAGCCACGCGCCGGCCGCGCGCGCGATCTCGGCGATCTCGGGCACCGGATCGATGGCCGCGACGCTGGTGGTGCCCACGGTGGCGACCACACAGATGGGCAACATGCCACGCGCCACATCCTCGGCGATCGCGGCCGCCAGCGCATCCGGGCGCATTCGGAACTGTTCATCCACCGGGATGTGCACGCAGTTCTCGTGGCCAAGGCCGAGCGCCATCACCGCCTTGTCTACCGACGTGTGCGCGTGCAGCGAGCAATAGACGCGCATCACGGGGAGGTCAGCGCGACCGGCGAGCCCCTTGCCGCGCACGTCGAGTTCGGGGCGCGCCTCGCGCGCGGCTGCGATCGCGAGGAAGGTCGAGATGCTCGCCGTGTCGGTGATCATCCCGAACCAGCCGCGACCGAGGCCCAGCAGCTGTCGCAGCCAGTCCATGGCCACCTGCTCGAGCTCCGTGGCCGCGGGGCTCGTCTTCCAGAGCATCGCGTTCTGGTTGAGCGCGGTGGTGATCAGCTCGCCGAGGATGCCGGGAATCGATGCCGAATTTGCGAAGTAGGCGAAGAAGCCCGGATGGTTCCAGTGCGTGAGACCCGGGACGATGACACGCTCGACGTCGGCGAGAATCTCGCTGAGCGGTTCGGCCGTGCGCGGTGGTGCGGTGGGCAGCGCGCGCGCGATGTCGCCCGGTGTCACCCGCGACACGACGGGAAAGCGTTCCGGTGCCGCGAGATACTTCGCAATCCACTCGACGAGTTCCGCTGCATGCGTGCGGAAGAGTTCGACGGGAAGGTCGCCCGGCGCCTCGAGCGGCGTGCCGTCGATGTCGCGGCCGACGTGCGCCTCCCAGCCATCAGCGGGGCCAGAAACGGTGGCGAACGAATCGCTCATGGCGCGGCGCGGTCCGGGGGCGTTGTCGGTCATGGGGCAGAAGTTAGTGTGGCCGGCGCATGGTGGCGTCGCACGCTACGCGTGTTCGCTCTCCGGCTCCGGCTCGAGCGGCGCCGGTTGCGGCGTGCGCGCCCACGTGATGAGTGCGACCCCCGCCACGATCACGAGCGTCGCCGTGATCATGCGACTCGTCACCTCTTCACCGACCACCAGCCAGCCGAGGAAAACGGCGATCACCGGGTTCACGAAGCCGTACGTGCTGACCTTGGCTGGCGTGCTCACCTTGAGCAACCAGGTGAACGCGCTGTAGCCGATGATCGACGGGCCCAGCACGAGGTACGTGAACGCCACCATCGATCGCGGCGTCACCTGCGCCCAATGGAATGCGCTCCACTCGCCCCGCAGGCCACCGAACGCGATCAGGTAACTGCCCGCGAAGATCATCTGCAACGCGCTCGCCACGGCGTTCGATTGTGGCAGGGGCGCGTGCCGCGAGTACATCGAACCCAGCGCCCACGAGAGTGAGCCCGAGAGCACGATGACCTCCGCAATGAGCGCACCAGGGGCGTGCGTGCCGGAGATGGCGTCCGCGCCGACCAGCAGCGCCACCCCCGACGCGCCGATCGCGAG
Organism: Gemmatimonadota bacterium; assembly: GCA_043744185.1. Lineage (GTDB taxonomy): Bacteria > Gemmatimonadota > Gemmatimonadetes > Gemmatimonadales > Gemmatimonadaceae > JACPPC01. The sequence continues at coordinate 22,160 of JAYTVE010000097.1, read as the reverse complement.
GCCGGTGAGCAGGAGCGGCGAGGGTCGCGTGCCGCCCGGGCGCAGCCATTCGATGAGCACGAACCAGACCGGCGTCATGCTCACGATCAGCGCAACTCGCCCCGACGCGGTGAACATCTCGCCCCAGGTCACGGAGCCGTTGCCGAGGCAGAGCATGAGCAGGCCGGTCAATGCCGTGGCGCGGATCTCGATTGCCCGCGGGCGCGGCGCGTCGCTCTTGAACGCCCAGAGGCCGAGCACCACGCCCGCCAGCACGTTGCGCGTGCCCGACATGAGGAACGGCGGAATACTCTCGATCGCCACGCGAATCGAGATGTAGCTCGACCCCCACAGCACGTACACCGCGAGGAAAGCGAGCAGGACCTGCGTTTTGGTCGGTGTGGAGCGCGTTACCGCCACCGGAACAGCCTCAACGCCAGCGGGAAGCAGACCACGAGCCAGACGGTGAGCACCGCGAGCTGCGGCCATACCGCGCCCACACCGGCGCCCTGCAACATCACCGCGCGCAGCGCGTCATTCGTGGCCGTGAGCGGCAGCGCCTTGATGACGGGTCGCATCGCGTCCGGAAAGCGTGTAGATGCGAAGAATACCCCCGAAAAGATCCACATCGGGAAGAGCACGAGGTTGGTGAGGCCGCTCGCCGCCTCCACCGTCTTGGCGCGCGAGGCCACCAGCAACCCGATGCCGCTGAACGCGAACGACGCCAGCAGCGAAATCCCCGCCACGAGTGCGAACGACCCGCGCACGGGGACGCCGAGCACGAAAACTCCGAGCCCGAGGATCGCCGCCATCTCGAAGGAGAGGAACATGAGTCGCGCCAGCACGAACGAGAGCAAGTACTCCGCGCGCGACATTGGTGTAGCCGTCAGTCGCTTGAGCAGCTTCTTGCTCCGCGCGTTCACCACGCCGAACGCGATCGACCAGACGCTCGAGCCCATCAGGTTCATTCCGAGCAACCCCGGAATGAAGAAATCGATGTAGCGTGAGCCGGGCTCGGTGAGCGTCAGCTCCGTGCTCTTCACGGCGCCTACCGTGCCGGCGCCATGCTGCAGCGCCTGGTCGGCAATCAACCGTGCCGTGCGCGCCTCCGCACGCTCGCGGTCGAATCGGTACTCCACCGCGCTGTCGCCCTTGGGCACCACCAGCACCGCAATCGTACCCGTGCGCAGCGCACGCTCGGCTGAATCAAGCGGCAGCGCATCGACGATCAACCCGCTCGTGCCACTGAGCGATGCCCGCGCACGATCGCTGCCGGGCACACCGGTGACCACGCCGATCGGCACCGCCTCAGCCGGCTTGTTGCGGAACGCCACGGCCAGTCCGCCCGCGAGCACGAGCGGAAAGCCGAACGTCCAGAACACCGCCTCCGGCTCACGGAAGAACTCGCGCATCCGCACGAACGTGAGCTGTACGATCGAGCGGTCGCGCCAGGTGCGCGGGGTGCGCGGAGTGCGGGACGGTTCGGCAGGTCGCGCGGACGTGTGCGTGACGTCGGTCATGCTAGCCCTCCCGAAGCGCGCGCCCCGTGAGCGCGACGAAGACGTCTTCGAGCGTGGGGGAGTGCGTGCGCAGCTCCGCGAGCGTGAGCCCACTGCGCTCGAGTGTGCCGAGCAGCGCTGGCAAGGCGTGGTGCACCGCGGTCACCTGCAACTCGTACGTGCCCGCATCCACGCGCGCGGCCTTCACCCCTTCGACCGCGCGCAGCGTATCCAGGCTCACGCTCGCCTCGTGCGCGAGCGAGAACGCCACCACGTGCTCCGCGCCCAGCGACGCGATCAGCTGCTGCGGAGTGCCGAGCGCGATCACCTTGCCGTGGTCCACGATCGCGACGCGATCCGCGAGTCGTTCGGCTTCGTCCATATAATGCGTCGTGAGCAGCACCGTGCGTCCCGTCGCCTTGAACTGCTCGACCATCTCCCACAGCTGACGGCGCGACTGCGGGTCGAGTCCGGTCGTGGGCTCGTCGAGAAAGAGCAGCTCCGGATTGCCCACCAGTGCGCACGCCACGGCGAGTCGTTGCTTCTGCCCGCCCGAGAGCTGCACCACGCGCGCCGTTCGCTTCTCGCCGAGCGAGACCAGATCGATGACCTCGTCCACCGAGCGCGGGTCGGCGTAGAAGGAGCGGAAGAGCTGCAGCGTCTCCTCGACCGAGAGCTTGTCGGAGAGTTGGGTCTCCTGGAGCGCGATGCCCAGCCGTTCGCGGAGCGCACGTTCGTCGCGATCCCAGCGGCGGCCGAGCACGGTCACCTCGCCGGCGTCGGGGGTGGTGAGCCCCTCGCAGATCTCGATGGTGGTGGTTTTTCCCGCGCCGTTGGGGCCGAGCAGTCCGAAGCACTCGCCGGGAAAGATCTCGAGGTCGAGTCCGTTGACCGCGGTCACGCTGCCATAGCGCTTGACCAGGCCGCGAACCTCGAGTGCGCGGGGCGGACTGGCGACGGGGGGCATGGACCCAAAGATAAACCGGGGGGTGGGTACCGTGTCGAAACTGCCCGCCGTGTGGTGTCGTACGGTGGGCGTTCGCCGTCGTGCGCTCGCTTCAATCGGTCAACGTCCATGCTTGCCACGCTCGTGCTCGCGGCGCTTGTCGCCCTGCCTCAGGATCCCGCGCCTGCCTCGCCGCAGCGCGACTCGACGAAGGCGCGTCGCAGGCGCGTCGCGGCCGGCGACACGCTCAAGCCGGTGAACGTCGAGGAACGGATCGCGCGCGACTCCGTGCTGGCGGACAAGAAGAGTGGTGCACGACGCATCGCAGTCACCAATGAACTCCGCCAGAGCGCCTTTGCCGACCCCGCGGCCCGTGACCTGCTGGCGCTGGCGCGCGCGGCGCGCGTCAAGAACGACAACGGCATCGCCTCCTACGAAGCCACCACCTACCAGCGGCTCTCGGCCGGCCTGGGCTTCAAGCTGCTCGGTCGCGAGCGGCTCGCATTTCGCGTGGAGAACTCCGCGCATGTGCGCTGGCAGCGCAACGTGGGCGTGCACCTCGAGCTCACCGGCTCGCGCACAGTCATGCCCATCATCCAGGGGATCGGCGGCAAGGAAGCCGAGAAGGAGATGAACAACGGCACCATGGGGGAGATGGCGCCGATTCCGTGGTATCCCGGCAAGGAGCAGTTGTGGATGGGGGGCGGCATTGCGCGCGCGCAGGTGGACGAGCGCGCCGCCGTGCACCCGCTCGCCTCCGGGTCGGAGGCGTACTACCGCTACGCCACCGGCGATTCGCTGTCGCTCGCGATCTCCAAGGACCGCACCATCCGGCTGCGCGAACTCCGCATCACCGCGCGTCAACCCAAGGGCAACCTCATCGTCGGCTCGTTCTGGTTTGACATGAGCAGCGGCCAGCTCGTGCGCGCCGTCTATCGCCTCGCGGAGCCGATGCGGCCAATGGAGATGGCGCGCGAACTCGGCGATTCGTCGGACAAGAAGGACCTCGACGAGATCCCGCTGTTCGTGAAGCCCCTCATCCTCCCCATGGAAGTGGACCTGCAGTCGGTGACGCAGGACTACGGCCTGTACAACGGCGTCTGGATGCCGCGCTCGAGCGCGCTCGAGGCGTATGCGCGCGTGGGCTTCATGCGCCTGCCGGTGCGCATGGAGGAGCGCTACACCTACGTGAGCGTCAACGCCGAGGGTGAGGCGGCGCTCCCGATCATCGTGGCCGCCAAGCGCCACAGCACGAACAACTCGGGCGGCATGTTCGGCGGCGACAACTTCAGTGACTATGACGAAGACGCCGACAGCGTTGCGACCAAGACGGTCTCGGTTGGCATCGGCTCCGATGGCGCGAAGGCGAGCGTGGAATCGGGACGCGCACCGCGTGGGCGTTCGGCGCGCGATTCCGTCGCGCGTGCGCGGCGCGACAGCATCATGGCCGACGCCGGTGTTGGTCCGAACGCGAAGCCAGGCGCCAACAGCGACAGTGCTCGCAAGGCGCGCGCGGCCCGGCGCGAGGCGCGCGTTGCAGCGCGTGAGGCGGACCGGAAGGCCGAGTGTGCCGCCAGTGGTGGCTTCCGCGTGAGCACCGAGCTGCGCTACGGCAACACGCTGCCCGTGTCGGTGCGCGTACCGTGCGATACGGCGGTGCTCGCGCACTCGAAGGACTTGCCGCCGTCCATCTACGACGTGGGAGAGGACGTGTTCGGGTCGGCTGAGCGCGACGAACTCGTGAAGGCGCTCGGCCTCGGGCTGCAGCCGGGCTTCGCGCCGCAGAAGATCCAGTGGCAGTTCTCGTACGCTGACGGCGCCATGCGCTACAACCGCGTGGAGGGTTTTTCGGGCGGCATCGGGGCCCGCCAGTCGCTGGGCGGCGGCTACACCTGGCACGCGCAGGCTCGCTACAACGCCGGCGAGTCCACGTTGATTGGCGAGGGCGGCGTGGAGCTCTCGAACGGGCGCCGCGTATTCGACCTGGCCGGGTACCGGCGCACGTCGGTGGCGAGCGACTACGGCAGCCCGTTCGGCTTTGGTGCGTCACTTGCGGCGCTGCTGTATGGTCGCGACGAAGGGTTCTACTATCGCTCCACCGGTGCCGAACTCGTCTGGCGCACGGGCCCCAAGCGCGACGAGGAGGTGCGCGTGTTCGCCGAGCAGCAGGACAACATGCCGGTGGTCACGCGTCGCTCGCTCTTCGGTGGAGACAACGATCCCGGTTTCGTGCCCAACCTCACCGCGCGCGCCGGTTCGAGCTATGGCGTGAGCACGCGTGTGCGTCGTCAAGCCGGACTGAATCCCGACGACTGGCGCTTCTTCGCCGACGGTCGCGCGGAGCTCGGCGTCGGTGACTGGAGCTACCAGCGCGGTGCGATCGACCTCAACGTGCAGCATCCCATCGTCGGGCCGTTCATCTTCTCGTTCACTGCGGGCGGTGGTGCGGCCTTCGGTGACGTGCCGCAGCAGCGACTGTTCTTTCTGGGTGGCCTCAACACGATCCGCGGTCTCCCAACCGGTTCGGCGGCGGATCGTGGCGGCATCGTGGGCACGCCGGGTGGCACGGCGTACTGGCTGACACGATCGGAGCTCGCGTACGGCGGAGCGGGCTTCCGGATCATCAGCTTCTATGACGCGGGTTGGACCGGTCGCAAGAAGGAATGGCTCGCTCCGGGGCGGCCGCTCTCGGGCGCAGGCGTGGGCGCGAGTATCCTCGACGGGCTGCTTCGCCTCGACGTGGCGCGCGGCATCTTCCCGACGCAGCAGTGGCGCGTGGATTTCTCGGTGGACGCGCGCTTCTAGGCACCGACCGGAACCAAACGAAGAACGGGGCACCCCTCGAGACGAAGGGTGCCCCGTTCTGGCCTGGTCCTCTCGCCGGTTACTTGCGCCGACGCCCGACGCCAACCAATCCGAGCAGCCCCGTTCCCATCAGCATCCAGCTCGACGGTTCCGGCACCGTGGTGCCGATGTCGGCCGCGCCGACCGTGAAGCCGTGCCAGCCTTCCTGCGTCGAGTCCCAGGTCAGCGACGAGACATTGCCGCTGAACTGGATGATGCCGCTGCCCTCGACGCCCGTGAGCAAGCTCGTGCCGCTGCCCGTGAGCGAGCCGCAACCCCAATACGGGCATGGCAACCCGGAGTTGTCCTTCACGAGCGTGAAATTCTGGTCGAACGCATACGTGACGGCGAGGCCCGGCTGACCGAGGCTGTTCAGCGCCATGTAGAGGTTCGCCACCGGGTTGTCGAACGTCAGCACGTTGTGCGACGGTGCGTAGAGCGCGATGATGTCCGAGGTGCCCGGGCCCGTCACGCTGCCGGTCGAGAACGCCGCCAGGGGCGTCCAGTAGTTCGTGCCGGTGTTGTTCAGGTTCGCGAAGTAGTTGGTGCCGATCCACGTCGCGTTGACGGTCTGGGAGCCGAACGTCAGCGTACCCTTCACCGTGTCGGGCGCGATGCGCGACGGTGCCGACTTGTACGTCCAGTTGATCCAGGACTGCGCCGGCAGGACCGCCGGTGCCACCAACAGCGCCAACCCGGCCAAAGCCGAGATCTTGCGGTTCATGCGAAACCTCCAAAGGAATGTCCCCACGGCAATTGCAAGCACCGGGCCGCGGTAGGCAGGCGGGTTTCTCTCCCGATCGAGCTACTTTTAGCCCCTCAAGCTCCGAATTCGACTCGATCATGTTGCTTTCACACCACACCTTGTCGCGCCCCAATGCAGCTTCCCGCCCAGCAGCACCTGATCACGCGAACGGTTTGCTGTGCCCTCCTCTGGAGCCTTGGCCTCGCCGCCTGCGGTGACACGCCGAAGCCGCCCGCACCGATCATGGTCGAGAACCCCGCGCCGGAGGGCAGTGCGCAACCGAGCCTGACAGTTGGACGCGACGGGCGTGTCTGGTTGTCGTGGCTGCAATCGCAAGGCGACACGAACGTCGCGCTGCAGGTTGTGGCGCGCGAGAAGGGTCAGTGGAGCGCCGTGCGCACGGTGGTGCAAGGCAGCGACCTGCTGGTCAACTGGGCCGACATTCCGCGCATGGCCGAGATGGCCAACGGCACGGTGGTGGCGGGCTGGCTGCGCGGTTCGTCGGTCAAGGCGGGCTACGACCTGATGCTCACGTCGTCCACCGATGCCGGCACGACATGGAGCGTGTCGCAGCCCGCACATCATGACGGCATCGCGGCCGAGCACGGCTTCGTCTCGTTCTTTCCGCAAGGCGACGCGCTCGGGCTCATCTGGCTCGACGGGCGCAACTACGCGCTTGCCGACAGCAGCAAGCACCAGACGCAACTCATGTACGCAACGCTCGATGCGCAGGGCAACCTCGCGAGAGAGTTTGCGATCGATGATCGCATCTGCGACTGCTGCCAGACCGCGGCCACCACGGCGGCCAACGGCAGCGCCATCGTGGCGTACCGCGACCGCTCGGAGGGCGAAGTTCGCGACATCTACGTGAAGCGCATCGTCGGCAACGTCGTCAACGCGGGCGTGCCAGTGCACAAGGACAACTGGACGATCAAGGGCTGCCCCGTGAACGGCCCCTCGATTGCCGCGTTGGGCGCCACGATCGCGCTCGCGTGGTTTACGGCCCCCAACGACACGCCGCACGTACGACTCGCCTTCTCGCAGGACACGGGCAAGACGTTCGGCGCCCCGGTGGAAATCGCGGACGGCCGTCCCGAGGGGCGTGTGTCCGTGGGGCTCACGCCCAATGGTGATGCACTCGTGGGTTGGATCGAGACGCGCCGCGACACGAGCGTGCTGCGCCTGCGTCGCGTCAGTGCACAGGGGATCAAGGGGCAGGCCACCGACCTCGCGTCGCTCACCGGCGGCAAGCGCGCCAGCGGCTTCGCACGCATTGTGGTCGTCGGCGACACCGCGCTCATCGCGTGGGCCGATCCGCTCTCGCAGCGCGTGAAGACGGCGGCAATCCCGGTGGGCGCAGCGAAGTAGCGGCGCTCACGCGCGCCGTCGGTTGGTCAGACCCGCAGTGTCCCCTCGGCCATCATCACCGTCGAGCCGCCGACTCGCACCGCGGTGATCTGCCCCTTGGTCTTGTCGGCCTCGATCTCGAGGATGCTCGGGCGCCCCATCTCGAACCCCTGCTCGATCACCCAGCGCAGCGTGCCGTCGGCTAGATGGTCGCGCGACGCGAGATAACCCGCGAGCGCGACCGCCGCACCACCCGTGGCCGGATCCTCGGCCACGCCCAGCCCCGGGCCGTACATGCGCGCGCGCACGTCGTGGCCGGGCAGCTCCGCGTCGCGCGCGAACACCACGATCGACGGCGCCCACCAGCGCGACAGCACCGCATCCCACTTGTCCATGCGCACGCGCGAGCGCGCCACGGCGTCACGGTTCTTGAGCGGCACGAACAAAAACGGCACACCGCATGACACGGCCTGCGGCTGGCTCGTCCCGCCCGCGAGATCGTCCGTCTCGAGCGACAGCATTTCCGCCAGCGTCTGTCGCGTGGGCGGCGGTGGCCCGAATTCGGGAAGCTTCGCCGCCGAGAGCTGCGCGAAGACCGGCACACCGTGCTCGGCGCGGATCGTCACCGGTATCGGGCCCACCCCTTCCTCGAACACGATCTTCGTCTCCGCGCCCGCAAGCGCGATCTCGCCGATGGCCGCGAGCACGTGCGCGGTGCCCACCGTCGGATGCCCCGCGAACGGCATCTCGGTGCCCGGCGTGAAGATCCGGAGGCGCTTGGTGCCGCCCTGCTCCGGCGGCAGCACGAACACCGTCTCCGAGTAGTTGAACTCGCGCGTGATGGCGAGCATCTGCTCGGTCGTCAGGCCGCGCGCGTCGGGGAGTACCGCGAGCTGGTTCCCCCCGAACGCGACCGTCGTGAAGACGTCCGCCGTGAAGTACCGGTAGCTCACTTATTCGGCCGCCATGTGCGGGTACGTGTACTGCGTCGGCGGCACGAACGTCTCCTTGATCGTGCGCGGGCTGACCCAGCGCATGAGGTTCCACTTCGAGCCGGCCTTGTCGTTCGTGCCGCTGCCGCGCGCCCCACCAAACGGCTGCTGTCCGACCACTGCGCCGGTGCACTTGTCGTTCAGGTAGAAGTTGCCCGCCGCGTTGCGCAGCGCGTGCGTGGCTTCGAGGAGCGCCGCGCGGTCCTGCGAAATCACCGCGCCGGTGAGGGCGTACGGCGAGGTGCGGTCAATCACGGCGAGCGTCTCGTGCCACTTCGCGTCGTCGTACACGTAGGCGGTGAGGATGGGGCCGAAGATCTCCTCGCACATGAGGCGATAGTCCGGCGTCTTCGCCTCGACGAGCGTGGGCTGCACGAACCAGCCGGTGCTCGCGTCGGCGGTGCCGCCGGCGATGACGGTCGCATTTGCCTTGGCGTCGGCCAGGTAGCTCGCGTTCCGGTCGAACGCCTTCTTGTCGATCACGGCGCCCATGAAATTCCGGAAGTCGCGCGTGTCACCCATCTTGATGTCGGCGATCATCGCGATCATCGCCTCCTTCACCTTGGGCCAGAGCGACTTGGGCACGTAGAGCCGCGAGGCAGCCGAGCACTTCTGCCCCTGGTACTCGTATGCGCCGCGCACGGCGGCCACGGCCACCACCTGCGGATCGGCGCTCGGGTGCGCGAGGATGAAGTCCTTGCCGCCCGTCTCGCCGACGATGCGCGGGTACGACTTGTACGACCCCATGTTGCGGCCGATCGTCTCCCACATCGAGTTGAACACGGTCGTGCTGCCGGTGAAGTGCACCCCGGCCAGCTCCTTGTGCGCGAGCGCGACCTTCGAGATCTCGATCGGGTCACCCGGCACGAAGTTGATCACGCCCGGCGGCAGCCCCGCCGCCTCGAGCAGCTTGATCGTGTACCAGGACGAGAGCATCGCCGCGTGCGACGGCTTCCAAAGCACCACGTTGCCCATGAGCGCGGCGGAGGTCGGCAGGTTGCCGCCGATCGCCGTGAAGTTGAACGGCGTCACCGCGTACACGAACCCCTCGAGCGGGCGGTAATCCATCGTGTTCCACGCGCCCGGCGCCGCCACCGGCTGCTCCTCGTAGATCTGCTGTGCGAACATCGCGTTGTAGCGGAAGAAGTCCGCCATCTCGCACGCGGCGTCGATCTCCGCCTGGAAGACGTTCTTCGACTGGCCGAGCATCGTGGCCGCGTTGAGCGTGGTGCGCCACGGACCGCAGAGCAGGTCGGCGGCGCGCAGGAAGACCGCCGCGCGATCCTCCCAGCTCCAGTCCGCCCACTCGGTGCGGGCCGCGAGGGCACGCGTGATCGCGAGCTCCGCCTGCGCCGCGCCGCCCGCGTGGTACTCGGCAATCACGTGCTGGTGCGCGTGCGGCATTGTCACCGCGTGCATCGCGCCCGTGCGGATTTCCTCGCCGCCGATGATCGCCGGAATGTCGGGGCGCTCGTTGCTCATGCTCGTGAGGCGCGCCTTGAGCTCCGTGCGCTCGCTCGAACCGGGCGCGTACGACTTGATCGGCTCGTTGATGGCCTGCGGGACGCGACGCACGCCGGTGAAGCCGGGGAGTGGCGGCGTGGACGCGGGTGAGGCAGCGGCGCCATTCGAGGCGGCACGCGAGGACGCGGGAGCGGTGGCGGTCATGGCCGGCAGGGCAACGGGGGCGGCGGCACGCACGCCCCATGGTCGGGAAAGCTATTGGTCGAACTCGCACCTCGCAGGGGCGCCGTGCAGCCTGACCCTCGCCCCCGGACGCGCGGCCTGCATATTTCCGCCGATGCGCGTCCTACTTGCTGATGACGACGAGATGATGCGCCTCCTGCTCGGCACCCTTCTCGAGGCGGCCGGGCACGAGGTGGAAGTGGTCAATGATGGTCAGGCCGCCTGGGAGGGTTGGCAGCAGCGGCAACACGCGCTGGTCATTCTCGACTGGGTGATGCCGGGGCTCGAGGGTGACGAAGTCTGCCGACGCCTCCGTGAGGCAGATCCCGACCGCAAGTCGTTCGTCCTCATGGTCACGGCCAAGGACGGCCATGACGACCTCGCGCGCGTGCTCGATGCCGGCGCGGACGACTACGTCTCGAAGCCGCTCACGCCGCAGGTCTTCCTGACGCGACTTCGCATTGCGGAGCGTCGCATCGCCGCCGAGGACACGCGGCGCAGCGCCGAGAAGGCGCTGGTGGAGGCGCGCTATCTCGCCGGCATTGGTGAGACGGCAATCGCCGTGCAGCACGAGATCAACAACCCGCTGGCCGCGCTGCTGTCGGTGGTCGGGCTGCTCCAGCAGGGGCTCTACGAGCCGCAGGAGATTCCCGAGGCGCTCGACATCGTGGCCGAGCAGGCCAATCGGATTGCGACGGTCACCAAGCGGCTCAACACGCTCGAGCGTCCGCGCTCGGTGGAGTATGCGTATGGCGAGCGCATGATCGACCTCTCGGGCGCCCCACACGACGATCTGCCGCGGCCGTGAGCGAGATGCATCGCTTTGGCGCGCATACCGCCGATGCCGGCGGCCCGCCGATGGCGGCGCGCCGCGCAGGAAAGTCCGGCATGCACGCCATGCAACTGTTCACGGCCAAGCCGACCTTCTACAACGAGAAGGCGACCGTGAAGCCGGAGAAGGCGGCGGCGTTCCGCGCGGCGCTCAACGAAGCGGGCATCGATCCGCGCTTTGTAGTGGTGCACGCCGGTTACGTGCTCAACACGGCGTCGCCCGAGCCGGAGAAGTGCGCCAAGGCCGCGCTCGCGCTGGCCAAGGAGTTCGAGAGATCGAGCACGTACGGCGTCGGTGCGGTGTGCTTTCACCCCGGCAGCGCCGGCGATTCGAGTCGCGAGGAAGCATGCGCGCGCACCGGGGCGGCCATCACGCAGGCACTCACGGCTGTGCCCGAGGGACCAACGCGGCTGCTCATCGAGAACACCGCCGGCGCGGGGCGCACGATGGGGCGCACGGCCGAAGAGATCGCGCTCATGTTGAGCCACGTGCCAGCCGCACTGCGTGCGCGCACGGGATACGGGCTCGACACCTGCCACCTCTACGCGAGTGGGCACGATCTCGGCGCGGGAGCCGACGCCGTGAAGGCGATCCTCGACGAGTTCCAGCGCGCGACGGGTGAACCTCCGGGCTTCTTCCACCTCAACGATTCGCAGGGGGCGCTGGCGTCGAACAAGGATCGCCACATGCTCATCGGCGAGGGGACGATCGGCATCGAGCCGTTCCGTTGGTTGCTGGCCGATGTCCGCACGCGCGGTGTGCCGCTCATTCTTGAAACGCCGAACGAGCGCGAGCCCGAGGGCGACACCGACGACACCCCCGATCCGTTCGACCTGCGCATGCTCGCGCTGCTGCGAGAACTCGCGGGCTGACGCGACCCTGACTTGCGCCGCTGGCGCGCCGCCCGAGCTGGAGCGAATCATGATGCCGACGGTGTTGGCCCCTGTGCTGCGCGGCGCCGCCGCGATGGCGCTCATCCTCGCGCCTGCGATCGTGCAGGGCCAGCAGCCCGAACGCTGGTCGGTGACGCTCACCCGCGGCACGGACACCATCGCCACGGAGCGCGTGTCGCTCGGCGCGCGCGGCGCGCGCGGCGATCTCATCGAGCGTGCGGGCGGATCGCGTCTCTCGTGGAGCATGACACGTACCAGTGATGGGCCGCGCACCTTCGAGTTGGCCGTGCGCGCCGGTAGCGACGCGCCCAACGTCCCCCCGCGCCAGCGTGTCGACGTGACCTTCACGGGCGACTCGGCCATCGGATCCGTGATCGTGGGCACGGCCTCGCCGACAGTGCGCCGTGCAGCGGTGAAGATCGGCGCGATTCCGTACGTGAATCCCAGCATGGTGCTGACGGAGTTGGCGGCTCGCGTGGCCATCAAGGGGGGCGCGAGCGAAGGCAACGCGACGCTCTTCATGCTCAATGGCGCGACCGCGCCGTTTCCGGTGAAGCGTGTCGGGGCCGACTCCATGGTGATCGCGCTCGGACCGGTCGAGCTCCGCGCGCTCACCGACGCCGACGGCCGCATCCTCGGCGGCGTCATTCCCTCGCAGGGGCTGACGATCACGCGGGGCCCGTGGCTCGATGATGCGGCACTCAAGCTGCCCAAGCCGGACTACAGCGCACCCGCTGGCGCCCCGTACGACGCGGAAGAGGTCCGAGTGCCCACGGGTCGGGGCTACGAGCTTGCGGGCACCTTCACGCGCCCGCGCGGGGCATCGGGGAAGCTCGCCGTCGCTGTCACCGTGACGGGATCAGGCCCTCAAGACCGCGACGAGGGCATCCAGGCGTTCGGTGACTATCGCCTCTTCCGCTGGGTGGCGGACACGCTCGGCCGTCGCGGCGTGGCCGTGTTGCGCCTGGATGATCGCGGCACCGGCGCCTCGGGCGGCAACTTTGCCACAGCCACGAGTGCCGACTTTGCGGATGACGTGCGCAGCGCGCTCGCCTGGCTTCGCGCGCGCGACGACGTCGACGCGCGCAAGCTCTTTGTCGTGGGACACAGCGAGGGTGGCCTCATTGCGCCCTTGGTGGCGGCCACCGATCGCGCGCTCGCGGGCATCGTGCTCATCGCGGGCCCCGCGAAAACAGGACGCGTCATCCTCGATTTCCAGCTGCGGAACGCCATCACAGGCGACACCAGCCTCTCGGTGACCAAGCGCGACTCGGCGCTCGCGCGCGTGCCGGCGCAGCTCGACACGATCATCGCGAGCACGCCGTGGATGACGTTCTTCGCCGATCACGACCCGCTCGCCACGGCGAAGCGCGTGAAGATTCCGGTGCTCATCCTGCAGGGCGCAACCGATCAGCAGGTGACGGCGGAGCAGGCGGACGCTCTGGCGCAGGCACTCCGCGACGGGGGGAATCGACGCGTCACGGCGCGCGTCTTCCCCGAGACGAACCATTTCATGGTGCCCGACAAGAGCGGATTTCCCGGCAATTACGCCAAACTTCCCTCGATGGCGGTGCGTCCCGAGGTGCTCGGTGCGATTGCCGATTGGGTGGCGGCCCTGGTCGCGACGGTCGGCGGCACTCCCGTTCCCGAGTGAAATCGTGCCTCCGAGCAAGGTTGCGCAGGGGGAGAGGAGCGCGTCCCGAGGGTGACACCGCGCAGGTGACGGCGCGCACTTCGGGACTCCTCCCGGAGGCCGCCCCTCTGCCACAGAGGAGAAATTGCCTATTGCGCGGGCGGGCTGGCGCTCTAAACTTGTCCGCGTCAGTGGTACTTGCTCGGAGACACGAACTTCACAATGGAGAGGCTCTGATGGCTGCCAAGAAGAAGGCCGCGAAGAAGGCGACCAAGAAGGTCGCGAAGAAGCCGGCGAAGAAGGCTGCGAAGCGCAAGCCGAACGCCGCGTTCATGAAGCCGGTCACGCCGAGCGCTGCGCTCGCCGCCGTTGTGGGCGACAAGCCGATTCCGCGCACGGAAGTCACGAAGAAGCTCTGGGCGTACATCAAGAAGAATTCGCTCCAGGACAAGAAGGAGCGTCGCAACATCCACGCCGACGCCAAGCTCAAGCCGATCTTCAAGAAGGACGTCGTCAACATGTTCGAGATGACCAAGCTCGTGAGCAAGCACCTCTCGTAACACCGCCTCGGCGGTACGGCGAGGGGGCGCGCCCGAAACGGCGCGCCCCCTCGTTGCGTAGGGACCCTTGCCCGCTCAGGGGCCGATGCGGGAACTTCCGCGCTCACTTGCAACCCTCCGAACGCCCGTGGCCCGCAAGAAGAAGAACACGAAGGCTTCCTCGTCCGAGTCCGTTGTGGCGCAGGTGCGCCGCGGGGGTGGCGGCGGCTCGCTCACCACGAAGGCGGTCGAGTTCGTCAAGTCGATCGGCTCGGTGCTGGTCGTCTTCTTCATCCTGCGCATCTTCCTCGTCGAGGCGTACCGCATTCCATCGGGGAGCATGGAGCCCACGTTGCTCATCGGCGACTGGCTCTTCGTGAACAAGCTCCGATTCGGGCCGCACATCCCGTTCACGAACATCAACCTCCCGGGCTACGCCGAGCCGCAGCGCGGCGACGTCATCGTCTTCGAGTCCCCCACGCAGATCGACCAGCCGTGGGACCCGAACCCGATCCTCGTCAAGCGCATGGTCGCGATCGCGGGCGACACGGTGTTCATGCGCGAGGGCGTCTTCCACCTCAACGGCCTCGCGCAGCGGCAGGGCTTCGCGCAGAACAATCCGGTAGGCGACGGCACCGAGGTGAACCCGCTCTTCGTGTGGCAGAAGTCGGCGGAGCTCAGGAACACGCGCTTCGGTCCGCCGCCGGCCACCGCCACACACGACACCTGGGGCCCGCTGCTCATTCCGCCGGGGCACTTTCTCATGCTCGGCGACAATCGCTACAACTCGAAGGACGGCCGCTACTGGGGCCTCGTGCCGCGCGCGAACGTCCGCGGCCGTCCGCTCTTCGTGTATTACTCGTACAATGCCGACAGCGATCGCGCGCTGCCGTTCATCACCGACATTCGCTGGGGTCGGCTGCTGCATTGGATCGAGTAGCGGAGCGCCCGGCTGACGCGGCGCCCCCGGCGCAGCTTCGGCGCGGCCTGACACTCGGAGCGCTCGTTGCGCTCGTCGTTGCCAACCAGCTCGGAACGTCGCTGTACACGCTCCCCGCGGCCGTCGCGGGAGCGGCCGGCCCCATCGGCATTCTCGCGTGGCTCGTCGCGGCGGCCGGCTTCTACCTGATCGCCGAAACGTTCGCCGAACTCGCCACGCGCTACCCGCGTACCGGCGGGCCGTACGTCTTCGCGGCCGAGGCGCTCGGCGGCTTCTTCGGCTTCGAGACGGCGTGGTGCTACTGGCTCGCGGCCTGGATCGGCAACGTGGCCATCGCGACAGGCGTCGTGGCGTACCTCGGCTACTTCATTCCAGCGCTCGACCTGAGCGACACGCTGCGCTTCATGACGGGACAGGCGTTGCTGTGGGGCGCGGCGTGGCTCAACGTCCGCGGCGTGCGCGAGAGTGGACGCGTACAGCAGGTGCTGCTCCTGCTCAACGTCATTCCCTTCGTGCTGCTCGCCATCGCACTGCCCCACATCCGCAGCGAGAACTTCCACCCGTTCGCGCCGCAGGGTGTGGGCGCGCTGGGTGTCAGTGTGGCGTTGCTGGTGTGGGCGTTTACTGGCGTCGAGTCGGCAGCGGTGGCCGCCGAGGAGGTCGAGGGTGACGTGCACACCATCCGTCGCGGCACGCGCATCGGTTTCGCCATCGCGGCCACGATGTACGTGCTCGCCGCCGTGGTCGTGATCGGCATGCTGCCGAGCGGCGAGCTCGCGGCCACCGCGCGTCCGCTCTCGGCCGTACTCGCGCGCGCGCTGGGGCCATGGGCCGGCACGACGATCGCGCTGCTCGGCGTTGGCACTGCGGCTGCGTGTCTCAACGGCTGGACGATGCTGCTCGGACGCGTGGGCTTCAGCGCGGCGCAGGACGGGGTCTTTCCCGCCTTCTTCGCGCGCGTGCATCCGCGCTACGGCACGCCGCACGTGGGTCTGTGGGTCGGCACGGCGTTCGCTTCGCTGGGATTGTTCACCTACTTCAGCCAGTCGCTGCTGCAGGCATTCGAGAAGCTGGTGCTCGTCGCGAACTTCAGCGCGCTCATGGCCTATCTCGCCACGACGGTGTCGGCGGTAGTCCTGACGGCACGACCGGGACCGATCGCCCCCGAGCGGGCGCGCAAGCGGCTGCTGGGTATCGGCATCGGCGCGACGGTGTTCATCTGCTGGGCGATCGCGAACGTCGGCATGGAGACCGTGCTGTGGGGCTCGGCGGTCGTACTGCTCGGTGTGCCGTTGTACATTTTCAGGATGCGCACCCGCTGAGCGACGGCGGCGTGCCGCACGCCCTGCGAGGAGGCAGCACATGACCCGGCATTTCGCCTTCAGTCCCGACATCGCGACCGCCTCGACGATTCCGTCGCGCCTGTACACCGACCCGGTGTACCTCGAGCTCGAGCAAGAGCGCATCTTCGCGCGCACCTGGCAGGTGGCGGCGCGCACGGAGCAGCTGGTGGAGAAGGGACAGTTCGTCACCGTCGACGTCGCTGGGGAGTCGATCGTCATCGTGCGCGACGCCGACCAGCTCCGCGCCTTCCACAACATCTGTCTTCACCGTGCCGGACCGGTGGCCAGCGGCTGCGGCAAGCGCCAGACGTTGCAGTGCCGCTACCACGGTTGGACGTACTCGCTTGATGGTGCACTGCTGCGCGCGCCGGAGATGGAGGGGGCGGCGCACTTCCGGCCGGAGGAGATGCATCTGCTGCCGGTGCAGGTGGCGACCTTCGGGCCGCTCGTGCTCGTGAATCTCGATCCCAAGGCGCCGGCGCTCGCGCACTTTCTCGAGGACATTCCAGAGCGCACGGCCAAGTTCGGTATGGAGCGCATGCGCTTCGTGCAGAGCAAGCGCTGGTCGGTGGCGTGCAACTGGAAGGTCTACGTCGACAACTACCTCGAGGGCTACCACCTGCCGGTCGTGCATCCGGGGCTCAGCAAGGAGCTCGACTACGACCAGTACCGCGTCGAGCCGCATCGGTGGTGGTCGCTGCAGCATGCGCCGCTCCGCCCCGTTCGCGCCGGTGACACGTCGCGCACATATGCGCCGCAGGGCGACGGTGACGAGGCGCAGTACTACTGGCTCTTCCCCAACCTCATGCTCAACGTCTACCAGGGGCAGCTGCAGCTCAACTCGGTGCTGCCGGACGGCCACGATCGCACCACCGTGGTCTTCGACTGGTACTCGAGCCAGGCGCCCGCCGACGCGGCCAACGACCCGCAGTGGACGAAGATGGTGGCCTTCAGCGACACGATCCAGGACGAGGACATCGCCATCTGCGAAGCCGTGCAGCGGAACCTCCGCTCGCGGGTGTACGAACGCGGCCGCTATTCGGCCACGCGCGAGAACGGCGTGCATCATTTCCACGGGCTGCTGCACGAGTTCCTGCAATGACGCCGCCCGCCGGAGACGAACTACCCTCTGCGTCACCGGCCTCGGGAATCGCACGCTTCGCTCCGGGCGCGCCGCTCGAGACCTCGGTGCAGGTCCTCGCGATCCTGCTCCTCGTCGGCGCCATCGCATGGTCGTGGATCACGGGTGGCGTCTCGATCGAGCTCATTCTCATAGGGCTCGCGCTCGGCCTGCTGGTGCTGCAGCGCGTGGCGGCACGCGCGGAGCGTCGGGCACGCGACCTCGAGGAACGCGTGCGTGCGGAGAAGGAACTCAGCTCAACGCTCGAAACGCACGTGGCGCAGCGCACGGTGGCGCTCACCGAGGCGCAACGGGTGCTGCACCGCATGTGGGAGCTCGGCCACGAGATCAACGCCGAGTTGCAGCCGCTACGGGTGCTGCAACGGTTCATGGACGCGCTCATGGACATCGAGAAGGTGGATGGCGTCATCCTCCACACGCTCGAAGACGACGGCATCATCACGGTGACGTCGGCCAGCGGCGTGGCCGCGCCGTTTGTCGGGTTCACGCTGGCCAACGACAACATTGGCGTGGGCGCGGTGGCCAGCAGCGGGCGCTCGCTCGCGATCCCGGACCTCGCGAGCGCCGATGGCATGTTGCACGCCAACACCCTCGCGTTGCTGCGCGAGCACGGCATCGTGTCCGTGGCGATCGTGCCGGTGCGTCGCCAGCGGCAGCGAGTGGGCGGCCTGTCCGTGGTCAGCCGTCGTCCGCGCCTCTGGGCCGACGTCGAGCTGCGCCGCGTCGAGGCGATGTCGGACATGCTCTCCGTGGCACTCGACAACGCCGAGCTTGTCGAGAACCTGCGACAGGCGGAGTCGCGCTTTCGCACGCTCTTTCGTGCGGCGCCCGACGCCATCCTCACCGTGCTGCCACGCGGCGAGATCACCGAAGCCAACGACTCGGCGCGCGAACTCACCGGCATTCCGCCCGATGTTCTCAAGGGGCGGCTCTTCACCGACCTCGTCGCAGGCGAGGACCGCCTTGCGGTGCTGCGGGCCCTCGACGGCGCGCTCAAGGGGATGATGGCGCGCCTCGAGGTGCGCATGAAGCGTAACGGCGCCATTCGCCTCGTCGCGCTCGCGATCACCGGGCTCCCCGACGCGGAGCCGCCGACGGTGCTCATTGTCGCGCGCGACATCAGCGGCGAACGCGAACTGCGCGCCCGCCTGCTGGAGACGGAGCGGCTCGCCGCCATCGGCGAACTCGTCGCCGGCGTCGCGCACGAGGTGAACAATCCGCTCGGCTCCATCAGCGCCTTCGCCCAGCTGCTGTTGCGCGACCCTGCACTGAGCGCTGAGCATCGCGAGTCGATCGAGGTCATCCGCTCGGAAACGCAGCGTGCAAGCCAGGTCGTGCGCGACCTCCTGGCCTTCGCCCGGCGCGCGCCCGCCGAGCGCAGCGCCGTGGACGTGAACGAACTGGTGGAGCGCTCGCTCCGCCTGCGCGGCTTCCAGCTCACGTCGGCACGCGTGCAGGCCGTGAGCGAGCTCGACCCGTCGATTCCCGCGATCGAGGCCGATGGCCGGCAGCTGCAACAGGTGCTCCTCAACCTGATCACCAACGCGATCCAGGCCATGGTGCCGCGCGGCAACGGCACGCTGATCGTGCGCACGCGCCACGCCGACGGTGTCGTGACCATCGAGGTCGGCGACACGGGGCCCGGCGTGCCGCTGCATGCGCGCGCCCACATCTTCGAGCCATTCTTCACGACCAAGCCCGAGGGCGAGGGCACCGGGCTCGGACTCTCCGTGTCGTACGGCATCATCGCGTCGCATGGCGGCGAGATCCGGCTCGCGGACACAGCGCCTGGCGCCGGGGCGACGTTCATCGTCACGTTGCCCGTGGGAGGCACGCCGTTGCCGCGCCGCCTCAGCGGCGAGATGCAAGCCGTGACGGCAGCGTCGCCGCTGACGGGGTGCCGACTGCTGGTGGTCGACGACGAACCGTCGTTGCGCGCGGGGCTCGAGGCGTTCGGCCGGATGCGCGGCATCACGGTGGTGGCCGCCGAGAGCGGTCCCGTCGGGCTCGCCGCGGCGAATGCGCAGCTGTTCGATGCCGTCGTCTGCGACTTGCGCATGCCCGGCATGGACGGCGTCGCCTTCCACGAGGAACTGCGACGCTCGCATCCCGCGCTCGCAGACCGTACCGTATTCGTGACGGGTGACGTGCTCGACGTCACCCAGCGGCTCGGTCCGGCATCGCGTCAACCGACCGTCGCCAAGCCGTTCACCTTCGAGCGACTCGAGGAAACGCTCGCGGCGGTGCTGCGCGGTGAGCGTCCGCCATCGCCACGTTGATGCGCATCATGTCCCACGTCCCCCTCACCCCGACTGCCATGCGTTCGCTTCGTTCACTCGTTGCCGTGACCCTGTTCGCCGCTGCTGCACTACCGCTCGCCGCGCAGGATGCCAAGCCGGCCGCCAAGGCCGCGAAGGCCGCTGCTACGTCCGGCGATGTACCCGAGTACCTCCACCCGTACGGCCCGCCGACGCGTCCGTTCTCGCCGGCTGTGCGCATGGGCAACCTGCTCTTCCTCGCCGGGCAGATGGGCACGAGTGCGAGCGCCGCCGGTGGCGTGGTGCCGGGTGGCATCGCCGCCGAGACGAAGCAGGTGATGGAGAACATCAAGGATGTGCTCGCGAAGGTGGGCTCGTCGTTCGACAAGGTCGTGAAGTGCACCGTGTTTCTCGCGGACATGAAGGAGTGGGACGCGATGAACGAGGTGTACAAGACCTACTTCAGCAATGGCCGCTTCCCCGCGCGCAGTGCGGTGGGGGTGAACGGCCTCGCCCTCGGCGGTCGCGTCGAGATCGAGTGCATCGCCGCGCGCTGAGCGCTCGCATGTGCACCGACCCCGCCTCCACGGGTGGGGCCGGTGCAGTCGGGATGCGTTACCATGCCGGGGACGTGACGGTCTTCGTGTGACGGCGGTCCTGTTCCCGGACGGCGCACGCCCCCTAGCTTCGCACGCATGCTCGGCTTCTTCCCCCGTGAAACGATCCGTTGGACGCACCTCGACGAGCCGCCTGTCCTGCGGCGGCTCTCGATCACGTGGTGGCCGCTCGCGGCTGCCGCGGGGATCGGCGTACGCGTGGCGCACGCGGCCTTGTTCGGTGTGGACCGATCGAGCTGGCTGATCGCCTCGGCCTATGCGGCCATCCTGATCCTGTTCGCGTGCGGGGCGCTCACGGCGCATGTCGGCAACTTCACGGTGCGCACGTGGGCGTGGCGCGTGCCGGTGTTCGCGCTGGCGGAAGCGACGGTCGAAGCGCTCGCGTCGCTGGCGCTCATCCTCGTGGGCGTCGAGCCACTCGGAGCAGATCGCGCGACCGTGGATCAGTGGCCGGCGATCGCGGCGACGATCATCCGCAACCGCTTCCTGCTGCTCAGCGGCTTCGGCCTCGTGCTCGCCGGGTCGGTGCAGGCCGCGCGCTTCGTGCTCTACAAGCCGGTCGAGCGGGCGCAGATGGATGTCGACGCGGTCGAGGAAGTGCACGAGATCGAGACGGGCGAGCACACGCCGCTGCCGCCGGTACCGCCGACGCCTTGAGCGTCGGGATGATGTCATCCTGAGCGTAGCGAAGGACCTGCTTTTGCCGTTACTTACGACGCCAACAAGCAGCTCCTTCGCTTCGCTCAGGACGACATCCATGCGCCCTCGTTTCTTGCTCGCATTCCTCGCGGCGGCCAGCCCGGCCCTCGCGCAGTCCAAGCCCAACAGCCGCCCGTTCGGCACCGTCAAGGAACAGGCGGCCGTGCAACAGGCGTGGCTCGCGAAGCGCCTCGACACCTTTCTCCCGGCGCTCATGCGCAAGCATCACGTGGAGATGTGGGTGGTGCCGATGCGCGAGTACAACGAGGATCCGGTTTTCAACGCGATTACCGCGCCGACCACGTTCGCGGCGCGACGTCGCACGATCTACGTGTTCTACGATCGGTGCGCCGCCGGCGGTATCGAGCCCGCGCCCAGCTGCGACAAGGGAGTCGAACGCCTTGCACTCGGCGGCAACTCGCAGGGCGGTGTGTTCAAGGCGGTCGCGAGCATGAAGGCCGTCAACGCCGCAGTGGGTGGACGCCAGGCCGAACTCTGGGGCGATGAACAGTGGGAGGCGCTCAAGTCGGTGATCGTCGAGCGCGGCCCGCGCACCATCGCCATCAACACGTCCAAGGTGTTCGCCTTCACCGATGGCCTGTCGAGCGGTGAACTCGCCGGCATGTCGGAGGCTCTGGGGACCACCTGGTCGAGCAAGTTCCGTCCAGCCGAGGCGCTCGCGCTCGACATGATCGCCTCGCGGCTGCCGGAGGAGACGGCGTACTACAAGAAGCACCAGCAGCTCGTCTGGTCGCTCGTCGAGCGGATGTTCTCGAACGAAGTAGTCGTGCCGGGCAAGACGCGCGTCAGCGACCTCGTCTGGTGGTGGCGCCAGCAGGTGGCCGACCTTGGCATCGGCACCTGGTTCCAGCCGAGCGTGGATGTGCAGCGCAAAGGCATGACCGACAAGCAGCTCGGCGATGACCCGATCATCATGCCCGGCGACATGCTCTGGTGCGACGTCGGCATCACGGCGTTGCGCTTGAACACCGACACCCAACACAACGGCTACGTGCTCAAGGAGGGCGAGACCGACGCGCCCGCTGGGTTGCAGAACGCGCTCAAGCGCGCGAACCGGCTGCAGGACATTCTCTTCGAGGAAACACGCCCGGGCCGGAGCGGCAACGAGATCCTCGCCGCGGTGCGCGCCAAGATGAGCGCGGAAGGGCTCGACGGTACGATGTATTCGCACCCGATCGGGCTGCATGGCCACGGCGCGGGCCCGCT
>JAYTVE010000096.1:0-2345 GCA_043744185.1 Gemmatimonadota bacterium | reverse complement strand
ACGACGTCCTTGACCGTGCTCATCGCCGCGTGCGCCACGTCTATCAGCATGTTGGCCTTGCTCATCTCCTTTACCACCGCCTTGCCGAACGCGGAGAGTCCGCTGTGCTGCGCGGGTTGCGTCTGCAGGTCGCCGAGCGCGCTCGGCACGTAGTGCACGAGCTGGATGGAGCGCACGCCGTCGGCGTACAGCTGGTGCACGCGCTCGGGCTTGCCATCCAGGCACTCGCCTCCCTCGCAGCCGAGGTACGCCGCCACCTGTCCCACGCGCTTGCCACGCAGCAGGTCCACGGCGCTCTTCGCGTGGAAGGCGGGCACCGTCGTGAGCATCCCCTTGAAGAGCGCGAGCTGGCGTTCGTAGTCGCGCGCGCCCTCACCGGGCGTGAACGCGCCGCGTACGACCACCCCCTTGTCGGTGAGCTGTATGAGCAGGCCGTCGGACACGATGCTGAAGAAGGCGCCGGTGAGCGCGCCAGCGCGCATGTCGGTGACCGTGCGCATCTCCGCGTCGGGCGGCGAGGCCTCGGCGGTGCCGCGCCGGAAGAAGGCGCCGGGGTGCGTGTGCAGGTCGAAGGCGATCGTGTCGTCGTGCCGGCGCGCTGTGCCCAGTCCGCAGAGCGACGGCGCGAGCGAGAGGCCCGCGGTGGCGAGCAGCGAATCCTGCAGGAAGCGGCGGCGGTCGAGCATCGAGTGGTCCGGTCGGCTGGAGAGGCGTGCAAACCCAAGCTGCGCGTCGAACGGTCCGACGGCAACACGCACGTCCTTGAGGACGCCCGGTACGCGATCCTCCCCTCCGAGCATACCCCGCCTGCGCCCGACTCCACTCAGGGTGCGGCGGCCGTCGGCCTTGCGTGGCCTCGGTCGCCTGCCACACGTTCCAACCATGATTGTCAGCATCTTCAACGACGTGATCGGGCCGGTCATGCGCGGGGCGTCGAGTTCGCACTGCGCCGCGGCGCTGCGCATCGGCCGCCTCGGGCTCAACCTCATGGACGGCGAGCTGACCGATGTCCTCGTCGAGTACGATCGCGGCGGGTCGCTGCCCACCACGCACGACTCGCAGGGCTCCGACATGGGGCTCTTCGGCGGTCTGATGGGATGGGACGCGGCCGATGAGCGCCTGCCGGGCTCGATGGCAACGCTGGCCGACTCCGGCGTGCAGCTCCGCATCGTGTACGTGGACGCCAACGATCCGCACCCCAACACCTATCGCCTGACGCTCACCAACGGTCGCGAACAGCACTTCGTGCGCGCCATCTCCACGGGCGGCGGGATGATCGAGGTGCTGGAGGTGGACGGGTTCGACCTCTCCATGTTCGGCGACTACTTCGAGACGCTGCTCTGGGTAACAGGCGACGCGGCGGTGGTGCGCGCCATCATCGAGACCGCGCAGCCGGTGGATACGGTGCTCGTGCACGTGCGCGACGGGCGGCAGCTCATCCAGGTCAAGGCGCAGTCGTTCGTAGGTGACGATCTGCTCGCGCAGCTGCACGCGCGCGGACTCGTGTCGCAGGTCAAGCGACTCGCTCCCGTGCTCCCCGTGCTCTCGCGCGCGACCACAACGGTGCCCTTCACGACGGCCGCAGAACTCGTGGCCTACGACGCCGGGCGCTCCATTCCGCTGTGGAAGTTGGCCGCCGAGTACGAAGCCGCACGCGGCGGGCTCTCCGAAGCGCAGGTGGTCGCGCAGATGGTGGAGCTGGTGCGCATCCTCCGCCGCTCCATCGCCGAGGGGCTCGCCGGCACGACGTACGACGATCGCGTGCTGGGCGCGCAGTCGCCCGGCTTCGCCGAGCAAATGGCGGCGGGACGATTGCTGAACGCGGGGGCGCTCAATCGCATCATCCTCTACGTGACCGCGCTCATGGAGGTGAAGAGCTCCATGGGCGTGATCATCGCGATGCCGACGGCGGGCGCGTGCGCGGCGCTGCCGGGTGCCGTCATCGCCATGGCGGAAGAGATGGGTTTGGACGAGGAGGCGATGGCGCGCGCGCTCGTGGCGAGCGGCGTGATCGGCGTCTTCATCGCGACGGCGTGGTCGTTCGCGGCGGAAGTTGGTGGCTGCCAGGCGGAAGGTGGTTCAGCCGCGTGCATGGCGGCGGCCGCACTCGTGACGCTCGTCGGCGGCACGCAGACACAGGCGCTCGCGGCCTCGTCCATGGCGCTGCAGAGCATGATCGGGCTCGTGTGCGATCCGATTGCGAGTCGCGTGGAGGCGCCGTGCCTAGGTAAGAACGTGATGGCCGCGGCCAACGCGGTCTCGTGCGCCAACATGGCGCTGTCGAACTTCGATCCGCTCATTCCGCTCGACGAAGTGATCGCGACGGCCAAGCGCGTGGCGGCGCA
>JAYTVE010000095.1:0-2358 GCA_043744185.1 Gemmatimonadota bacterium | reverse complement strand
TACGCCTGGCGAGGGGCGCCGGCGATGTTCGCCTTTCTGACGATCGCGAGCGGGAGCGTGGGGTGCGTGGCGGGCGGGCTGCTGGCTGACCGCAAGTCGCGCACCTGGCTCGTGACGGTTGCGCTTGCGGTGAGCGGTACGTGCACGCTGCTGCTTGGTCTGCTGTACGGCGCGACGTGGTGGATCACGCTGCCGGTTGCGTTCGTGTGGGGAGCCGCGCTCGCGGCGGATAGCCCGCAGTTCAGCGTGATGGTGACGGAGAGCGTGGAGCCGCACGCGGTGGGGACGGCGCTCTACGTGCAGATCTCGCTCGGCTTCCTGCTGACGCTGGTGAGCATCCAGCTGGTGCCGCCGTTGGCGACGGTGATCGGGTGGCAATGGGTGTTTGCGGGGTTGGCGATCGGGCCGGCGTTGGGGATCTGGAGCGTGCGGCGCCTGTCGTCCTGAACGCAGCGAAGGACGACGGCCGGTGGACGCGCGCGCTGACAGGCGCGAGATTCGCGCACTCATGACCCGACTCCCTGCCCTGCTGCACGCGACGCTCGCGGTCGCGCTGTCCGCCACGCCCGCGCTCACGTTCGCGCAACCCGTGCGCGCGCCGCTCAACGCACCCGCGCGCGTCTCGCTCGCGAGCGGTCACCTCGTGCTCACGTACGACGGCCGCGCGATCTACGACGCGCACGTGATCACACGCGGGCGACTGGACGTGCGCACGGTGGTGGACACCAGCGGCGGGGCGGTCACGCAGGTCGTCAAGTTCACGGCGTTTGGCGATAGCGCGCGCGTGACGCTCGCAGGGAGCATCGCAGCGTCTGCCGAAGCGTTTGCGATGGAGCCCGAGCCGAGCACTGATGCGCTGCCGGTGGTGCGACACGCAAGCGGGCCGTCATTCAACCGGCTGAATCGCGGCGTCTACGACCGGCAGCGCGACTGGGTGCTGTCCGTGGATGCGCAGGCGCGCGTGCGGCTGACGCCCGGCGATGGTACCGACTCGACGCGATTCTCGCTCGAGGCGAGCGGCTTTGAAGTGGCGTTGCGATTCCGGCCGCGCTTTTTTTCGATGCATCGCGGCGTCACGCGGTTCGCGCCGTGGCTCGCACCGATCAAGCGGCAGTCCGTGGCGGGCTGGACGTCGTGGTTCGCGTTCATCGACACGGTCACCGAAGCGCACATCCGCGCCACGGCCGCCGTGCTCCGCGATGAACTCGCGCCGTGGGGCTATTCGGTGCTGCAGGTGGACGACGGCTACCAGCGCCTGCCGCTCGGCCCCGTGCCCAACTGGCTGACGGCCAACGCGAAGTTCCCGTCCGGCGTGAAGGGACTTCGCGAGATCATCAGCGCCGCGGGCCTGGTGCCGGGCATCTGGACCAACGTCGCCTTCGAGGACACCGCGTACGTGCGCGCGCATCCGGCGCTGTTCGTGCACGGCGCCGACGGCCAACCGGCGTACGGCACCTGGGTGGGCTATGCGCTCGATGGTTCGAGGCGCGGCGCGCTCGACACGCTCGTACGTCCGATCTATCGCGCTCTCGCGGCTGACGGGTTCACCTACTTCAAGCTCGATGCGCTGCGCCACCTGCGCTACGAGGGATACAACAGCTTGGCAGCGGAGTTCGCGAAGCGCGGCGTGAGCCGCGAACAGGCGTTCCGCGACCTGGTGGGGGCGGTGCGCGGCGCAATCGGCACACCGGCCTGGTTGCTCGCCTGCTGGGGGATTCGCCCGGAACTCGTGGGACTCGTGGACGCGGTGCGCGTGGGCACCGACGGCTTCGGCTACGGCGGGTTTGCGCAGTTCAACTCGTGGAACAACGTCGTCTGGCGCAACGATCCCGATCATGTCGAGATCGCGAAGGCGGACGGCTATCGCGCTGCGACGCTGGCCTCGCTCACGGGCTCGCTGCTGATGCTGACCGATCCGCCGGCCGTCTATCGTACTCCGCGCGTCGAAGCGGCCCGGCGCACCGCGCCGGTCCTCTTTGCCGTGCCGGAGCAGGGCTATGACGTGGACGGCTCGCGTTCGCGGCTCATTGCCGGCGCCAACACGGAAGTGAGCGGCTCGGGCTCGCGGCCGTTCGACGCCGATCGCGCACTCACGGTGCCGCTCACGCTGCTCGATGTGAGCCGCCCCTTCGAGCGGTGGAGCGTGATCGCGCGCACGGGTGGCAGCGACACGCTGCGCTTCGCCTCACTGGGCATTGCTGACGACCAGCCGCAACTCGTGTTCGAGTTCTGGACGAAGCGGTTCGTCGGCGTGCACTCGGGATCGTTCGTGGCGGGCGCGATCGACCCGGCGTATCAGGTGCAGGCGTTCTGCGTACGCGCACAGGTAGCGCGGCCGCAGCTGATCGCGACAAGCCG
>JAYTVE010000094.1:0-2365 GCA_043744185.1 Gemmatimonadota bacterium | reverse complement strand
GCAGATCCGCAAGACGATCGCGAAGCGACTCTCCGAGTCGCTCGGCCCCATCCCGACCTTCTTCCTCACCGCCGAGTATGACCTCTCGAAGGTCATGGAACTGCGGCACGCGATGGCCGAGCTGGGCGATGATTTCAAGGTGTCGGTCAATGACGTCATCCTGAAGGCGGTCGCCACGGCGCTCGCGCAGCACCCCGAGGTCAACAGCCACTGGCTGGGCGATCGCATCCGTGAGCACGACCGCGTGCACCTCGGCATGGCCGTCGCAACGGATGATGGCTTGATCGTGCCGGTGATCTTCGACGCGCACCTGAAGCGCATGAAGGAGCTCTCGCGCGAAGCCAAGGAACTCGCGAAGAAGGCGCGCGAGCGCAAGCTCAAGCCCGAGGAGTACACGGGCTCGACCTTCTCCGTGTCGAACCTCGGCATGTTCGGCATCGACCAGTTCACGGCGATCATCAATCCGCCCGAGTGCGGCATCCTTGCCATCGGCACGGCGAGCGAGCAGGTGATCATCGAGGACGGCGCGGTCGGCACGCGCACCGTGCTTCGCGTGACCATGAGCTGCGATCACCGCTCCATCGACGGCGCCGTGGGCGCAAAGTTCATGCAGACGCTGCGCCGCATGATCGAGAATCCGCTGATGCTCGTCTACTGACGGGCGCTACCGCACACTTCCACACCAGAGCCTGACCATGGCCCAGTACGATGTGATCTTCCTCGGCGGCGGCCCCGCCGGCTATGTCGGCGCCATTCGCTGCGCGCAGCTCGGCCTCACCGTCGGCGTCATCGAGCGCGAGGGGCTGGGCGGCACGTGCGTGCTCTGGGGCTGCATTCCGGCCAAGGCGCTGCTCGAAGCGGCGAGCGTGGCCACCAAGGTGAAGCATGCGGCCGAGTTCGGCGTGATCACCGGCGAAGTGAAGACCGATTTCGGCATCGCCATGAAGCGCTCGCGCGACGTGAGCACCAAGAACTCCAAGGGCGTCGAGTTCCTCTTCAAGAAAAACAAGATCACCTGGATCAAGGGCACGGGCACGTTGGCCAAGGGCAAGTCGGTGAGTGTCACGGCCGACGGCAAGACGGAAACGCACACGGCCAGCAAGGCGGTCGTGATCTGCACCGGCTCGCGGGTGAAGGGGCTGCCCCAGGCGGGGCTCGAGCTCAACAAGACCACCGTGATCTCGAGCGATGAAGCGCTCATCCTCGACAAGGCGCCCAAGTCCATCGCCATCGTCGGCGCGGGCGCGGTGGGGTGCGAGTTTGCCGATGTCTTCAGCGCGTTCGGCGCGAAGGTCACGCTCATCGAGGTCGCGCCGCGCATCCTCCCGCTCGAGGACGAGGACAGCTCGTCCGAAGTCGCGCGCAGCTTCAAGAAGCGCGGCATCGACGTGATCGTCGGCGCCAAGCTCAGCAGCACCAAGGTGGGCAAGGACTCCGTCAAGATTTCGCTCGAAGCGCAGGGCGGCAAGCAGGAGCTGGAGGTCGAGAAGGTGCTCGTGGCCGCGGGCCGCGCAGCGAACGTCGAGAACCTCGGGCTCAAGGAAGCCGGCGTGCAGCTCACCGAGCGCGGCTTCATCAAGGTGACGCCCAAGCTCGAGACGACTGTGCCCGGCATCTACGCCATCGGCGACGTGGCCGGCCCGCCGATGCTCGCGCACAAGGGCGAGCGCGAGGGTATGGTGGTGGCCGAGGTGATCGCGGGCAAGGCACACCACCTGGTGAACTACGGCAACATCCCGAACGCGACCTACTGCCACCCGGAGGTCGCGTCCATCGGCATGACCGAGGCGCAGGTCAAGGAGAAGAAGCTCGAGTACAAGGTCGGCAAGTTCCCCTTCTCCGCCAACGGCCGCGCGCGCACCTCGGGTGAAACCGAGGGCTTCGTCAAGATCATCCGCGACGTGAAGTACGGTGAGATCCTCGGCGCGCACATTGTCGGCGCGCACGCCACGGAGCTGATCCACGAACTCGCCGTCGCGCGCGAGAACGAATTCACGGTTGAGGAGATCGAGCTCGCGATCCACGCCCACCCGACGCTGTCCGAGGCGATTGCCGAGGCCACGCTCGACGCCATGGGCCGCATGATTCACGCGTAGCGCGGCAGGCAACCCATGGCCGCGCGTGACCTGCTCGTCGTCCGCTACGGGCGGCGGCCGTGGACGGAGGTACTCGCCGTCCAGCGCGCCGCCGCCCGTGCGCGCATTGAAGGCACGCTCGCCAACGATTTGCTCATTCTCTGCGAGCACCCGCCGGTCATCACGCTCGGCCGCGCCTTCAAGAAGTCGAACCTGACCGCAAGCCAAGCGCTGCTCGACGCGCGTGGTGTCGAGGTGCACGAGGCCGAGCGTGGCGGCGATGTCACGTT
>JAYTVE010000093.1:0-2373 GCA_043744185.1 Gemmatimonadota bacterium | reverse complement strand
CGTTGAACTTCGTCGGTGCTTTCGTGCGGAGCCTCAATGGTGGGACGCGGGTCGACACCGTGCACGTCGCTGACGGCTACATCGACGCACGCACATTTCCTTGAGGATGCTCCGGCGACGATTGTGAGTGCGTCGCCGGATGTGACCTCCACATGCCGCCCCTGCCGCTCCTGTGCGAGCGCGCGGCGTTCGGGCGACTAGCGACCGAACAGTGCGGTGAAGCTCGCCGTTGCGAGCTTGTTGCCGTTCAGGTTGTAGCCCACCATCGCGCCGCTCGCCTCGCCGTTCAGGTCGAGCTTCTCGACCTTGAGCGCCCACACGGTGAACACGTAGTGGTGGGGCTTGTCGCCGGCGGGCGGGCACGGACCGCCGAATCCGGGCTTGCCGAAGTCGGTGCGGCCTTGGACAGCGCCTGCAGGGAGCGCGGGCTTCGTGCTGCCGGCGCCGGCCGCGAGCGAGGTCACGTTCGCGGGAATGTTGACCACGGTCCAGTGCCACCAGCCCGAGCCGGTCGGTGCGTCGGGGTCATACACCGTGATTGCGAAGCTCTTGGTGCCCTCGGGAGCGCCGGCCCAGGTGAGGGCAGGCGAGATGTTCTTGCCCGTGCAGCCGAAGCCGTTGAACACGGCGTCCATGCCGATGGTCGCGCCGTCCTTGAGGGTCGGCGAGGTGAGCGTGAAGATCACGGGCTTGAAGGCGTCGCGAGCCGGCATGGCAGCGATGCTCCCGAGTGTGGCCGCGGTGACGGCACCGGCGAGAAGTGTGCGGCGGAGATTCATGTGCGTAGGTGTGGGAGAGGACGAGCAGGCCCCTCGACTTTGTTCGGGGCGACAACGACAAGCAGGTCCTTCGCTGCGCTCAGGACGACAAACGGAGCAGCGCGAAGTCGCGCTTCCCCTTGCCGAGTACAACGTGCCCGCCGCGCAGAACCGTTCCCTCGACGTCGAGGTACCGCTCTGACGTGGAGAGCTTGCGCTTGTTCACCGAGATGCCGCCCTGCTCGAGCAGCTTCTTGGCCGCGCCATTCGACGCCGCGAGCCCCGTGGCCGTGAGCATGCGATAGACATCGAGGCGACCGGTCGGCGCACCACCGTCTGCGGACAGTTCTCCAACGTCGACAAGCGCAACAGCTGCAAACGGCGCCTCCTTGGCGAGAATTTTCAGCGCATCGTCGGTCAGCGCCGACGGCTCAACTCCGCCAAAGAAGAACCCCGTCACCTGCTCGGCGGCAGCGAGCGCGGCGGTGCCATGCACGCGCGCCGTCACGTCGCGGGCGAGCGCCTTCTGCGCGGTCCGCGCGGCCGGATCAGCGGCCAGTTGTGCTTCGAGCGCGAGCACGTCGGCTTCCGTGAACATCGTGAACAGCCGCAGGTACTTGGGCACGTCGGCGTCGTCGGCGTTCACCCAGTACTGGTAGAACTGGTAGGGCGACGTCTGTTCCGCGTCGAGCCAGACTGCGCCGCCTTCGCTCTTGCCGAACTTCTTGCCGCTGGCCGTCGTGAGCAGCGGGAAGGTGACCGCGTGCGCGTCCACGCCGTGTGCGCGGCGCAGCAACTCGGTACCGGCCAGGATGTTGCCCCATTGGTCGCTGCCGCCGAGCTGCACGGTCACGCCGTGGCGCCGGTTCAGTTCGGCAAAGTCGTAGCCCTGCAGCAGCATGTACGAGAACTCGGTGTACGTGATGCCGCCTTCGAGGCGCGTCGCGACCGAGTCCTTGGCCAACATCGTGTTGATCGAGAAGTGCTTGCCGACGACGCGCAGGAAGTCGACGAGCTTGAGCTCGCGCAGCCAGTCGGCGTTGTTGACGAGTCGCGCCGGGTTGGCGCCGCCGAAGTCGAGAAAGCGCTCGAGCTGTGCGCGGATGCCTGCCACGTTCGCGTCGATGTCGGCGACGGCGAGTAGCGGGCGCTCGCTCGAGCGGCCGCCCGGGTCGCCGATCATCCCGGTGCCACCGCCGACGAGTACCACAGGCCGGTGCCCCGCTGCTTGCGCGTGCATGAGTCCCATGATGGGAATCAGGTTGCCCACGTGCAGCGAGGGCGCCGTGGGGTCGAAGCCGACGTAAATGCCGGTCGGCTGGGCCAGCAGCGCAGCGGCGCCCTCGGTGGCCTGATAGAGCATTCCCCGCCAGCGAAGTTCTTCGAGGTAGGGGGCGGTGGTCGGCGTCGGCGGCGGTGAAGAAGCGGTCATGCGCGGAAGATACGCGACCGGGGGGCGCGCGCTCCCTGCGGGCGGGTTGATGCGCGTCTCCGTGCGGGGGTGCCCAATCGCTAACTTTCGGCCACATGCCCCCGCGCCGCGTCTCGACCTCCGCTCGCGCCACCGGCGGCCGCTTCTGGTCGCGCTACCCGCGCCTCGTCCGCGGCAGTCTGC
>JAYTVE010000092.1:0-2373 GCA_043744185.1 Gemmatimonadota bacterium | reverse complement strand
GCTCGACTCCACGCACGTGCGCGGCGTCGAATGGCGCAACATCGGCCCCTTCCGCGGTGGACGTGTCACCACCGCCGTCGGCATCCCGACCGACATCCTCACCTACTACATGGGCTCAACGGGCGGTGGCGTCTGGAAGACCGAAGACGCCGGCATCTCGTGGAAGAACATTTCCGACGGCTGGTTCAAGACCGGCTCCGTGGGTTCGATCGCCATCGCCCCCACCAACCCGCGCGTGCTCTACGTGGGCATGGGCGAGGCGCCGGTGCGCGGCGTGTCGAGCTCCGAGGGCGACGGCGTCTACAAGTCCACCGACGGCGGCAAGCGCTGGACGCACCTTGGGCTCGAGAAAACCAAGACAATCTCTCGTGTGCTGGTGCATCCCCAAGACGAGAACACCGTCTACGTGGCCGCACAGGGCACACGCTGGGCGCCGAGCACCGAGCGCGGCATCTACAAGAGCACCGACGGCGGCAAGACGTGGAAGAAGATCTTCTACGTCGATTCGATCTCGGGACCTGTTGAACTGTCAATGGATCCCACGAATCCACGTGTTCTCTACACCTCAAGCTGGGATCATCAGCGCCTGCCGTGGAAGGTGCGTTCGGGTGGCCCGGGCTCTGGTCTCTGGAAGTCGCTCGACGGCGGCGACACCTGGACGCGCCTCACCAAGGGGCTGCCCAAGCTCATCGGCAAGTCGTCCATCCAGGTCTCGCCCGCCAATCCCGAGCGCGTCTTCGCGATGATCGAAGCCGAAGACGGCGGCTTCTTCCGCAGCGATGATGGCGGCGACACGTGGACCAAGCTGAATGAAGATCGCCTGCTCCGCGCGCGTGCCTGGTACTACATCCACCTCATTGCCGATCCCAAGGATCCCGAGCGCGTCTTCGTCCTCAACTCGCCCGCGCTCAAGTCCACCGACGGTGGCAAGACGTTCACCACGATTCCCACGCAGCACGGCGACCACCACGCGCTCTGGGTCAATCCGCTTAACACGCGCATCTGGGTCAAGGCCGACGACGGCGGCGCGCAGGTCACCATGAACGACGGCGCGTCGTGGAGCACGCTGTACAACCAGCCCACGGCGCAGTTCTACCGCGTCAACACCGACGCGCTCTTTCCGTACAACGTCTACGGCGGCCAGCAGGACAACTCGTCCATCCGCACCGCGAGCCGCACCGGCCGCGCCGGCATCGGCGAACGCGACTGGACCGACATCGGCGGCTGCGAATCGGCCGTTCCCGCCTTCGATCCGCAGAATCCGGTCAAGGTCTACTCCAATTGCTATCAGGGCATCATCGAGGAGCACGACATGGTGCTTGCGCGCGGCCGCTCGATTCAGCCGTACGCGGCCAACCAGCTCTCGATGCCGAGCGACGTGCAGAAGTACCGCTTCAACTGGGCGGCGCCGGTGTCCTCGAGCCCGCTCGATCGCAAGACGATCTACTTCGGCGGCAACGTCGTCTTCCGCTCCACCGACGGCGGCACCAACTGGGCGCCGATGAGCCCGGATCTCACGCGCAACGAGAAGGACAAGCAGGGGCTTGGCGGCGCGCCGATCACCAACGAGGGCGCCGGCGGTGAGGTCTACAACACCATCTACTGGATTGCGCCGAGCCCGCACGACATCAAGGTCATGTACGTGGGCACCGATGATGGGCTGGTGCAGCTCACGCGCGACGGCGGCGCCACCTGGACCGACATTACGCCCAAGGGTGTGGGGCACGCGCTCACCTACGTGATCGAAGTGAGTCCGCACGATCCGGCCAAGGCGTACGCGGTGCTCACGCGCTACAAGTACGCCGACGAAACGCCGTACGTCTTCCGCACGACCGACTACGGCAAGTCGTGGACGCGCATCACCACTGGCATCCCCGCTGACCTGATCACGCGCGCCATTCGCGAAGACCCGGTCCGGCGCGGCATGCTCTACGCCGGCACCGAACGCGGCGTCTACATCTCGTTCAATGACGGCGACAAGTGGCAGCCGCTTCCCGCCACCTTTCCCGCCGTACCCGTGACCGACCTGCAGGTGCGCGACAACGATCTCGTCGTCTCCACCGAGGGCCGCGCCTTCTGGATTCTCGACGACCTCTCCGCGCTCCAGCAGATGACGGAGCAGACGATGACCGCCGCGGCGCACCTCTACGCACCGCGTCGCACCATCTACATGCCGGGCGGCGGATTCGGCGCCGAGTACCAGCCGGGCAAGAACCCGTTCAATGGCGCGCTGCTCTTCTATCATCTGGCCAAGACGCCGGATTCGACCGCGACGGTTCGCCTCGACATTCTCGAGGCCAGCGGCAAGCTCCTCCGCACCTTCCACACCCAGCCCGGCGCCGACTCGCTCACGCGCCCCATCGGGTCGAGCCC
>JAYTVE010000091.1:0-2376 GCA_043744185.1 Gemmatimonadota bacterium | reverse complement strand
CGCGCATCGTGGCCGTCGAGCCGCCGGGCGGCAGGCCGAGGATCTCGGCGAACGCGGCGGTGGTCTGCGGGCGGTCGGCGGCGTGCTTCCCCATCGCGGCGAAGATCGCCTCCTCGACCTCTTCGGGCACCGCGCTCCGTACGATGCGGATGCTGGGCACCCCCTCCATCGCGTGGCGCGCCATGATCTGCGCCGCGTTGCGTCCAGTAAACGGCGGCTCCCCGGCGAGCATCTCGTACAGCATGCAGCCGAGGCTGTAGATGTCCGCCGTCGGCCCCACGGTTTCACCCATCGACTGTTCGGGCGACATGTACACTGGCGTGCCCACCGCCATGCCGGTCTGCGTCAGCTTCTCGGCCCCGGCCTCGGACGCCGCGCGCGCGATGCCGAAATCCGCGACCACCGCGTGCCCGTTCTGGATGAGGATGTTCTCGGGCTTGATGTCGCGGTGCACGATCCCCTGTGCGTGCGCATACCCGAGCGCCTCGGAAACCTCGAGCGCGATCGCGACCGCATCGTCCACCGGCAGCATCCCTTCGCGGTCGATCCGCGCGCGCAGTGACTCGCCTGTCACGAACGGCATCACGTAGTAGAGCTGCCCGCCCGTTTCGCCCGAGTCGAAGAGTCCGAGGATGTTCGGATGCTGCAGCTTGGCAGCGACCTTGATTTCCCGCTCGAAGCGCTCCGCGCCGATCGACGCCGAGAACTCGGGCAAGAGCACCTTAATTGCCACCTGCCGGTCGTGTTTCACGTCGGTGGCGAGGTAGACCGTAGCCATCCCGCCCCGACCGAGTTCACGCTCGACGGCATACCGTCCCTCGAGCCCGCGGCGGATCTCGGCGAGTGCACTGTCCACGGCTGGGGCCGCAGCAGCGATCACGGGCGGCGGCACGACGGGCGTCGGCGTCGTGGCCAACGGCACGCCGCGCGCGAGGGTGCCGGGGGGCGTCAGCGTTCCTGTTGCCACGACCGGTGACGTGCTCGTGAACGATAGGCCGCAGCTGCTGCAGAAGCGCGCCCCGGCCGCCACGGCCGACCCGCAGTTCGGGCACTTCGACTGCGTAAGCGCGTCGTCCACGGAGGGGGGTTCGAGCAGAGGAGGGCGGTCCGGCGGCATCGCCGACTTGGCCGCAGAGTCACGAGCCGGCGCGCGAGGCTTTTCCAAGCGCACGCTGCGTTGAAAGCTCGCGACCGCGAACGATGCGTCAAGTGCGGACGTGGTCATAGTGTGTGACCTCCCACGCGCCCTCCAGCGTAGTTTGGGCGCTGCGGACGAACGAAGAGCGGATTCCCCACACGCGCGGCCATGACCGACCAGCACGACCCGTACAGCGGCATTCGCAATCCCCTCGTGCGGGCCTACGCGGGGGGGCGGACGGCGGCCGTGCTCGGCAACCAGATCATCTCCACGGCGGTGGGATGGGACCTGTACGAGCGCACGCACGATGCCTGGGCGCTCGGGCTCGTGGGCGCGTTCGAACTCGCGCCGGTGCTCGCCTTGATGTTCTTCGCGGGGAATGCCGCCGACCGGTACCCCCGGCGCAACATCCTCATGGCCGCCCACTCGCTACTCACCTGCGTGGGGCTCGGCCTGATCGCGGCGTCCGTGCTCGGCGCCGCCGTGCCCGTCGTGTACGCCTGCCTCGTGTTCGTGGGGGTCGCGCGCGCGTTCTCCGCGCCGGCCGGCGGCGCGATCATCCCGCAACTCGTACCGACAGAACAGCTGGCGAACGCCAACGCGTGGATGTCGTCGTCGTACGAGTTGGCTGCGATCTCCGGCCCAGCCGTCGGTGGTCTCCTCATCGCCCTCACGGGCTCGGCGACCTGGGCGTACGCGGTGGGCGCGCTCGGGCAACTGACCTTCGTGCTGGCGCTCACGCGGTTGCCAGCCATGCGACCACCGCCGCCCACCGAGCATCACGACTCGCGCGAGCTGTTCGCCGGCATCGCCTTCATCCGGCGCAACCCGATCTACCTCGCCGCCATCACCCTCGACCTCTTCGCAGTGCTGCTCGGCGGCGCAGTGGCACTGCTCCCGATCTTCGCGAAGGACATCCTCCACGCGGGACCGGTCGGGCTCGGCTTCCTGCGCGCGGCGCCCGCCGTCGGTGCGCTCACGATGGCGCTCATCACGACGCGCATGCGGCCGTGGCACTCGCCCGGACAGGTGTTGCTCGTGGTTGTCGCGGGCTTCGGCCTCGCCACGCTCGGCTTTGGCCTCTCGCGGTCGATCTGGCTCTCGCTCTTCTGCCTCTTCATGACCGGCGCATTCGACGCGGTGAGCGTCGTCATCCGCGCAACGATCGAGCAGGTGATCACGCCGGATGCGCTGCGCGGGCGCGTCTCGGCCGTGAACTTCCTCTTCATCGGCTTCTC
>JAYTVE010000090.1:0-2381 GCA_043744185.1 Gemmatimonadota bacterium | reverse complement strand
TGGATCGCCCGATCGGACGGATCGGGCGCTGGCTGCCCGAGGACGCACCGACGCGCATGGCGGCGGCGCTCTCGCCGCCCCTGTGGGAGTGGATCCTGTCGCAGGCGGAATCGGTGGCTGCGCACGTGGACGCGCCGGGGATCGTGGAGCGGCGCATCAACATGTTCG
The DNA here is from genome assembly GCA_043744185.1 of Gemmatimonadota bacterium. Classification (GTDB taxonomy): domain Bacteria; phylum Gemmatimonadota; class Gemmatimonadetes; order Gemmatimonadales; family Gemmatimonadaceae; genus JACPPC01. The sequence continues at coordinate 2,213 of JAYTVE010000090.1, read as the reverse complement.
AGCCGGAGAAAGTCGAGCAGATCGTGCGCGGCGTGGCGCAGCGCGAGCTCACGCTCATCATCCTGCTCGGCTACGTGCTCGGCGGCCTGATGGGACTGGCGACGTGGGGTCTCGTGGAGTGGGCCAAGCGCGCGTAGTGGGTACGCAGCGCGACCCGGTAGACGAAGTCGTGCAAGCCTGATCGCCCGAGTACGAGGCTGTACGACGCTGGCCGACGCTGGCCGACGCGGTCCGACGCTGCCCGACGCTGCCCGACGCTGCCCGACGCTGGCAGGCGACCAACGTGCTACTTCGGGCGCGTAAGCTTCGCCTGCGTCGCGTCGATATCGACGCGTGCGCCCACGGGGTTGTCGATCCAGAGTACGCCCGGGCGACCGTCGACGAGGACCGGCTTGATGAGCATCTCCCGCCCTTGCTCGACGTAGCGACGGCCATCCGTGCCGGCCCGCAGATAGTCCTTGGGATCGAACCGCTTGATGACGGTCTGGTTGGCGAGGTCGCGAAACTCGCCCGCATCGATGGCAGAATCCCAGAGCGTGAGCCAGACGATCGCGTTCCCCTTGGGCGTCTTCACCACTTGATATGCGTCGGCTGCCCAGCCGCCAGCGCCGCGCCCGCTCGCCGCCTGATCCTTGAGGTGCTCGTAGAGCCAGAGTCGCACCTCGAACTCGCCGAGATCGTTCGCGTAGGTGACGGTGCCGCCCGTGGGCTTGGGCAAGGCGATGCGCAGCGGCAACGAGTCGGTGCCAGCGATGAACCGGGCCGAGTGCAACACCTGCTCGGTGCTCTGCGGGAAGCGCACGAACGGGTTTCCCTTGCCCTTGGCCGCCACGTAGGCACGCACATACTCCGCACCAGCGAGGTACGGAAAGAGCAGCGTCTCCTGGATGAGCATGGGCGCGGCCGAGAGCTTCGGCATCGTGTTCTTCGCCTCGCGAATCTGCTGGCGAATCATGTCCCAGCCGCCGGGCAGCTTGTCGGAGAGGTTGCCGTCGCCGACCGTGAGGATCATCTGCTCGTACGTGGCATGCCCCTCGATGACCGACTGCGCCGCCGTCGCGCGATCGTTGTCGTTGCCTGCACTCTGGATCGAGTCGAGGTTCACGTACTGGTCCTGCAGCGCGTGCACCAGTTCGTGGGCGAGCGTGATGCCGACCACTTCGGGCGCCGCGCCCTGCACCACGTACAACGTCTTGCTCTTGGGGTCGTAGTAGCCGGCTACCTGCTCGGCCAGCAGTTCGAGCATGAGGCGCTTGACGTTGATCTCGTACGGGATGAGGCCGAGCAGCTTGTAGGCCTGCTCCTGCCCCTCGAGCTCCGTGGCCGCGCGACTTTCCGCGAACTGTTGCTCGAGGAACGTGCGCACCTCGTCGGCCGTCTTGGTAGCGACCTTCGGCGGCGACTTGAAGGTCATGCCGCTCACGCGCTCGATCTTCGGGATCAGCTCGGCGACCTTGCCACTGTAGGCGCTGCCTTGGGCGACCTGTCCCTTCTCGCCGCAGGCGACGAGCGTGACAAGCGCAGCCGCACGGCACAGGCCGGCAGCTTGGTCGATGGCGCGCGAGTTCATGACATCACGGTGCGGAGGTACCACGCGAGCAGCGTGTCGCCCCAAAGCAGGACGACGAGCGCGGCGGGCGCGAGGAAGACACCGAACGGCACGAGCGGCAGACCGTTGGCGTCGGTGTTGGCTTGGTCGGATGCCGTGGCGTCGGCCGTGGCGACGGCGTCGGTGCTCGCTGGCAAGGCGCCGGACGCGGCGCTCGCCTTCTGGCCGCGCAGCTTCACGATCGGGATGACAACCAGCAGGAACACCACGGCGCCAATGAACGCGCCCACGAAGATCGTCATGAGCGACTTCACAGGGCCGAGCGCCGCGCCGGCGAAGGCCATGAGCGTGACATCGCCAAAGCCCATGGCTTCGCGCTTGAGGGCGACTTCGCCGAGCCAGCCGATGATGGCAATGGCCCCCGCTCCCGCGCACGCCCCGATGATGGCGTCGAGCGGCAGCGCGAACGGCGACCACTCGCTGACCCAGTACCCGGCAAACGCCGTCGCGAGGGTGAAGAGCAGGCCGGTGACGGTGAAACCGTCGGGGATCAGGTACTTCTCGAGATCCGTGACCGCGATGCCGAAGAGAATCGTCCCGAAAACAGCAACACGGATGGCGGTGAACCCCGGACCGAAGGCGAGTCCGGCTGCGAGCCATCCGA
>JAYTVE010000089.1:0-7814 GCA_043744185.1 Gemmatimonadota bacterium | reverse complement strand
GCTGCGGATGCACGAGCGGGTCGCCGTACACCTCGCTCGTGGAGGCGAGGAAGAAGCGCGCCCCCTTTGCCTTGGCGATGCCGAGGGCATTGTGCGTGCCCAGCGCGCCAACCTTGAGCGTCGGAATCGGGTGCTCCAGATAGTCGATCGGCGAGGCCGGCGACGCGAAGTGCAGCACGCCGTCGAGGGGCCCGGCGACGTACGTGAAGTTCGAGATGTTGTGCCGCACGAACTCGTACGACGCGTTCCCCGTCTGGTGGGCGATGTTGTCCGGGCTGCCCGTGACGAAGTTGTCCAGCCCGACGACCTGATGGCCGTCGCGCAGGAAACGGTCGGCAAGATGGGAGGCGAGGAAGCCGGCCGCGCCGGTGATGAGCACCCTCATGAGCTTCGCCGTCCGATCGAGAGGTAGGTGAAACCGAGCTGGGCCATGCGTGTCGGATCGTACAGGTTGCGACCGTCCACGATCACGGGGGCGCGCAGGGCGGCGCGGATCCGATCGAAATTGGGGTGCCGGTACTCGTTCCAGTCGGTCACGATCACCAGTGCGTCGGCTCCGGCGAGCGCGCCGTACGCTGTGTCCGCGAAGGCAATGCGGTCGCCGAGGCGGCGCTTGGCCTCCGACATTGCGGCCGGGTCGTGCGCCACGACGTTCGCCCCGGCCGTCGTCAACTGCTCAACCAGCACGAGCGCTGGCGACTCGCGCATGTCGTCCGTCTGCGGCTTGAAGGCGAGGCCCCAGACCGCAATGCGCCTGCCCGCCAACTGACCATGCAGCGCCCCGGCCGTGAGGGCGAAGAGGCGAGTCTTCTGGTACTCGTTCGCCGCGTGGACCGCAGCAACAACGCGCAACGGGCTCCCGACTTCCTCAGCGAGCCGCTCAAGCGCCTGCACATCTTTGGGGAAGCAGGAGCCGCCGTAGCCGGGGCCCGGAAAGAGGAATGAGGACCCGATGCGCGCGTCAGAGCCGATGCCGCGACGCACCGCATCGACGTTGGCGCCGACCCGCTCGCACAAGTTCGCGATCTCGTTCATGAACGTGATGCGTGTTGCGAGCATTGCGTTGGCGGCGTATTTCGTCAATTCCGCCGACGGAATATCCATGAAGAGGATCGGCTTCCCGGTACGGACGAAGGGCGCGTACAACTCGGCCATCACGTCACGCGCACGCTGGCTGTCCGCGCCCACGACCACGCGGTCGGGGCGCATCGAGTCCTCGATGGCCGCGCCTTCCTTCAGGAACTCCGGATTCGAGCAGACGTGAAACGTCACTGCGGCCGTCTCTGCCACCGCCGCCCGCACGCGCTCCGACGTGCCGACCGGCACCGTGCTCTTGGTGACGACCACGCACTCCGGCGTCAGGTGCGGTCCGATGTCGCGCGCCACGTCGAGGACGTGCCTGAGGTCGGCCGATCCGTCCTCGTCGGGCGGCGTACCGACCGCGATGAACACGGCGTCGGCATCCGCGACGGCACCGGCAAGGTGCGTCGTGAACGCGAGACGCCCCTCGCGCTGGTTGCGATCGACGACCTCGGACAGACCAGGCTCGAAGATCGGAATCACGTTGCGCTGGAGTCCGGCAATCTTCGCCACGTCCACATCAACGCACGTGACCTCGTTTCCCGTCTCGGCGAAGCAGGCGCCGACGACGAGTCCCACGTACCCGGTGCCGACGACGGCAACCCTCACGTGCCCTGCTCCGCCGTCGTCGGCCCGGCGCGCCTCACGCGGCCCCGTGCTGCGGCGTCTCGTGCTGCGAGAGCGCCACCACGCGCGCCTTGCCCTGCGGCACCTTGGCGAGCGCGTTGCGCGTGTCTACCACGACCTTCGCGTGGGTCACCACGAAGCCGTAGTCCACCGCCTTGTGGTCGGTGACGATGACGACCGCGTCGGCGGCGGCCAGCACCTCCTTCGTGAGCGCGACGCCGTGCTTCTCGTGCCCATCCTCGCGAAAGCTCGCCACGTGCGGATCGTGGTAGTCGACCGTCGCACCGCGCTCCTCGAGCAGCTTCATGACGTCCAGCGCCGGCGACTCGCGCATGTCGTCGATGTCCTTCTTGTACGAGATGCCGAGAACCAAAACCGTGCTGCCGTTCACCGACTTGCGATCCATGTTCAGCGCCGACGCAACCTTCTCGGTCACGAAGGCCGGCATTTCGGAGTTGATCTCGCTCGCAACGTCAATGAAGCGCGTGCGGTAGTTGAGTGTGCGCATCTTCCACGCGAGGTAGTGCGGGTCGAGCGGGATGCAGTGTCCGCCGATGCCGGGGCCGGGCGTGAACTTCATGAAGCCGAACGGCTTGGTAGCTGCCGCATCGATCACTTCCCACACGTTGACGCCGAGTTTGTCGCAGACGATCGCCATCTCGTTGACCATGCCGATGTTCACGGCACGGAAGGTGTTCTCGAGCAGCTTCACCAGTTCCGCAGCTTCCGTCGATGTCACCGGCACCACGGTATCGATGCAGGCCTCGTAGAGCTGCTTCGCCAGCGTCGTGCAGTTGGCCGTGATGCCGCCCACGACCTTCGGCGTGTTCTTGGTGTGCCAGACGGGGTTGCCCGGATCCACGCGCTCGGGACTGAACGCGAGGAAGACGTCAGTTCCGACCTTGAGTCCCACCGCTTCGAGACGCGGCTGCATCAGCTCGCGCGTCGTGCCCGGGTAGGTCGTGCTCTCGAGCACGATCAACAGCCCGGGATGCGCATTGCGCGCGATCGTGTCCGAGGCGCTGATCACGTACGAGAGGTCGGGGTCGCGCGTCTTGCTGAGCGGCGTCGGCACGGCGATCGAGATGGCATCGCAGCGCTTGAGGGCGGTGTCGTCCGTGGTGGCCTCGAACAGTCCGCGCTTCACCATATCCGCGACTTCGGCGGCAGGCACATCCAGGATGTGCGATCCCCCGCGGGTCAGCAGGTCGCACACGCGCTGGCTCACGTCATAGCCGATGACGTGGAATCCCGCCTTGGCAAATTCCATGGCCAGGGGCAGGCCGACGTACCCGAGGCCGACGATGCCGATGACGGCTTTGCGCGACTCGAGCTTCTGCTGCAGGGCGACAACGGACGACATGGGACTCCGGTGGGAAGGGGCTCAGCGCCCGTAGAAGGCGCGAACGGCCGAGGCAACCTCGACAAGCTGCGCCTCGGTGAGTTCGGGATAGACCGGCAACGACAGTACCTCTCGCGCTGCCTGCTCCGACACGGGGCACTGCCCCTCGCGATAGCCGAGGTACGCGAAGCACGGCTGCAGGTGCAACGGCAGCGGATAGTAGATCGAGTTGCCGATCCCCTTGGCCTTGAGGTGCGCCTGCAGCGCGTCCCGCCGCTCGGCGCGGATCGTGTACTGGTTGTAAATCGACTCGTTGGCCGGGTCGATCACGGGGCGCTGAATTTCCGGCACGTCGGCCAGCGCGTGGTCGTACCAGGCCGCGTTCTTGCGGCGATCCGCGCTCCACCGGGCCAGATGCGGCAGCTTGGCCGAGAGCACCGCCGCCTGCAGCGCGTCGAGTCGGCTGTTGTAGCCGACCTCGTCGTGGAAATACTGCTTGGCGCCACCGTGCACCCGCAGGCGCTTGAGGCGCGTCGCGAGCGCCTCGTCCTGCGTGACCATCATGCCGCCGTCGCCGTACCCGCCCAGGTTCTTCGACGGGAAGAACGAGAACGTACCAATGGTGGCGACCTCGCCGGCCATGCGCCACGTGCCGTCGATCTTTCGGCGCGCGCCGATCGTCTGCGCGGCGTCCTCGATGACCGGCAGTCCGTTGGCCGCCGCGATGATCGCCTCCATCGGCGCCATCTGGCCGAAGAGGTCGACGGCGGTGATCGCCTTGGTACGTGGCGTGATCGCGGCCGCCACGGCCGCTGGCGCGATGTTGAACGAGGCCGCGTCGATGTCCACGAACACTGGCCGCGCGCCAACATTGTGAATCGTTCCAGCTGTCGCGAAGAAAGTGAACGGCGTCGTGATCACCTCGTCATCGCGCCCAACGTCGAGCGCCCGCAGCGCGAGCAACAGCGCGTCAGTGCCATTGGCACAGCCGATCGCAAACGTCGAATGCGACAGCTCCGCGACGGCCTTTTCGAGGCGCTCGACGGGCTCGCCGAGAATGAACGCCTGATCATCGACCACCGTGAGCATCGCAGCAATCACGGACTCCCGGATTGTCGCGTGCTGCGCCTTCAAATCGAGAAGTGGAACACTCATATCATGTTTGTGATAGAGGCCGCCGAACCCTGTCGGAAATTAGCGTGTTGCCAGACGGCGTCACGTCGCTCGGCCCGAGGTCGCCGCTCGAAGTGTGGCAGGGCGACACGGTAAAAGGTCGACGGTGCAATCCACGTGCCCGACCATCGCTCAGCGGGACTTGAGCGGAAGCGGCACGTCCTGCCCGGTCTTCGCCGACTCGTAGATGCCAAGAATCAACTCAAGCGACTTGCGACCTGCGCGACCATCCGTGTCAGGGGCTGCCCTGCCCTGCAGCACGGCGAGCACGTTGTGGTAGTACCCTTCATGCCCGAAACCGTAAACCGTGGGTGGGCTGGTGGACGCCTGCTCGATCAGCTTGTCGTCGTCATCGTAGTCGGCAAACTGCCAGGTCTCGACCTTGTTGACGGCGGTGCCGCCAATCTTCACCGTCCCCTTCTCGCCGAGGATCGTGATCGATCCCTCCAAGTTGCGCGGGAAGGTGAGCATGGTGACTTCGATGACGCCCATCGCGCCATTCCGGAATCGCAGCACCGCCGCACCGGAATCTTCTGCCTCGATCTGGCGCGCCAGCGTTGCGGTCTTGGCCACGACGCTCTCGACCGGGCCCACCAGCCACTGAATCAGATCCACGTAGTGGGACGCCTGGTTCATGAACGCGCCGCCATCGAACTCCCAGGTGCCGCGCCAAGGCGCCTGCTGGTAGTACTCCTGGGGCCGCGACCAGCGCACGGTCGTGTTGGCCATGAAGATCCGGCCGAAGCGCCCCTTGTCGACCGCCTTGCGGAGCAGCTGGATCGACGGATTGAGGCGATTCTGCTTGACGACGAAGAGTTGCACCCCAGACTCGTCACATGCGCGCACGAGGTCGTCGGCGCTCGCGAGCGTGATCGCCATCGGCTTCTCGCAGATCACGTGCTTACCCTCGCGCGCGGCAACGATCCCGTGCTTGGGGTGCATCCCGGACGGCGTGCAGATGGTCACCGCATCACAGCTCACGCCGGCGAGCATCGCTTCGAGGCTGTTGAACGCGGGAATGCCGCCGGCGCCCGCCGCCGTCGCCTGCGCACGCGCCAGATCGACGTCAGCGCACGCGACCAGTTCCAGTTCCGGAATCTTTGCGATCGCCTGCACGTGATTCTGGCTGATGCGTCCGCAGCCGAGCAAGGCGATTCCGATCCGCTTGTGGCTCATGGCTCCCCCTCGATCGCAATGCCCGAACCACTGGACACATAGCGGGTCCCGCACGCCTGACACGTTCCGACTCCGGCATCGGGGAGCCGTTCACCGCAACGGCACATCCAGCCGATGCGGCGGGCGGGCACGCCCGCCATGAGCGCGAAGGCCGGCACGTCCTTCGTGATCACGGCGCCCGCGCCGATGAAAGCGTACCGCCCGAGTGTGGTACCGCAAACGACCGTCGCATTCGCGCCGATCGTCGCGCCCCGCTGGACGAGCGTCGGCTGGTACTCGTGCTTCCGCGACACATGGCTGCGCGGGTTCATCACGTTGGTAAACACCATCGATGGTCCGCAGAACACGTCGTCCTCGAGGGTCACGCCCTCGTAGAGCGAGACGTTGTTCTGGATCTTGACGTTGTTCCCGATGCGCACCCCCGGCATCACCACCACGTTCTGTCCCAGCGAGCATCGCTCCCCGATCACCGCGCCGGGATTCACGTGGCAGAAGTGCCAGATGCGCGTGTCAGCGCCGATCAGGGCGCCGTCATCGACGTACGCCGACTCGTGGATGAAGGGGTCGCTCATGTCAGCGTGGAAGTGGGCGGCGCCAGGCGCGACGACCGCCCGAGCTCGGCGTGCCACTCCTGCAGCGACTGGACGCCCGGCACGCCCCGCCGCAACGCCCCGATCGCGTCGCACGCCGCCGCGGCCGCCGAAAGGGTCGTCGTGTACGGCACCTTGAGGGCGATCGCGGCCTGGCGCATCGAGTAATCGTCCTGCTGAGCGTGCTTGCCAAGGGGAGTGTTGATCAGCAGCTGCACCTGCCCGTTGACGAGCTTGTCCATCAGGTTCGGCTGACCTTCATGCACCTTGCGCACCACTTCCACGTCGAGGCCGCGGGCCTCGAGAAAGCGCGCCGTTCCGCTCGTCGCCATGAGATGGTACCCCATCGCCTTGAACCGCACCGCAAGATCGGCGGCGGCAGGCTTGTCGTGCTCATTCACCGTGATCAGCACCGCGCCCTCGAGCGGCAGGCCGTTCCCCGCACCGAGCTGCGCCTTCGCGAACGCGACGCCGAAGCTCTCGGCGATGCCCATCACCTCGCCCGTGGAACGCATTTCGGGCCCGAGCACCGGGTCGAACTCGCGGAACTTGTTGAACGGGAACACCGCCTCCTTCACCGAGAAGAAGCTCGGCACGATCTCGGCCGTGAAGCCGACCTGCGCCAGCGTCTCGCCCGCCATCACGCGCGCCGCCAGCGACGCGAGCTGCACGCCAATCGCCTTCGAGATGAACGGGATCGTGCGGCTCGCGCGCGGATTCACCTCGATCACGTACACCACGCCGTCCTTCAGCGCGAACTGCACGTTGATGAGCCCCTTCACGCCGAGTCTTCGGGCGAACGCCTCGGTGTGGCGCCGCATCACATCCTGATGTTCCTGCGAAATCTTGTACGGCGGCAGCACGCAAGCCGAATCGCCGGAGTGGATGCCCGCATCCTCGATGTGCTGCATCACGCCACCGATGACGACCGTGGTGCCGTCAGAGATCGCGTCCACATCGGCCTCGAACGCGTCCTCGAGGAAGCGGTCGATGAGCACGGGCCGGTCCTCCGACACGAGCACGGCTCGCGCGAAGTAGCCACGCAGCTGCCCCGCGTCGTAGACAATCTCCATCGCGCGGCCGCCGAGCACGTAGCTGGGACGCACGAGCACCGGATAGCCGACACGCTCGGCCACCGCGATCGCCTCGTCGAGCTTGGTTGCCGTGCCGGATGGCGGCTGCGCGATGCCCAGCTCGCGCGTGATCGCCTCGAAGCGCTTGCGATCCTCCGCTGCGTCGATCGAATCGGGCGACGTCCCGAGAATCCTCACCCCGGCCGCCTCGAGCGGACGCGTGAGCTTGAGCGGCGTCTGACCGCCCAGCTGCACGATCACCCCCTCCGGCTGCTCGCGCTGAACGATCTCGAGCACGTCCTCGAGGGTGAGCGGCTCGAAGTAGAGCTTGTCGGAGATGTCGTAGTCGGTCGACACCGTCTCGGGATTCGAGTTGACCATGATGGTCTCGATGCCCTGCGAGCGCAGCGCGAGCGCCGCGCGCACGCAGCAGTAGTCGAACTCGACGCCCTGTCCGATCCGGTTCGGGCCCGAGCCCAGGATGACGATGGAGCGCTTGCCCGAGCGCGGCGCCTCCGTCTGCTCGTCGTAACAGCTGTAGAGGTACGGCGTCGCGCTCGGGAACTCGCCAGCACAGGTGTCGACCATTTTGTAGGAGGGCCGGATGCCCATGGCCCAGCGCCGCTCACGCACGACCTGCTCCGTCTCACCACGCGCCGCCGCCAGCTGCCGATCGGAGAACCCGTGGCGCTTCATCTGGCGCAGAGCGGGTTCGTCCACCGCAGGTAGCGCCGTGAACGCGGCCTCTGCCTC
>JAYTVE010000088.1:0-7840 GCA_043744185.1 Gemmatimonadota bacterium | reverse complement strand
CGCCGACCGCAGCACTCCCGCCGTCGGCGCCGCCAACAGCGACGACCAGCACCGGTGCGGCACCCGTGGCCGCGGCCGACAACACCGGGACGAAGTCGCCGAAGGCGACGTGGTCGTTGCAAGTGAGCGCGCACCAGACGCGTGCAGACGCGGCGAAGGCGGCGCGCACGCTCGTGAACCGGGGTTACGCGGCGCGCGTGGACGGCACCAAGGCACCGTTTCGCGTGCGCATTGGATCGTACGCCAATGAAGCCGAGGCGACGAAGGACCAGGCGCGCGCGAAGAAGAAGGGACTCAAGGGCGCGCGTGTCGTGCAGGTGGATGCGCCGTGAGTGGAGCCACGGACACCACGACGCCGCTCATGCAGCAGTATCGGGAGATCAAGTCGCAGCATCAGGACGCGATCCTCCTGTTCCGCATGGGCGACTTCTACGAGATGTTCTACGAGGATGCGCAGGTCGCCTCGCGCGTGCTCGGCCTGACGCTCACGTCGCGCAACAACGGCGGGGCCGCCGAGGTGCCGCTGGCGGGCGTTCCAGTCAAGGCGGTGACGGAGTACCTGCGCCGACTGGTACAGGGCGGCTACCGCGTGTCGATCTGCGAGCAGATCGAGGATCCGAAGATCGCGAAGGGGATCGTGAAGCGCGCCGTGGTCGAGACGATCACGCCGGGCGCCGCGATGAGCGACGATCTGCTGGAAGGCGGGCGCAACAACTGGCTCTGCGCCGTGCACGCGCCGGTCGGCAGCGCGACGATCGGGTTCGCCGCCGCGGATCTCTCAACGGGCGAGTTCCGGTTGTCGGTATTGCCGGCCGCATCGCTGGACGTGACGCTTGGCCGCTTCACGCCGCGCGAGCTGCTCGTCGCGCGGGGCAGCGCGTGGCCGCCGCTGCCGGTGCCGTCGTTGCTGGAGCGCGCGCTGGTGACGGAGCGCGATGGATGGGAGTTCGATCCGGCGCTGGCCGCTGACGATCTCGCGCGACAGTTCGGTGTCCGTGGCCTCGAAGGGTTCGGGCTCGAGCGCGCGGATGACGTGGCGGTGGGCGCGGCGGGCGCGTTGCTCCGGTACCTGCGCGCGCTGCAGCCGGGTGGTCTGCCGCATCTCGCGCGCCCCGTGCTCGAGCGCACGGGCGCGCAGATGCCGCTCGACGAGATGACGCGCCGCAACCTCGAGCTGGTGGAATCGATGCAGGGCGGCACGCGTGGCACGTTGCTCGAGGTACTCGATCGCACGACGACGCCGATGGGCGCGCGCCTGTTGCGCCAGTGGCTGCTGGCGCCGTTGCTCGAGCGCGAGGCCATCGAGGCGCGCCTGGAGGCGGTGAGCGCCCTCGTGCACGACGCCATCGTGCGGGAAGCGCTCCACGAGGCACTCGATGGTGTGCGCGACGTGGAGCGTCTGGCTGGCAAGGCGGCTGCGGGTCGTGCCAATCCGCGCGAGCTGCGTGCGCTGGGCGATTCGCTGGCGCGATTGCCGGCGGTGCAGGCGGCACTCGGTCGGTTGCCAGTGGTGGGGGTGCTCGCGCCGATCGTGGTTGGCTGGGACTCGTGCGAGGCGCTGGCCGCACGGATCGCGCGTACGCTGGTCGCACGTCCGCCAGTTGCCGTCGGCGACGACGAGGACACGATCGCCGCCGCCGTGGACGCCGATCTGGATGCGTTGCGTGCGTTGCGCACGGGCGGCACCGACGCAATTGCCGCCATCCAGTTGGCCGAGCGGGAGCGGACGGGGATCAACTCGCTCAAGGTCGGCTACAACCGCGTCTTCGGGTACTTCATCGAGGTGACGAACGCGAATCGCCACCTCGTGCCCGAGGACTACCAGCGCCGGCAGACCCTGACGGGCGCCGAGCGCTACGTGACGCCCGCGCTCAAGGCGCACGAGGAGCAGGTGTTCAACGCGACCGAGCAGATCGCGACCAAGGAACGCGCGCTGTTCGAGGCGCTGCGCAGCGAGGCGGGGCAGGCGATCGGGCGTCTGCAGACGGTGGCGCAGGCGGTGGCGACGCTCGATGTGCTGGCGTCGCTGGCGGAGACGGCGGCGGCGGAGGGCTACTGCCGGCCGGCGGTGACGACCGACTTCGGGCTCGTGATCACGGCGGGGCGGCATCCCGTGGTGGAGCGGATGATGGCGCGCGAGCGGTTCATTCCGAACGACGTGTCGTTGACGGCGGACGCGCGCGTGATCGTGCTGACCGGTCCCAACATGGCCGGTAAAAGTACCATTCTGCGACAAATAGGGCTGATCGTGCTCATGGCGCAGGCGGGGAGCTGGGTGCCAGCGACGACGGCGACGATCGGCATCGTCGATCGCGTGTTCACGCGCGTGGGAGCGAGCGACCAGCTCTCGCGCGGGCAGAGCACGTTCATGGTCGAGATGTCGGAGACGAGCGCCATCCTGCACGGCGCGACGGCGCGCAGCCTGATCCTGCTCGACGAGATCGGGCGGGGCACGAGTACGTACGACGGCGTCTCGATCGCGTGGAGCGTGACCGAGCACCTGCACGACGTGACCGGGGCCAAGTGCGTGTTCGCGACGCACTATCACGAGTTGGTGCAGCTGTCCGATGAATTAGGCGCAGTTCGCAACTATAACGTGGCAGTGCGGGAAGCCGGGGACCAGGTGCTGTTCCTGCACCGCCTGCAGCCGGGCGGCGCGGACCGCAGCTACGGCATCGAAGTCGGACGGTTGGCCGGGTTGCCGACGACGGTGATCGCCCGCGCGAAGCAGGTGTTGGCGCTGCTCGAGGGGGAGACGCTCGTGCCCGCGCTGGCTGGCCAGACCCCGACGCGCCGACCCGTGCCGCCGGTGGACCAGTTGCCCCTGTTCGACGCGGCACCCAACCCGCTGCTCGAGCGTCTCGCCGCACTCGACGCGAACACCGTGACGCCCCTCGAGGCGCTGCGTCTGCTCGATGAACTCTCCCGCGCTGCGCGCGGGAGCGGTGTGTAACTTTCGTCCGCGTTTCCCCATCAGCCACACCCGCGCCATGCCGTCCGCGCCTCGCCACACCATCCCGTACGACAGCGTCCTCGACACGATCGGCTGGACGCCCCTCATCCGCCTCTCGCGCGTGACGAGCGGGATCCGCACGCCGGTGTATGGCAAGGCGGACTTCTTCAATCCGGGCGGCTCGGTGAAGGACCGGATCGGCCTCCCGATCATCGAGGCGGCGGAAAAGAGCGGCGCGCTCAAGCCCGGCGGCACGATCGTCGAGGGCACGAGCGGCAACACGGGGGTCGGCCTCGCCCTCGCAGCCGCGTTGCGCGGTTACAAGTGCATCTTCACGATGCCCGACAAGATGTCGCAGGAAAAAGTGCGACTGCTCAAGGCATTCGGCGCCGAGGTGATCATCACACCGACGGCGGTAGGGCCGGAGCATCCGGACAACTACGTGATGATGGCGAAGCGAATCGCAAAGGAGACACCGGGCGCGATCCTCGCCAACCAGTTCGAGAACCAGGCCAATCCCGACGCACATTATGCGACGACGGGACCCGAACTGTGGACGCAAACGGCCGGCAAGATCACGCACTTCGTCGCCGCCGCCGGGACCGGTGGAACGATCAGCGGCACGGGACGCTACCTCAAGGAGCAGAACCCGAAGGTCCGCATCGTGGGCACCGATCCAGCCGGTTCCATCCTCGCCGACATGTGGCGAACGCAGGGCGCCGAGCATGGTGCGGGGGCGCCGTACAAGGTCGAGGGGATCGGGCAGGACAAGGTGCCCCACACGCTCGACATGGCCGTGATCGACGAGTTCCGCACCGTGAACGACAAGGATGCGTTCACGATGGCGCGACGGCTGACGCGCGAGGAGGGTCTGTTCGTCGGTGGGTCGGCGGGACTCATCGCGTACGCGGCATTGCAGCTGGCGCGCGAGCTCGATGATCCGAATGCGCTCGTGGTCACCTTCCTCTGCGACACGGGCGAGCGCTACCTCTCGAAGCTCTTCAACGACGAGTGGATGCGCGAGAACCAGCTGCTGGATCCCGATCGTGCGACGCTCGAGCAGGTGCTGGCCTCGAAGCGGGGCGACGTGCCCGCGATCGTAAGCGTGCCGCCGACGGCGATGGTGCGACAGGCGCTCAAGCTCATGGCGACACACGACGTGTCGCAGCTGCCGGTGATGGACGGCCACACCTGTGTTGGCGCCGTGGACGAGACGACGCTCACCGCCAAGGGGCTCGAGAACACGCGCCTGCTCGACTGGACCGTCGCCGACGTGATGGATCCGCCGCTGCCGCTGGCCGACATCCGCGAACCCGTGGACCAGGTGGCCAAGCTGCTCTCGAAGCACAATCCGGCGGTGCTGGTGCAGGAGAACGGGCACTTGGCGGGCGTGGTCACGCGCTCGGACGTGCTGCAGTTCCTGATGGCGCGATGACGTTGCGGATTGCGGTGTTGCTCGGCGGATCCTCGGCCGAGCGCGATGTCTCACTGATGTCGGGGGCGCGGATCGCGGCCGCGCTCCGAAGCCGCGGGAATGCGGTGACGTGCGTGGACCCCGCGACGGGGCCGCTGTCCACGGTCGACGAGCAGCGCATCCTGGACCAGGCGATCGCTGCCGCCCCGCCGACGCGCGAGGCGCTGTCGGCGCTGGCGCGATCCGCTGGCGGCTTCGATCCGGCGCACTTGTTGGGCCCTGCCGTGCGCGACGCGGACGTGGCCTTCCTGGCGCTGCACGGCGGCGCCGGGGAGGATGGGCGCGTGCAGGCAGTGTTGGACCTCATCGGCGTGCCGTTCACGGGCTCAAACCATGTGGGCAGCGCGCTCGCGATGGACAAGGACGTGACCAAGATCCTGCTGCGCGCTGCAGGGGTGCCAACGGCCGACTGGCGGATGGCCCCGGTGTCCGAGGCGGACGTGCGTGATGCGCTCGGGCTACCCGTGGTCGTGAAGCCAAGCAAGCAGGGTAGCACCGTGGGGCTGACGGTCGTGAAGTCGTGGGATCAACTGGCCCCGGCGATTGCGGAAGCGTCGCTGTATGACGACGAGGTCATGGTGGAGCGATTCATCGCCGGACGCGAGTTCACGGTGGCGGTTGTGGGGAGCGAGGTGCTGCCGGTGGGGGAGATCATTCCCCGGCACGAGATTTATGATTACGAGTGCAAGTACACGGCGGGGATGGCGCGCGAGGAATTTCCCGCCAACTTGGAGGAGGCGCAGGTGCGAACCGTGCAGCGATTGGCGCTGGCGGCGTTTCGTGCGCTCAAGCTGCGCGGCTACGCGCGCATCGATTTCCGCTTGGGAGAAGACGGCGTGTTCTATTGCCTTGAGGCGAATACCCTGCCGGGGATGACGGCCCTCTCGCTGGTCCCGCAGGCTGCGTTGGCCGCGGGAATCTCGTTCGAGGCACTGTGCGAGCGCATCGCCGTGTCCGCGCGTGACGTGGAGCGTGCGGCATGAACGCGACAATGCAGACCGCGGCGCTCGCCGGGGTTCCGAGCGGCATCCAGTCCTCCGGCGTGTGGGCCGGACGTCGTCAGCTGTTCATCCGCTTTGCCGGCGAGGCGGAGACCGCGACGATGTACACGTCGGGAGCGCTGGTGCGCGAGCTGTCGAAGATTGCAGGACGCGCGACGTTCCACTCGTTGTGCGCGGGTGGGCGCGACGTGCTCGGGAACGCGGCCTTCCTGGCCGAGTCGCTGACGGCGCTCAAGCCAGCGCTGCCGGTCATGCTGGACACCGACGGACAGCGGCCGGATGCGCTGGCCGCGCTGAACGGCCTGCTCACGCTGGTGCAGGTGACGGTGCCATTCGTGTCGGAGCCCGCGAACGAGCTCGCGCTCGAGACGCTCAAGCTGGCGGTCAAGGACGGCTACCGGCATGCGCTCGTACTGGCGCCACGCGACGAGACGCCGGACCCGGTGATGCTGCGCGTGATCGAGCGGGCGAGCGCGGTGAGCAAGGAGACCGCGATCATCATCCATCCGAGCCCTGCGGCGGTGGAGCGCGGCGGCACGCTGGAGCGGCGCTGGGCGTCGCTCCTCGAGACGACGAGTTCGCTGCACGCCAATGTGCGGCTGATTCTGCGGGTGCCGCCTCCGGCCGGGCTGCGATAGCCCTCCGCCCAGGACGATACTTCCGCCATGGCCTGGAGTCCCGTCGAGGAACAGGATGCGCCGCGGCTAACCCCCGCAGTGCAGGCGCTGATCGCGATCAACATCGCGGTCTATTTCGTGCAGTCCACGGTGGTGCAGCCCGCGGACATGGCGAACGCGCTCGGCTTCCAGATGACGGGGCTGGCGAAGTCGTGGTATACGGTCTTCACGTACATGTTCGTGCACGCGGGGTTTTGGCACCTCGCGCTCAACCTGTACACGCTGTTCCTGTTCGGTCCGCGCGTGGAGCGCGCGATGCGCTCGAGCGGCGAGTTTGTCCGTTTTTACGTGATCGCGGGGCTGGGCGGGTGGCTCGCGCACATGCTGTTCGTGCGGAGCGGCGTGCTGGTTGGCGCGAGCGCGGCGATCTTCGGCGTGATGCTGGCGTTCGCGGCGAAGTGGCCCGACACGGAAGTGTTCCTGTTCGGCGTGATCCCGATGCGGGTGAAGTGGCTGGTGGCCGCGCTCGTGGTGATGAACCTCGTGCAGGGGTACGGGATCGGCGGCAACGATGGCACCGCGTATCTGGCGCACGTGGGTGGCGTGGTGGCGGCGTGGATGTACCTGCGCGCGACGGACGCGCTCTCGCCGGAGCGGACCCGACCCGTGGTGGCGAGCGCGCCCGACGTGCCCGATGAACCGCCGCGTGCGGTGCCGCGCGGGATGCCGCGTGGACGCGAGAAGATGAGCGAGATCGACGAATTGATCGCGCGGAAGGCGACGGCGACCAGGCGGACGAGTGCGCCGGTGGTGAAGGCGCCCAAGGTGACGCCCGTGGTGTCGGCCGAGCTCGATCATGTGCTCGACAAGATCTCGCAGAACGGGATGCAGAGCTTGAACGCCGACGATCGGCGGCTGCTGGACGAGATGTCGAAGCGGTTGCGCGAGCAGTAGCGCGTCGAGGGCGCGATGCGAGAACGGCGCCGCAGTGGATGCGGCGCCGTTGCGCGTTTGAGAGCATGGCGCACGCTACACAGAGGTGGGGGCGTCGCCCTTCCAGGCCCGTTCGATGTCGAGCGCGGCCTGCTTGAGGATCTGCGTGATCTTCGGGAGCGCCGGGTGGTCGGCGCCGGTCTTAAAGACGCGTGGATAGGTAGCGCGCGCCACCGAGGCGAAGGCGGTGTGGAGTTCGCCCATGGCGCCGCCGGCGACGTCGTGCACGGCATCGCGCAGACGATCGGCGATGTCATCGAGCACGCCCTTGTGCTCTTCGAGATAGCGCTCGCCCTCGGGGGTCAGGTGGTAGATGCGCCGGCCATCGGTCTCGACACCGCGCACGAAGCCCTGATCCTCAAGGAGCTGCAGCGTGGGGTAGATGGTGCCCGGAGAGGGCGTGTACCAGCCGTGCAGGCTGTCCTCGAGCGACTTGATGATCTCGTAACCGTGGCGCGGCTTTTCGCGGAGCAGGCGGAGGATGACAAACTTGACCTCGCCGGACTCGAACATCTGCTCGCGACGTTTCCGACCGGAATGGCGGGACCGCGCGCCCCACTCCTTCCACATCGAGGGTTCGAAGCCGGCAAAGAGCTTGGAGAAGTCCCAGTCGTCGCGGGTCATGGCGGGCACCGGTATGAGTTACGTGGGGTGTGTCGTACGATATATCGTACGTAAGGATGCAAAAAGGGTTTCGGGGAGGGAAAGGAGGTCCCTCGCTTCGCTCTGGACGAGGGCGGTTTCCCTGCGCTGATGACGACCGGTGAGCTCGCTGCGCGGAGGACGACCACGCAGGTTGCCG
>JAYTVE010000087.1:0-2394 GCA_043744185.1 Gemmatimonadota bacterium | reverse complement strand
GTGCCGTGCGGCCGGGCATCACCGTGCTCCTCACCGATTCACTGCACCTGATCCGCACAAAGCGCATCGCGCTGCTCACGCATCAGAGCGGCGTGGACGAGCACGGGGTCTCGGACATCGATCTCTTGGTGGGGCCAGTCGCGAAGGCGGCCGGCGTGCAACTCGTGGCGCTGTTCGCTCCCGAGCACGGCATCCGCGGCACGGAGGATCGCACCAACCTCGCCTCAGAGGTGGACGTGCGCACCGGCGTCATCATTCACTCGCTCTATGGCCGTACCACCACCGCGCCGGCGGACTCGACGCTGCGTGGGGTCGACGTGCTCCTGGTGGACATGCAGGATCTGGGTGCGCGTCCGTGGACGTTTCCGGCGACAATGCTATACGCACTGCGGGCCGCCGGCCGCAATCACGTGCCCATTCTGATCCTTGATCGACCCAACCCGATCGGCGGTCTGATCGTCGAAGGTCCCATGGTGGACAGTGCCCTCACGAATGCCGAGGACGACACGCCGCAGAAGCATGCGCAGCCGACCTCGATCTTCCCGATTCCTCTGCGACACGGACTCACGCTGGGAGAGCAAGCACGCTTCTACAACGCCGTGCTGCACTTGGGCGCCGAACTCACGGTCATTCCGGCCAGTGGTTGGACGCGTGGACAGTGGGTTGACGCCACCGGCCTGCCGTGGGTGCGCCCGAGTCCCAACATGCCATCGATCACGAGTGCCGCGTTCTATCCCGGCATGGTGACGCTCGAGCCGACCAACCTGTCGGTGGGGCGAGGCACGGACTCGGCGTTCCAGCATTTCGGTGCTCCGTGGATGAACGCGAAAAAGGTCGCCGCGCGACTCACGGCGCTCAAGCTTCCGGGCGTCGTCTTTGCCCTCGACGCCTTTACCCCGATCAATCCGGGCGACAGCAAGTACAAGGGTCGGCGTTGCGAGGGGGTGCGCATGCGCATCACCGACCGCCAGGCCTTTCGCTCGACGCTCACAGCTGCCGCAGTGATCTGGGCTGTGGGTCGCGAGCATCCGCGCAGACTCCGCGTGCAGGCCACGGGGTTCGACCGCACGTTCGGCGGCCCGGGGCTTCGCGAGGCGCTGCTGGCCGGCTTGCCGCCGAAGACGGTGCTCGCCCGCCATGACGCGCAGGTCGCGGCCTTCCGAGCTCGGGTCGCGCCGTACTTGATGTATCCGTAGAACTTGGCCCCCTCCGCGTGGTAGCTTGGAACGCGGCGATGTGCCGCCTCCCGCCGCCCAGAGCGGCGGATTCTCCCCCCTCGCCCGTCCGACGTGCTCAACGCCATCTGGCTCTGGATCCAGCGCTCGTACCTGCGCCTGATCGACCCCGTTGCCGACTGGCTCGTGGCAAAGGAAGTGGCCCCCAACACCATCACCCTCTTCGGCACGGGGTGTTCAGTGGTCGGCGGCGTCATCTACGCGACGGGACACATCACGACCGCGGGACTCTGGTTGGGCGTGACCGCGCTCTTCGATGTGGTCGACGGCATGGTCGCGCGACGGGCGAACAAGTCGTCAACCTTCGGCGCCTTCTTCGACTCGACACTGGATCGCGTGGCCGATGGCGCGGTGATGGGTGGCCTCGCCGTCTTCTACGCCAGCAGCCCCAGGCACCACTCGATCACAATGGTCATCGTCTGCATCATGGCCATTCTCGGTGCCTTCCTGACGTCGTACACCCGCGCCCGCGCCGAGGCACTGGGCGTGGACGCGAAGGTCGGCCTGCTGCAGCGCCCGGAGCGCGTGACCCTGCTGGCCGCACCGCAGGGAATCTTCGGACTCGCGCTGGATGGATGGGTGCTGCTCGCGATCGTCTGGCTGCTTGCCGTGACGAGTTGGATCACCGTGTGGCAGCGCATCGCATACGTGGCACGCGTGACCTCGGCCGCTGATGCGATCGAGCCAGGACAGTCGGCGTTGCAGCCGATCGACACGACGGTGGCCGAAATGACGGCTACGGAACCAGAGGCCAAGGCATGACCGGAAGTGACCTGAATTCTCCTCGGCCGGCGGTCGTGGCGCCTGCTCGCGGCAAGCTTGGTGTGCTCACGCCGGGGCTCGGCGCGGTGGCGACAACATTTATCGCAGGCGTGGAGGCGGTGCGGCGCGGCCACGGCCTGCCGATCGGGTCGCTGACACAGATGGCGACGATCCGCCTCGGGCGTCGCGCCGAGAAGCGTTCGCCGTACATCCGCGACTTCGTGCCGCTGGCGAAGCTCGACGACCTCGTGTTCGGCGCGTGGGACCCGATTCCGGATGACGCGATGACGGCCGCGCGTCACGCGGGAGTGCTCGAGCCGCGCGATCTCGACCCGATCGCCGATTTCCTCGCGGCGATCAAGCCGATGCCGGCGGTGTTCGATCCGAAGTACGTGAC
>JAYTVE010000086.1:0-2396 GCA_043744185.1 Gemmatimonadota bacterium | reverse complement strand
ACGTACGCTGTCGCTCCATGCCCACCACTTGCGCCGCCACCCTCGCCGAGCCGACAATATGGGCATGCCCGCCACACAGGCGTACTGGACCGTGGACCAAGTGCGCGCGCTCCCAAACGACGGCCGTCGCTACGAGGTCGTGCACGGGGAGCTGCTCGTGAGCCCGGGGCCGACGCTGCCGCATCAGGAGATCGCGGGACGACTGTATCGTCGTTTCTGTGATCATCTCGATGCGTTCGGCGGCGGGCACTGCTTTATCGCCCCGACCTCCGTCCGTGGCTCCACCACCACGGAGGTGCAGCCTGATGTGCTCGTGCTGAGGCCGGGCGCCCGGCTCGACGCCAAGTGGGCGAAGCTCACGGACCTTCTCCTCGCCATCGAGGTCCTGAGTCCGTCCACTTCCCGCGCCGACCGCTTCACAAAGCGACGCCTCTTCCAGGAAGCCGGCGTACCGACCTACTGGATCGTGGACCAATCCGCCGGCTTCGTCGAGGTCTGGACGCCTGAGGCTGAAACCCCCGAGCTCGTGCGCACCGCGCTCACCTGGCGCACGAGCGAGAGCGCACCGCCGCTCACCATCCCGATCGCCGAGCTCTTCGCGCCCCTCTGAACGACAGCGGCGGCCTCGGATCACCCGAAGCCGCCGCTGTTCAGTCCGGGCACCTCGGTGCCGCGCGCTACGTCCCCAGCTTGAATCGGATCAGCGTCGCGCCCATCCGCAGCTCGGCGCCATCCTCCAGCGCAGCGGGCTCGTCGACAACCTCGCCGTTGAGCAGCGTACGGTTCGTCTTCCCCTCGTTCTCCAGCACGAAGCCGAACGTCTCATCACGGAGAATGCGCGCCTGCGCGGTCGACACTGTCGGATCCGTGAGCGGGAAATGATTGCGCCGGCCACCCTCGCGCCCGATGAAGATCGTGTTGCTGCCGATCGGCATCTTGCGACCGACGTCGGGCCCCTCGACGATCTCGAGGCGCGCGCCCGTGTACTCGAACGGCTCCGTCCTCGCCGGCCGCGGATCGAAGGGCTGCGTCATCGGCGCGCCACCGCGCGGCGGACGCGGCGGCAGCGCGAACGGGTTCGCGACGGCCGGGCCGGTGAAGCCACCGCGCTGCATCGGCACCGTGGGACGCGGCCCTGGCGGTGGCACCACACGCCCACCCGCGGGCGGCGTCGGCGCATCGCTCGACACAACGGGCAACTCGCCCGACTCGCGCACGATCGGCGTGCCGTTGGGCGTCTCGCGCACGATCGGTGACCCGTTGGGCGTGTGGCGCGGCAGCGTACCCGCGCCTGGCGGCGGCGCCTTGGGCGGCGACATCGGCCCGTCGAGCGTCGGACGGAACTGCCCGCTCTGGCGCGCATCGGGATTCGCCCACGGCATGTACACCGGTGGCGGCGCCATTCGCACCGGACCGCCGACGACGATCGGCACGGGCGGACGCGCGGCATCTCCGGGCGCGACGCCCAGCATCACGCGTGGACTGCGCTTCATGAAATACAGCAGCGCGCCGCCCAGGCCCACCGCAGCAATACCGGCAATGCCGATGACCCAGAGCAGCCACTGCGGCTTGTCGAGCGCCTCGCGCGACCGCTCGCGAATGATCGGAATGGTCGCGTTGTCGCGGCTCGGCACCACGATGCCGCGCACCTTGAGCACGCGTCCCGGCGCTGGCAGATCGTCACTCTCGATCGCGATGCCGGTTGAGTCGGTGTAGTCCACCAAGCGGTACGTACCCAGCTGTCCACCCGGGAACGACGCCTCCGCGCGACCGACCAGGCCCGCGACACTGACCTCGAGATTCCAGTACTTCTGCGGATTCGCGCGAATGAGCGCGATGGAGTCCTGCGTCTGCGCTTCGAGGGGGAGGGCGAACGTGACGATGAGGAGGGTGACGATCAGCTTGCGCATTACCACCACTCCAGCAAAGTGCCCAAAGCCCACACGATCACGCAGACTGCCACGCCCAGCCCCGACGCAATCCAGATGATCGGCTGACGACGCGCACGCTCCATGGCTTCCGTGTTGCGAAGCGGCGCGCGCGTGCGCCCCATGTCCGGATCGGCGAGTCGCGCCACGAACTTCTCCGGCACGCGCGCGAGCACGAGACCGATGTTGTCATCGCCACCGCGCGCGTTCGCTTCCTGCACCAGCCTCCCGGCGAGCTTCTTCACGTCAGGTTCGCGGCGCAGCACGTACTGCAGCGCATTCGGATCGAGATGGTGCGACAGGCCATCGCTGCACACGAGCAGCAGGTCGCCTGGCAGCGACTGCGTCCACCGCACGTCGGGCTGCACCTCGTCGCGATAGCCGATCACGCGCATCAACTGCGCCGCGTACGGACTCTCGTGAATCTCGACCTCGCTCATCGCGCCGGAGAGCCGCTGTTCTTCCGCC
>JAYTVE010000085.1:0-7857 GCA_043744185.1 Gemmatimonadota bacterium | reverse complement strand
ACGTCACGCTCAGCCTCGTGCTCGACGGCGCGTTCGCGCTCGACACGCCGGTTGCCAGCGTGCTCGCTGTGCCGACTCCCGCGGATCCGCGTGCGGGGGCCATCACGGTCCGTCACCTGCTCAGTCACTCGAGCGGGTGGCCGAACTGGCGCTTCGACAACAGCGACACGCTCACCTGTGCCTTCGAACCAGGCAGCGCGTGGCGGTACTGTGGAGAAGGCTTCTTCTTCCTGCAGCGGATGGCCGAGCAGGTGACCAAGCGCGGCTTCGCGCGCGTGGCGCGTGAGTGCGTCTTCGATCCGCTCGGGATGCGCAGCACGAGCCTGAGCGTGACGCCCTCAATCGAGGGGAGCCTCGTGAGCGGGCACGGCGGTCGCGGCACGGCGCGGCCAGCGTACAACGTCGCCCTCTGGCAGGCGCTCACGCGCATCGTGGCAGCGCGTGGCGCCGAGGTCGAGGACGCGACCGTCGAGGATTCGATGGCGGCCAACAAGGCGCTCTTTCCGGACGAGCCGTTGCTGCCCAACAACCTCGCGCCGAACGCGGCCGCGAGCCTGCGCACCTCCGCGAACGACTTCGGCGCCTTCCTGCGACATCTCGTCACCGCGCGTCAGGCCGGCGGCCGGACCGCGCAGATCGTGGCGCACATCACGAGCCCCGCCGTCACGCTCAACGAGGAAGTGAAGTGGGGGCTGGGCGCCGGCCTCGAGCTCGTGCGCGGCTCATGGCGCAGCTGGCAGTGGGGCGACATCGGCGGGTTCAAGAACTTCTACGCGTTCGACGCGACGGCGGGCACGGCCACCGTGGTCTTCACCAACGGCGATGCCGGGGCATCGGTCTATCAGCGCGTCCTCACCGCGATGGACGGCAGCGACCACCCCGCGTTCTTCATGGACTGAGCTATCCCGCGGCGCCGTCGCCCGGCACCACCGCGTGCTCCGACGTCGGCGTGTCGAGGGCCGTGAAGGTGCCGCTCTTTCGCCCCTGCTCCGGAATCGGCCCGCCCAGCAGGAAGGGGAGCACCTTGCGGAAGCGACGCGCCCACGCGCGCTCGTTGTGGCGCGCGCCAACATCCTCGAAGTACGATAGCGTGGCGCCGGGCACGAAGCCGCGCTCGCACAACAGCTCCTTCATCTGCCGCGTGTCCTCGAGCGCGTCGGGCCCCTCGTGCGTGCCCATGTCGAGGTGGATACGACCACCGGGCGGCTTCTGTTCGCGCACGTAGTCGAAGATGCGCCCGTCGGCGAACCAGAGCGCCGGCGACAACACCCCCGCCGTGCCGAACGTCCACGGCGAGCGGAAGAGCGCGTAGAGCGAGATCAATCCGCCCAGCGATGAACCGGCGATCGCGGTGTGCTCCGCCTCCGGACGCGTGCGCAACGTGCGGTCGATCATCGGCTTGATGGTCTCGACCAAGAACGCCACATAGCGGTCGCCATCCCCGCCGCCACGGATCAGGTCGGCGTGCGGTGTGTACTCTGCCAGCCGCTCGGCGCCCATGTTGGGTATCGCCACGACGATCGCCTCGTAACCGTGCTTCGCCTGGTGCGTGAGTGCGCTCCCCACCTGCCAGTGGCCCGCGAAGCTGGTGTGAGGATCGAAGACGTTCTGGCCGTCGTGCATGTAGAGCACGGGATAGTGCTTCTCTTCCTCCTCCTCGTAATTGGGCGGGAGGTACACAATCAGGTCGCGGCTGTTCTTCAGCTGCGGGCTGTAGACCTCGTGCACGATCTTGAGCGAGGCCGGCACATCGTGACGGCGCCCGGAGTCGGGCACTGGGTAGTCTTTCCAGCGGCGCATTGGGGCGGGCAATCGGGAACGAACGCGCCGCGCGGCCCCTTCGCGGGGCACGTCGCGGCGACCAATGCCTGCAATCTCGCCGGGCTCACTCCGCGCGGCAATCGGCGGCCTGCGATGTCGGGGTTGAACTCCGGTCCCCTTCTGGTTCGTTTACGGATGGGAGTTGCGTCCGGCGTTCCGCCGCCGTTGCTTCTGAACCGTTCGCCCTTCCTCCGTCACAGTGCATGCTTCGTCTTCGCGTTCTCCTGACACCGGCGCTGATCCTCTTCGCAGCCGCGGCATGCAAGGCGATCAACGACACGCCGCTGTCCGGCAAGAAGATCACCAACGTGCGATTCGCTGCCAGTGAACGGATGCCGTGCACTCCGTGCGACATGATCCTCACGGTCGATGACACGATCGAGTTCCATGTGCGCGAGACGACCGGGGTCTCGAAGCTCGCCCCCGACAGCAGCTGGGTGGCGTTCACGTCCTTCGGCGGGTCGGGCGGCTATCGCGGCTCGGGCCAGGCGCTCTGGCGCTACGACATCAAGAGCGCGCAGAAGACGGAAATCATGCGCGAGTATTACCTCGTGGAGCAGCTCGAAATGGTCCGGCCGAAGGGGGGACCACCGCTCCTGATCGTGTCGATGCGCGAACCGATGACGCTGGTCCGCCACGTGGGAATCGTGGACCCGATGCGCGGTGAGGTGTTCCGCGCCGAGAGTTCGGTCATCACCGCCACGGACTCCACCGGTTTCACCGTGAGCGAGTGGGGCGCACCCGTCAGCTGGCAGGCCGACGCGCTGACGGACTCCACCGGGTTGCCGCGCATGGCGCCCATCCGCACGCGTCGCTTCTCCTACGCCGAACTTGGACAGCTAGCGGTCGTCAAGAACGACGAGCGCGTCTGGGGCCAGCAGCTCGAATTCGAGGCCACGCGAGACACTTTCGACTACGAAGGCGCTGCGCCCGTCTACAACAACGCGCAGCCGACCGCCCCGATCCAGAACCAGCCTGGCGGACTCGGCAGCAAGAGCGGCCCGGGCGGACAAAAGGCTGGCCAACCGGCCCAACCCGGTCAGGGCGTCAGGGTGCGGATCCCCTGAACGACGACGGCGCCGAGCGTGATGCCCGGCGCCGTTTCATCGTCGACGCAGCGCTCACCGTCCGCCGCGCATCACGTCGTTCTTCATCGAGCCCACGATCTCGAGCAGTTCACGCTGTTCACGGTCGGGCACCTTGAACTTGTTGAGCGTGGCCACGAAGTCCGCGGCGAATGCCCCCCATGCCTTGTCGTCGATCTGCATCTGCTCGTGCGCCATGGTCATCGGACGACCGATGTAGACGCACGGTCCGCCGCTCGCCTCGCAGAGCTGATCGACGATGAGCTGCCGCACGCGGTTCTTCTGCCAGGGCTCGAGCCCCTTGAAGAAGGGCGCCGTGACCGAGTCCGAGAGCAACCGGCCGAGGAAATCGTCGGTGACCGCGGCGAGCGCATCGTAGCCGCCCAGACGCTTGTACAGCTTCACGCCGTCGGCGGTGCCGCCGCCCTGCGCACCGCCGCCACCGGCCGACGCGCACGCGCCGCTGATGGCCATCACCGCCACCAGCATCAGCCGCGTCCACCGCATTGCTCCCGTCATGTCAGCTCTCCCTGGTTGCCGCTCGTTCAGCCGGCTGTAAAAAGATGGTCCAGCTACTTGTCCGCCGGAAAGACGGCGAACGCCTCGATCTCGATGAGCCAGTCCGGCGAGACCAGCTGAGGCACGCCGATCGTCGACCGCGCCACCTTGGTGGGATTCTGCGTCGTGCCGAAGAACTCGCCGTACGCCTCGAACCATCCCGTGAAGTCGAACGCGCCGCCCTTCGCCTTGTCGGGGGCGATGTACACGCGCATGTAGACCACGTCCTTGAGCGAGAGTCCCTTGGCCGCGAGCTGCGACTCGAAGGTCTTGAGGATGCTGCGTGCCTGCGTCTTGGTGTCACCCCAACGCTCGCGCGACCCTTCCGGCGCCTTCGCATCGGCCATCTGTGGTACCGTGCCAGAGATCCAGAGCGAGGCACGCCCGGCGGGGATCGCGACGTTCGAGGAGATCGGCGACTGGGGCGAACCGGTGAAGGTCAGCTGAGTCGGGGTCTGCGCGCCTGCTGGGCGAAGCGCGATGAAGCTGAGGGCGAGCGTGGCAAGAGCGAAGCGGCGCATCAGTCGAAACCGGGTAGAGGGAAGCCGAACACGCGCGCACGCCGTCTTGGCGTGTACGCGACAAAGAACCAACTGGATGTGTCCGCTCGCGCAGCAGATCGCGTCACGTGGCGGCGGAGACGGGATATTCGGCCGTCACGCGCGGCTGCGATCCGCTGATCCGGTTCATGTCACCGGAGACGCGCGCCAACGGTAGCGTGAGCGTGAAGACCGCCCCACCACCCTCCGCATTCCCGACGGCGAGGTCGCCCGCCTGTGCGCGCGCGAACTCGCGTGCGATGGCGAGGCCGAGCCCGAGGCCGGCGGTCTCGGGTGCGGTGCGCGCACCGCGTACGAAGGGCTCGAAGATGATGGGAAGCTCTTCCTGGCAGATCCCCGGCCCGTGGTCGCGCACCGTGATGCTGAGGTGCGGCCCCTCTCGATCCGCCACGAGCTCGATGAGGGTGCCAGCCGGGGTGTACTTCGCGGCGTTCTCGAGCAGGTTGGCGACGATGCGCACCGCGAGCACGAGGTCGAACGTGCCCGCCAGCACCCCTCGCGGAGGCAGGCTCACGCGCAGGCGGTGTGCGTCGAGTGCACCTCCCGTCGCGCGGCGCGCCGCGTCGAGCAGGTCGTCGGCCGTGTTGAACTCGCTGTGAATCGGCAGCGCGCCACCCTGCACGCGCGACCAATCGAGCACCGCCTCGACGAGTGTCGTCATGCGCTCGGCTTCCGACTGGATGATGGCGGCGTCGTGCGCGGTCGGGCCGCCCGGCCGCGAGGCCAACGCGCGAATCGACGTGAGCGGCGTGCGCAGGTCGTGCGAGATCGAGGCGAGCAGCGCTCCCTTGAGGCGATCCGCCTCGCGGAGCGCCTCCGCGTGCTGCGCTCCGAGAAGCAGCCGCACGCGTTCGGCCGCCAATCGCTCGACTTCATCCGCGCGCTGCATGGCGCGCTGGGCTTCGTTGCGCCAGCGGCGCACGAGTTCGTTGATCGCGAAGGCCACCGTGCCGAACGCGAGGAGCACGATCCATCCGGCGTCGCCGAAGTACCGTTGCTCCATGTACGGCGGCATGATGCCGAGGTGGAACGCCGCGTACGTGGCCAGCACCAGAAGGCCGCCGAGCAGGTGGCTGCCGCTCGCACTCGCCCCGACGACGATCAGCAGGTACGCGAGCACCGCATGCGATGGGCGCAGGTCGGTGTCGTCGGAGAGAAAGAGCAGCGTGCACGCGACAAAAAGCCCGGGCCAGAGCACCCAGGAGACCACCTTCTGCTCGCGCGACGGGACGATGGATCGCATGGGAACCCCTGACGGTAACCGGTTCGCTGCCAGCCGCGCAAACCCCGGCTGCCAAACGAAGCCGCGTAGCGTCAGCGCGGGAGCGCGAACGCCACCAGTTCGCAGTTCTCCCCCGCGCCGGTTGCGATCACCACGTACTGGCGACCGTCACGGGTGGCGTACGTCACCGGGTTGGCGTAGCCGCGGCCAGCGGGCAGCGTGTGCTGCCAGAGCACCTTGCCCGAGGACTTGTCGAGTGCGTACAGCACGTCGCCGCCGCCTGTAATGAAAATGAGTCCGCCGCGCGTGACCGTGCCGCCAGGCGCGCCCGCGACGCCGAGCGGCGGCAGCGACTTGCCCTTGAGCAGCGGATGATTGCGGATGGCCGGCGTGTCACCGAGCACCACGCGCCAGCGCGGCTTGCCGTCATCAAGGTTGATCGCGGTGAGCGTGCCGTACGGCGGCTTGATGAGCGGCAGCGCCTCCGGCGGCGTGTGGTCGCTCGCCATCTTCGCGTCGGACTCCGGCTGCACGCCAATGTCGGAGGCGCGCAGGTCGATCGACGTCTTGTAGCCGAGCGTGTCGTTGGGGGTGCCGGTCACGACCCTGAAGAGTGCGGGCGCTTCGGTGGCCTTCACGTACACGGTACGCGTGTCGGGATCGAAGCTCGTGCTTCCCCACCCCGCGCCACCGATCACGCCGGGCATCGCGATTGTGCCCTTCACCGACGGTGGCGTGAACACCGGCCCGCTCTTGTATTGCTTGAGGAGCTTGAGCGCCTGCGCCTTGAGCTCCGGCGTGAAGTCGATGAGGTCGGCCTCGGTCACGCGTTGGCGCGCGAACGGCGCGGGCAACACGGGCATCGGCTGCGTCGGTGAGGCACGCTCCCCCTCGACGTCGCTCGCAGGCACCGGCCTTTCCGGCATCGGCCAGACCGGCTTTCCAGTCGAGCGATCGAACACGTACAGCCAACCCGTCTTGGCAGGCACCACGACCACGTCCTGCATCCGGCCGTTGTTCTTGCGCGTGGCCATGATGGGGGGCGCAGGCAAGTCATAGTCCCAGAGACCGTGGTGCACGGTCTGGAAATGCCAGACGCGTGTGCCCGTCTTGGCATCGAGCGCCACCACTGATTCGGCAAAGAGGTTGTTGCCGAGGCGGTCGCCGCCGTACCAGTCGTTGGTGGGGGTGCTTACCGGCAGGAAGACGAGTCCGCGCGCAGTGTCGGCGCTCATCGGCGCCCACACGTTGGTGTGCCCCATGTACTTCCAGCTTCCCTTCTCCCACGTCTTCCAGCCGAACTCTCCGGAATCGGGAATCGTGTGGAAGCTCCATACGCCCCTGCCCGTGCGCACGTCGAACGCCTGTACGTCGCCCGGCGGATCGTTGGGATAGCGGAGCCGATCGCCCACGCCATTGCCCACCACCACCAGGTTACCGATGACGAGCGACGGCGACGTGTTGGTGTAGTGCAGCGGATTCACCTTGCGCCGCAGTCCGTCGAGCAGGTTGACCTCGCCGTTGGTGCCGAAGGTGGGAATCGGCTTGCCCGTGCGCGCGTCGAGCGCGACCAACTTCCAGCGTGCATTGATGAAGACGCGCCGCTCGGTGCCGTCGGTCCAGGTGCTGATGCCCCTATGCACAAACCCCGTGCCGTTGGACGGCTGCCCCGCGCGCCAGACTTCGGGGTCGTAGCGCCAAAGTTCGCGCCCCGTGCTCGCCTCGAGCGCGACGACGGCCGCATAGCTCGTGGAGAAGTACATCGTGTCGTTGATGATCACGGGCGACACTTGCAGCTGACCGGGGCGCGCCGGCTTCTGGTTCGGGCCGGCGACGACGTTCTTCTCGCCCGTCTTGAAGGTCCAGGCAACGGACAGCCCGCTCACGTTCTTCGGCGTGATCGATTCGAGCGCTGACCAGCGCATCGCGCCGGGGTCACCACTGGGCGAGCTCCAGTTGGTGCCTTGCGCCGCGCTCGGCGCGGAAGCGAGAGCGGCGAGCACCAGGGCGCGCACGACTGGCCGAAGGTTTCGCATCATGGACCGAACGGCTGGGGAAGATGGCTGGGGCGACGCGGACGACGCGTTGCGTGCGGTCGAAGGTTGTCGGTAGCCATCGACGGAGCAAGGGCCGCAGCAGACGCGCCGCGCGGCGCGTTGACCTTGCGGACTCTGGCGCCCGTGCGCTCGCGACCTACGTTTGCCGCCTCTCATCAACCTCTCCGAGGAATCCCCGTCATGCGTCGTACCGCTCTCGCCGCCGCGCTGGCCACGCTCGCCGCTGCGGCCCCGGCCTTCGCCCAATCCACCGCCACCGAGCGCGCCGCCGCCAAGCCCGTGCTCGACGCCCTCGACGCGCTGCAGGTCAAGCTGGCGCCGACCGCGATGGCCGAACGGCTTGCAGCGAAGAAGGACCCCGAGCGCGAGCGGCTACTGGCCCGCGTGGAAGCCTCGTGGAAGGGCGGCATGCAGGACCTCTCCGACTGGATCGGCAAGCATCCCGAATCCGGCTGGAAGGAATTCAAGTCGGTGGACACGCTCACCAAGGTGCTGCAGTCGCAAGGCTACCAGATCGAAATGGGAGTTGCCGGCCTCAAGACCGCGTTCGTGGC
>JAYTVE010000084.1:0-2411 GCA_043744185.1 Gemmatimonadota bacterium | reverse complement strand
TCCGGCGTCGGTGCGCACGACGATCCAGGCACCTGACATGACCGACGTCGCGCGAAGCCCCAAGGCCCCCACCGAGCGGCTCTCGCCCGCCGGCATCCCGGTCGCTCCCGTCTATCGTCCCGCCGACGTCCACACGGACTATGCGCGCGACTTGGGCGACCCTGGGCAGTTCCCGTTCACGCGCGGCGTGCAGCCGACGATGTACACGGGCCGTCTCTGGACCATGCGCCAGTACGCCGGCTTCGGCACGGCGGCGGAGACGAACACGCGCTTCCGCATGCTGCTCGATGCCGGTCAGACGGGGCTCTCGGTGGCCTTCGACCTGCCGACGCAGATGGGACTCGACTCCGATGCGCCGCTGGCCGCCGGCGAAGTGGGCCGCGTCGGCGTGGCGATCGATTCGGTCGAGGACATGCACACCCTGCTGGACGGCATCCCGCTCGACAAGGTGTCCACCTCCATGACCATCAACGCGACGGGGGCCGTTCTCCTCGCGATGTACGTCGTGTGCGCCGAGGAGCGTGGTATTCCGCGCGCGAAGATCAGCGGCACGATCCAGAACGACATTCTCAAGGAGTACGTCGCGCGAGGCACGTACGTCTTTCCGCCCGAGCCATCGCTCGCACTCATCGCGGAAACTTTCCGCTTTTGCGCGCAGGAGTGTCCGAGCTGGAATCCGATCTCGATTTCCGGTTACCACATCCGCGAAGCTGGCGCCACGGCCGTGCAGGAAGTCGCGTTCACGATGGCCAACACGCTCGAGTATGTGCGGCGCGCCATCGCCAGCGGGCTCGACCTCGAGACGTTCGCGCCGCGCCTCTCCTTCTTCTTCGCCTGCCACAACGACCTCTTCGAGGAAGTGGCCAAGTTCCGCGCCGCGCGCCGGCTCTACGCACGCCTCATGCGCGAGAAGTTCGGCGCCAGTGATGCCTGCGCGAAGCTCCGCTTCCACACGCAGACGGGCGGCGTGACGCTCACGGCGCAGCAGCCGCTCAACAACGTCGTGCGCGTGGCCGTGCAGACACTCGCCGCGACGCTCGGCGGCACGCAGTCGCTGCACACCAATGGCTACGATGAAGCGTTGGCGCTCCCCACGGCGGAAGCGGCCACGCTCGCGCTCCGCACGCAGCAGGTCGTGGCGTACGAGAGTGGCGTGGCGCAGACAGTCGATCCGCTCGCGGGGTCGTACTATGTGGAACACCTCACCGACGAGCTCGAGCGTCAGGCACGCGAACTCGTGGACAAGGTCGAGGCCATGGGCGGTTCCGCCAAGGCGATCGCCAACGGCTTCCTCGAAGAGGAGATCGCGCGCAGCGCCTACGAGTTCCAGCTCAAGGTCGAGAACGGTGCCACCACCATCATCGGCATCAACAAGTTTGCCGATGGGCAGGACCCGCCGATGGTACCGGTGCCGGACTACTCGCAGCTCGAGAAGGAGCAGGTGGGGCGGCTTCGGGCCACACGTGCGGCGCGCGATGCGGCGGCGGTTGATCGCGCACTCGCCACGCTGGGCGAGGCGGCGCAGGCCGTGGTCGCGCCGGCGGGCGGTGCCAAGGCGCCTCCGTTGATGCCGCTCATCATCGATGCGGTGAGGGCGCGCGCGACGGTCGGAGAGATTTCTGCGACGCTCGTGACGAAGTGGGGGAAGTACCGGCCGCGGGCGTAGGCGTCGCTTTGCACGAGCCGACACTGGCCTTCGCTCCACTGCGGTCGACCTCCAGCATCGCTCCGCTCCAGCACGACAACGGCCTTCGCTCCGCTCACGACGCCATTAGCTTTCGGGGTTCCCACCGAACCTTCCCGACGTCGCGCTAAGGCCATGCCCACGTACGAGTTCCGCTGCCCCGACGGCTCCATCATCGAGCGGTCGTTCAAGATCTCCGAGGTCCCCGAGCAGATTCCAGCGCCCGATGGCTCGGGGATGGCCGTGCGACAGATCTCGGGTGGGGCAGCGCTCCTGTTCAAGGGCTCGGGCTTCTACATCACCGATTACGGCAAGGACGGCAAGAAGGACCAGCGCACCGCGGGCGCTGCGGCCAATAAGGCGCCCGATACCGCAAGCGGTGGCGATGCCGCCAAGTCGGGCGACACTGGCGCGAAGCCGAGCGAGGCCGCAGCCAAGCCGGCCGAGAGCGCGAAGGCCGAGAGCAAGCCGGCCGCGCCGGCCACCGCGCCCAAAAGCAGCGGCGGGTCGAGCGGGTCGAGCGGGTCGAGCGGGTCGAGCGGCGCGAGCGGCGCCGCGTGAGCGCCGACGCCCTCAAGCGCGCGCTGCTCGACGCGGCGCGCGCCATCGGCGCTCCCGAGGGCACCGATCTGGTGCTCGAGCGCCCGCGCGATCCATCCTTCGGCGACTGGACCACCAACCTCGCGATGACGCTCGCGAAGCCGCTGGGCAAGAAGCCGCGCGACCT
>JAYTVE010000083.1:0-2423 GCA_043744185.1 Gemmatimonadota bacterium | reverse complement strand
CCATCGCCATCGAGTACGCCACGCTCGTGGACACCGCAGTGGGTCGCGTGCACGCGTCGGTGACGCTCGCGCGCGAGACCGACGAGGCCGAGCGTGCGAGCATCGCCGCTGCGCTCTCCAAGGCGCTCGGCAAGACCGTAGTGCCGCACGTGGTGATCGATCCCACGATCCTCGGCGGCGTGATCGTTCGCGTTGGTGACCGCGTGCGAGACGGCTCCGTGAAGCGGCGGCTCGCGCTGTTGCGCCAGCGCATGGTGCACGGCGCGCGGTGATCGGCGCGCTCGTGGTCGTCGCGCTCCTCCAGGGAGGCGCGACCACCCCGCCAAGCCGCGACACGGTGGGGTACTGGCAGCAGCAGGCCGACTATCGAATTGCCGCGGTGCTGGATGAGCAGGCCGATCGCGTGCGTGCGCGCGGCACCCTGCGCTATGTCAACAGGTCGCCGGACACGCTGCGAGTGCTCTGGCTGCACCAGTACCTGAACGCCTTTCGCCCGGGCTCGCGCTGGAGTGCGAGTGATGCGCGCGAAGGACGCGATCGTTTCCAGCACTTGGCGGAGCGGGATCAGGCGTTCGAGCGATTCACGTCTCCGCCGACCGTCAACCGCGCCGCTGTGCGACTCGACTATCCGTACGCACCCGACAGCACGGTGGCGCGCCTCACGCTCGCGAAGCCGATCGCGCCTCGCGACACGGCGTTCGTGCAGATGGCGTGGGAAGCCCGGCCGAGCACGCGGCCTCGCCGTCAGGCGCGACGCGGCCGCACGTATGACCTCGCGCAGTGGTATCCGAAGGTCGCGGTGTACGATCGTCAGGGCTGGCAGGCGAATCCGCTCGTGCCGGCCGGTGAGTTGTACGGCGAATTCGGCACGTTCGACGTGACGCTCGTTGTGCGCGATGACCAGGTGCTCGGTTCGACCGGCGTGGTCATGGCTGGCGATCCGGGATGGACGCGCGTGGCGCAGAACGGACACGTGCCGCCGCCGGTGAGCGTGGCGTACGACGGTGATCGCCCGGACGCGTGGCTCGATGCGCCCGATTCGTCCGTGGTGCCTGCGGGGCACAAGGCGGTGCGCTGGCGTGCGCGCTCGGTGCACCACTTTGCGTGGACGGCGAGCCCGGACTACCTCTATGAGGGCGGCACGTGGGTGCGGCCGGCGGGCGCGCCGCGCATGCCGTTCCGTACCTGGGACACCGTGGCGGTGCACGTGCTGTACAAGCCGACCGACGCGCGCACGTGGGGCACGGGGCTCGCGCTGGAGCGCACGCGCATGGCGCTGCGCTGGCTGGAGCAGGTGTACGGGCCGTATGGCTGGCCGCAGCTGTCGAACGTGCATCGACTCGATGCGAGCGGCACCGAGTTCCCGATGATGATGATGAACGGTTCGGCTGACGAGGAGCTGATCCTCCACGAGGGCGGGCACATGTTCACGTACGGGATCCTCGCGAACAACGAGTGGCGCTCGGCGTGGATGGACGAGGGGCTGACGTCGTATCAGACGCTGTGGGCTTTGGGGCAGGTTCCGCAGACGCGCATCGGCTTGCCGCGATCAACGCCCACGACGCGGTCAGGCTATCGCGCGCGTGCCGTATTGCCGAGCGACGAGGACCAGGCCGCGATCGAGTCGGCGCGACTCGTGGCGCGCGAGCAGGCGCAGCCGATCGGCACGCCGGCGCAGCAGTTCCGCGAGTTCGCGCTGTACAACGAGATGGTGTATTCGCGGGCGAGCGACATGTATTCGGCGCTCCGCGACGTGTTGGGCGACAGCGCCTTCACGCAGTTCCTGCACGGCTACTACGCGCGCTGGGGGATGCGCCACGTGGACGAGGAGGCGATGCGCGCCGAGGCCGAGCGCGCGTGGGGCGGCCGCGACCTCTCGTGGTTCTTCCGGCAGTGGGTGCATGGAACCGGCGTGGTGGACTACAGTGCAGAGCGCGCGGAGAAGCGGAAGTTGAAGGATGGGTGGGAGACGGACGTGACGGTACGTCGCGTCGGCACCTACCAGCATCCGGTGCGCATCGGGCTGCGGACGGACAGCGGATGGGTCGTGGTGCCCTTGCCGGATGCGACGGCGACCAAGCAGTTGGTGACGATTCCGACGAAGCTCGAACCGCGCGCGGTGCGCCTCGATCCGTTTGGCACGAGCGGCGACTGGCGAGCGGAGAACGACGTGGTCGGGTTCGGCGATGCCTGGCGCCCGTCGATGGACCGGTGGAACTGGGATTGGCCGTTGCTCGACCAGGCGACGCGCGGGGGCACGCTGCACCTGCACCGGCCCGCGCTCTGGTACTCGGACCATGGTGGCGCGACAGTCGGCTGGTCGGTGCGCGAATCGACGGATGGCTGGCTTTCGAAGGTCGACTGGGGGATCGCGACGCCCACGCGCACGCGCGCGGCGCACGTGTCGGACTTCACGGGCGTGG
>JAYTVE010000082.1:0-7984 GCA_043744185.1 Gemmatimonadota bacterium | reverse complement strand
TGAGCGGATCGGTGGCCGGCGTGGAGGAGCTGTACGGCAGCGTCATGCCGAGCGCCTCAGAGGCGGTGGACATCGTGTGGGCGGTGTACATGCCGCCGCACGCGCCGGCGCCGGGGCAGGCGTGGCGCACGACCGCGTTCATCGACGCTTCGGATCGCTTGCCCTGCACGAACTCGCCGTAGACCTGGAACACCGACGCGATGTCGATGACTTCACCGTCGTGATGACCGGGTCGAATGGTGCCGCCGAAAATCATGAGCGCGGGCCGATCGAGTCGCGCCATGGCCATGAGGCCGCCGGGCATGTTCTTATCGCAGCCGGCAATGGCAATGAGCCCATCGTACCACTGGGCCGCCATGATCGTCTCGATCGAATCGGCGATCAGATCGCGCGACGGGAGCGAATAGCTCATTCCCTCGGTGCCCATCGACATGGCGTCGCTGACGCCGATGGTGTTGAAGCGCATGCCGAGCATGCCGGCGCTCACGACGCCCTGCTTGGCGGCTTCGCTCAGGGAGAGCAGGTGCATGTTGCACGGATTGCCCTCGAACCAGGTGCTGGCGATGCCAACCTGCGCCTTGTCGAGGTCCGCCTCGGTGATGCCGGTGGCGAAGAGCATCGCACGCGAGCCGACTTGCGAGCGGACCTGCGTGAGGTGCGCGGAGTGGCGATTGATCTCGGACACGGAGGCTGGAGTCAGGGGACGCGGCCAGTAGCCGACGTTGAGTTACGGCTTCTGGAGTGCGGCCGCTGCTGGCAGCACGGTGCCGGAGTCACTGAACAGGGCGAGCGCGCCGCCCCCATAGATCGACAGCGGTTGCGGAACGAGGATCGCCTCGGCGTACCACCAGATGACCCCCTTGCCGCGTCCGTTCGGCGTGGCGGCGACGGCCGCTGCGACGTCGCGCGTGAACTGCAGCTGGCCCGCGACGCTCTGCGGCCACGTCATCGCCGACATGAAGGTGCCGCCGGGCGTGAAACCGGCGCGCCACGGGTAGGACGTCTCGACGACGACGATGTCCTTGTCGTAGCGGAGCGCGGTGGCGGTGAGGTTGCGCTGAAGTTCCGAGAGCGGGCCGTGCCACCACGGGTAGTAGCTGAGGCCGATGATGTCGAACGTCACGCCCTGCGCCTCGACGATGTCGAAGAACCACTGCGTCTTCTCCGCGCTCGCACCCTGCGAGAACTGGAGGATGACGCGCACGCTGTCGGACGGCAGCGTGGCGCGGCGCACGCCACGCACTCCAGCGCGCAGCAAGCGGCCGAAGCGCACCTCGGCGGCGGCTTCACCGGGGCCACCGATGCCGATCTGCCCGAGTGGCCAGAGCAGGCCGCCGTCGATCTCGTTGCCGACTTGCACCAATTCCGGGAGCACGCCCGCTGTCTTGAACTGCGCGAGAACTGAAGCCGTGTAGTCTTCGACGCGTTGCTCGAGCGAATCGATGCCGAGCGCGGCCCACGCGGCCGGAGTGATCTGGTGCCCCGGATCCGCCCACGTGTCGGAATAGTGGAAGTCGAGCAGGAGCTTGGCGCCGGTAGCCTTGACGCGCTGCGCCAGGGCAATGGTGTACGGCAGATCGTTGACCTGCACCTCGCTGCCGTCCGGCGCGAGAAACAACCGCAGTCGGAAGGTGTTGCTGCCGCGCGAGCGCAGCAGTGTGAGCGCATCGACGGTGCGACCGCTGTCGCGGAAGACGCCGCCGGCCTGCTCGATGCGCTTGAGTGCCGAGACGTCGGCTCCCGCGAGCCAAGACGCACCGGCCGTCACGGCGCCGGTCGGCCCCGTACCGCCGTGGGCACACGCGCCCACGGCGAGAACCGCGGCGGCCGCGGCGATCAACAGCTTCGTTCGACTCACCTGCTGTTACCGGATGGCCGAGTACACCATGCTCTTGAACGGCGCACCGAGCGCCGTGGGCGCCTTGTAGGTGTTGGTGTACACGAGCGCGACGAGGTGCTCCTTGGGATCGGCCCAGTACGTGGTGTTGAAGGCGCCGCCCCACGAGAACGATCCGGGCGAGCTTGCGTCGCGGAAGTCGTTCTCCGGCGTCTCGAGCGCGAAGCCGAGTCCGAAGGCGGGCTGCAGGTTGCCGATCTGGTTGGTGAGCATCAGGTCAACCGTCTTGCGACCGAGAAGCCGCACGCCGTCGAGCTCGCCGTGATTGAGGAAAAGTTGGAGGAAGCGCGCGTAGTCGGCGGTGGTGGAACTCAGGCCGCCACCACCCGAGAAGTAAGTGGGGCCGCGCACGGGCAGGTCGGCAGCGGCAAGTTCACCCTCGTTGCCGTGCTGTGCCACCAGCGTGCCGTCCTTGTCCTCGTGCAGCGCCACGAAGCGATCACGCTTGTTCGCGGGCACGGCAAAGAAGGTGTCGTTCATCTTGAGCGGCGCGAAGATGCGCGTGCGGAAGAACTGGTCGAGCGACATGCCGCTCGCGACTTCCACGAGGCGGCCGAGCACGTCGAGCGAGAGACCATACGTGAACCGCTCGCCCGGCTCGTGCTTGAGCGGGAGCTTGCCGAGCGCGTCGATCTTGGGACCGAGCACGTCGCCGGCGCGACCGAGTGCGGTGATGCCGGCCTTGGCGTAGATGGCCTTCATCTCGTCGGAGCCGATGTCGGCGTAGTCGAGGCCGGAGGTGTGCGTGAGCAATTGCCGGATGGTGACCTTGCGGCGCGTCGGCTTGGTCTCGTAGCTCGAATCGGCGGCGTTGAACTTGGTGAGCACGGTGTGCTCCTTGAACGCCGGGAGGTACTTGCCGATCGGTTCGTCGAGCTGGAAGCGGCCTTCTTCCCAGAGCATCATGACGGCCAACGACGTGATGGCTTTGGTTTGCGAGGCGATGCGATAGATGTCATCGGGGCGCGCGGGCGCCTTGGTGCCGAGGTCGCGATAGCCGTACGCCTTGTGGTAAGCCACCTGGCCGTCCTTCACGAGCATGACGACGGCGCCGGGGATCTTGCCGTCGGCCACGAGCTGCTCGATCCAGCTGTCGATGCGCACCAGTCGCTCGCTGGTGAACGCCGCGGTGGCGGACTTGTTGGTAGCGGCGGCCAGCACCGGAACGCGGGGCGCTGCGCGCCGCGCCGGAGTGGCGGCGCTCGGCCCGCCCTCCTGCGCGAGAAGGGCAGCGGGAACGAGGAGGGCGGCGGTGAGGGCCAGGCGGAGAGCGCGCATGCGGGGGGAGGGCCGAAGGGGGACGCGGCGGTGGCTCGAGGGCTGGGCGAAAGATGTGGCTGGCCCTTGGCGCGCGCGACCTGCATATTCGCCGAATTCGCCTCCCTAACCCCACATGACCTCGTGAACGTCCGCTTCTTGCGCTTGTGGAGTGCCCTCGCGCTGGGCGTGCTCGTGACGGCTGGACCGGCGCGCGCCCAGAAGGGAGCCGCCGCGCCACGCGTCGCGCTGCCGCGCACGGCGGCGGGCAAGCCCGACCTGAGCGGCATCTGGCAGGCGCTCACGAGCGCCAACTACGACATCGAGCCGCATATGGCGCGCGCCGCAATGGCGCTGCGCCCCGGGCCGGTGGTGCCCGTGCCGGCCAAGGACGTGGTCGCGCTGGGCGCGGTGGGCTCGGTTCCAGGGGGCGCCGGCATCGTGGTGGGCGGCACCATACCGTACACGGCGGACGCGCTCAAGAAGCGCGACGAGAATCGCGAGCACTGGCTCGAACGCGATCCCGAGATCAAGTGCTACCTGCCGGGACTGCCGCGCGCGACGTACATGCCGTTCCCGTTCCAGGTGGTGCAGAGCGAGTCGCACATCGTGATCGCGTACGAATACGCGGGCGCCTTTCGCGAGGTCTACTTCAAGGACCCGGGCCCGCCGCAGACCGATGCGTGGATGGGGCAGTCGGTGGGCCATTGGGAGGGCGACACCTTCGTGGTGAAGGTGAACGGCTTCAACGATCGCACCTGGTTCGACCGCGCGGGCAATCATCACACCGAGAACCTCGTGGTCACGGAACGGTGGACGATGACCGACCGCGACCACATCCGCTACGAAGCCACGATGGAAGATCCCGCCACGTTCACGAAGCCGTGGACGATTCGCGTCATGCTCTATCGCAACGTCGAGCCCGAGGCGCGGCTCGGCCAGTTCAAGTGCGTCGAATTCGTCGAGGAGCTCCTGTATGGTCACCTGCGGAAGACGCCGCTCAAGCCCTGACATGCGACCACACCGCATCCTGACCGCGGCGCTCGCGCTGCTCGTGGGCAGTGCGCCCGCACTGCGCGCGCAGACGAACGCTGCGTCCACGTCGGCCAAGGCGCCCGCGCCCGCGAAAAAGTGGGTGCTGACGCGCACCCCCGACGGTCATCCTGACATCCAGGGCAACTGGAGCAACGCCACGCTCACTCCCGTGCAGCGCCCCAGCGGTCAGGATCGCGCACTCACCAAGGCGCAGGTGGCCGCGCTCGAGAAGGTGCGCTCCGACTCCATCGTGAAGCTCTCGAAGGATTCGGACCCGAATCGTCCCGCGCCGCCGGTCGGTGGCGACGGCTCCACGGGAGCGGCCGGCATGGTGGGCGGCTACAACTATTTCTACATCGATGCGGGCGACCACATGGCGTTCGTCAACGGTGAGACGCGCAGTTCGATCGTGGTGGACCCGCCCGATGGTCGCGTGCCCGCGTTCACCCCGGCGGCGCGCGCGCGCATGCTCGAACGGAATCGTGTCATGCGCGGAGTGGGCGAGTACGACAACCCGGAGAACCGGCCGCTCGCGGAACGCTGCATCATGTCGTTTGGCTCGAACGCCGGGCCGCCAATGCTGCCGAACTACTTCTACAACAACAACTACACCTTCGTGCAGACCAAGGACCACATCGTCATGATGACGGAGATGGTCCACGATGCGCGCATCATCCGCATGAACGCGACGTCGCGGCTGCCAGCGAACGTGCGACCGTGGATGGGCGAGTCGATCGGCCGATGGGAAGGCGACACGCTCGTGGTGGTCACGACCAACTTCCATTCGCGACAGCTTTTCTGGGGCGGCTCGTCGGACGGCCTCACGGTCACCGAGCGCTTCCACCGCACGGGCGAGTTCACGCTGCTCTACCGGTTCACGATCAGCGACCCGAGCACGTTCACGAAGCCGTGGAGCGGGGAATTGCCCTACAACAAGATGGACGACCTCATCTATGAGTATGCTTGTCACGAGGGGAACTACGCCCTCGGCAACATCCTGAGCGGTGAGCGCTCCCGTGAGCGCGAAGCGGCCGCGAAGCCCAAGCCCTGAGTCTGGAGTTCATCATGCGCCCACGTATCGTTGCTCTCCTCGTTGCCGCCGCGATCGTGCTCGGCACCGCCGGCCCGCTGCTGGCCCATCATGCGTTCGGCGCGGAGTTCGATCCGAACGCCCCCATCCGCTTGGCTGGCAAGGTGGTCAAGCTCGAATGGGTGAATCCCCACTCGTGGATTCACCTCGAGATCAAGAACAAGGACGGGCAGCCGGAAACGTGGATGGTGGAGGGCGGCACGCCCAACGTGCTGCTGCGCCGTGGCCTCACGCGCGAGTCGCTCAAGTACGGGACCGAGCTGATCGTTGACGGCTACCAGACCAAGGACCATTCCCTCAAGCGGGCGAACGGTCGCGACGTGACGTTCACCGACGGCAAGAAGATCTTCCTCGGTAGTTCGGGGACGGGTGCGCCGAAGGACGGGCGCGATCCGGGCGAGAAGGGGTCAGCGCCGACGAAGCCCTGACGACGGCTAGGACGAATACCCGATCCAGCGCCCCGCCATCGACACGGTAAACCAGAGCACGATCGAGGCGAGCGCGATCAGCCGGCTCTGCAGGCCCGTCACGGTGCTCTCTCGCGTCGCGATGCGTTGCCGAACGAGATACGTGAATGCGAGGGCGAACGGCATCGTCAGGATTTTCACCCAGAACGACGGGTTGTGGTAGCACTTCACCGCTTCCGACACGAAGAGCAGGACGCCGGTGCCGAGCATGAGCCACAGGCTCCACGTGAGCCAGCGCTGCGCCCCGCGCGCCAGCGTCGCGATCGGCTGGTCCGGCAGCGCGAGGCCGAGCAATCGCAGGTCCACGAGCAGCACCGCGCCGCCAAACGACGCGAGGCCGAGCAGGTGAATGGACTCGATGACCGGAAAGAGCCAGATCGACGTGCGCACGAGTTGCCCAAGTGCGGTCCCTTCGCACCACTCGAAGAGCGGGAGCAGCTCGACAGTCATGGCGCGGGCGCCTTGCAGCTTGCGGCCCAGACGACCCACGCGGGTTGCTGGTGCAGGTCGCAGTCGAACCAGTTGTACGCGATGAGGCGTCCGCTCACGATCACACTCGCCCAGGCAATCAGTGACGCCGCGGCGGCCATGCGCGCTGCGCGCGGTGGGCGTACGTCAATGTCCCACGCGGCCACGCCGCGCTCCGTTCGCGTGTGGAACACGAACACGTTGATTCCGGCGATGATGAGGCAGACGAGCTTGAGCCGGAAAAAGACGCTGTGGAAGTACGTGACCGGCTGCGCGTAGAACAGCAGCACGCCGGTGGTCACCATGACCACGAAGCCGCGATGCGTCCACGGCAGCAGGCGCGCCGTGAAGATCGTGACCGGAATGTCGGTGAATGCGCGCCCGAGGAGCCGCAGGTCGAGCATCATGGCCGACCCCGCGAAGAGCGTGAGCGTGAGTACGTGCAGCGACTCCGTGAACGGCCAGACGTATTGCGACTCGTGGAGCGCGATGCTCCACGGTGTCTGCGCCAACCACTCGAGCCAACTGCTGATCGACACGCGGCCGCCGCTCAGGCGGTCACTTGGGTTTCCCGGACGCCGGGCTCGCTGCAGCGGGGCCTGCGACCGCGGGACTTGACGCGGCGGGGCCCGAGGGTGCCACGACATACACCGAGTGGCACTTCACGCACGACTCGTACAGATCGGCTCCAGCGTCGAACACCTTCTGCACGTCGTGCGCCTGCGCGGCCTCGCGCGCCTTGACGCCCGCCTCCACCATGCCGCGCGCCAGCGTCATCCACTCGCCTTGATTGAGCGCACGCGGTGACATCATCAGCAGGTTACCAGCTTCCGCCACCGTCGTGGCGCTGTTGCGCACGGCGGTCCATTCCTCATCGGTCCTAGGGGCATGCTCCGTGATGCCATTCTTGTCAGACGTCGAGCCCACCGCGTCCCAGTAGGTGTCGGCGGCGGGCTCGATCACTTCCGCCATGAGCTGCTTGTTGCCAACCACCATCGTGAATGGCGGCGATGGTGGTGCCGGCGCCTTCTCGCAGGCGCCGAGTGACATCAGGGCGCAGAGCCATACCACCGCAGCGCGCCCGCTCACTTGGCGGCTCCGGCCGGCAGCGTGAACACCACGACCGTGGCGCTACCCGGATGCGCGCGCGCCCAGAACGGACCGGGGCGACCGGTCGCGACGGCCACGTACTGCGTGCCCTTCACTTCATAGGTCACGATGCCGCCGCCGATGGCGCCGCCGGTGTTGAAGCGGTAGCGCACGGCGCCGCTCGCGGCGTCGAGTGCGAGAAAGTCGCCGTTCAGTTCACCCGCAAAGGCGAGGCCGCCCGCAGTCGTCGTCACGCCAGCCAGCACGGGTGCATCCGAGTGGAGCTTCCACTTCACGGCTCCCGTGGACGCATCGACCGCCGTGATCCAGCCGCCCCACGCCGTGTCGGGTACCGCTTGCCCGCCCAAGTACATCTGGAACGGCACGAACTTCACCGTGTCATCGAGCGTGAAGGTTGCGCACCAGTCCACCGCCGGCGTGATCAGCACGTTGGCGCCTGGATGAAACGCGGGTCCGTTCCACTGTACGCCGCCGAACACGCCGGGGCAGGCCCGCGTGCCCTTGGTGGTCACGGGCGCCTTCTCATTGGCAAGCGTCGTGATCGGTGTCGCGAAGAGGCGCTGATGCGAGTCGCGGTCGAGCACGCGCAGCACGCCGTCCTTGCCCGTGGTCGCCACGAGGTTACGCATCGAACCGCCGACCTTGGTGCGATACAGCGGG
>JAYTVE010000081.1:0-30846 GCA_043744185.1 Gemmatimonadota bacterium | reverse complement strand
GCGAACCAGGCGCCGCATACCGAGAGCGCAAACCAGTCCTTCTGTGTGACGAAGATGGCCACGCCCGCGAGCGCCGGCACGAGCAGCTGCATGAGGCTGCCGCCGAGTACCCCGACAAACAGGCCAAAGCCACCGAAGGCGATGTGCCCGAACTCGTGAATGCCGAAATTCACGCCGCGAAAGAGGCTCTGGTAGTCGGGATCTCGAAGGGCCGTGATCGCCATCCAGCCCACCCACGCGAGGATGAGCGCGCGCGGGGGCCAAGAGCGGCCATCGGCCCATTCAGCGGTAGTGGGAATCGACTCGGACATGGATGAACAAGGACGCCTCGACGCCTTGAGCGGCAACCGCCCCGGGGCGAGCTTTCCCCCCGATGCGAAAGCTGCTGGCTGTCCTCGGGGCCCTCATGATGGTGCATGTGGCCCTGCTCCTTGTTCGCCCGGCCGGTGCGGCGGTCGCGCCGGTGGCAAAGCGCGTCCGCGTGGGCATCGTGTTCGACTTGGGCGGCCGCGGGGACAAGTCGTTCAACGATGGCGCCTATTTCGGTGGCGAGCGCGCGCGCAAGGAACTCGGCGCCGACGTCACCTTCATCGAACCGGGCGACGGCAGCGATCGTGAGCCTGGCCTGCGCCTGCTCGCCGCGGAAGGGATGGACCTCGTCATCGGCGTCGGTTTCATCTTCACCGACGATCTCAACAAGCTCGCGGCCGAGTATCCGACGACCAAGTTCGGCGGCGTCGACTACGCGGTCGGCACCGACAAGGACGGCCATGTCATTCCGCCGCCGCCGAACGTCGCCGCGCTCAAGTTCCGCGAGGAGGAAGGCTCCTTTCTCGTGGGCGCGCTCGCGGCGCTCTCGGGCGGATCGAAGAAGCTCGGCTTCATCGGCGGCATGGACTCGCCGCTCATCCGCAAGTTCGAGGCGGGCTACACGGCGGGCGTGAAG
The DNA here is from genome assembly GCA_043744185.1 of Gemmatimonadota bacterium. Taxonomy (GTDB): domain Bacteria; phylum Gemmatimonadota; class Gemmatimonadetes; order Gemmatimonadales; family Gemmatimonadaceae; genus JACPPC01. The sequence goes on along the minus strand of JAYTVE010000081.1, from coordinate 29,900 downwards.
CACGTCTGCCCCGAGTGCGACGTGATTGCGCAGTATGCCGGCGTCACACCGGTGGCCTTCCGCAATCCGAGTCGCGGCAAGGAACTCGCGCTCGCGCAGTACCAGCGCGGGGTGAAGGTGATCTTCCATGCGTCCGGATCCACGGGACTCGGCGTGTTCGAGGCGGCGCGGACGATGAACGCGCTCGCGATCGGCGTGGATGCCGACCAGTTCCGCGAGGCACCCGGCCACGTCTTGACGTCGATGGTCAAGGGAATCGACGCATCGGTTTTCGACGCGATCAAGCGCGTGCAGGCCGGCACCTTCGAGGGCGGCGTCATCGGCTTCGGCCTCGCGGAAGACGGCGTTGGCTACGTGTACGACGCCAACAACAGAGCGCTCATCTCCGACGCGGTCCGCGAGCGCGTCGAGGGGCTCAAGCGCGAGATCATCGCGGGCCGCATCAAGGTGCCGAGCACCACATGACGGCGCCGGCCATCCAGCTCACGGGCATCGTCAAGGCGTTCGGACCGGTGAAGGCGATTCGCGACGCGTCGTTGACGGTCGCGAGCGGCGAGATCCACGCGCTCATGGGCGAGAACGGCGCGGGCAAGAGTACGCTGATGCGCGTGCTGGCCGGCATGTTCACCCCCGATGCAGGGACAGCGCAGGTGGACGGGCGCGACGTGAGCGGATGGGACACGAAGGCGGCGATCGCTGCCGGCGTCGGCATGGTGCACCAGCACTTCATGCTCGTGCCGACGCTCACCGTCGCGGAGAACGTGGTGCTCGGCCGGGAGTTGACCAAGGGGATGTCGCTCGACCGTGCGGGTGCTGAAGCGGCCGTGCGTGCGTTGTGCGAGAAGACCGGTCTCGTGGTCGATCCGACGCGAAGGGTCGCAGACTTGAGCGTGGGCGAGGCGCAGCGCGTCGAGATCCTCAAGGTGCTCTTCCGCGGCGCACGCATCCTGATCCTCGACGAGCCCACCGCGGTCTTGTCGCCGCCCGAGGTACAGGAGCTGTGGCGCGTGTTGCGCACGCTGCGCGCCAACGGCGGCACCGTGGTGCTCATCACGCACAAGCTCGACGAGGTGATCGACATCTCGGACACCATCACCGTGATGCGCGCTGGCGAGACCGTGGGACGCATGACGACCGCGGGAACGACGCCGGCCGACATCGCACGGGCGATGGTCGGGCGCGAGGTGTCGCTCGCGAAGCGCGAAGCGCTCGGCGCGGCCGTGGCACCGCGCGCCGCGCCACGCCTCGAGGTATGCGACCTGTGCGTGCGCGGGACGGTGCGCGCACAGGCGGTCGACCACCTCTCGTTTTCCGTGCAGGCGGGCGAGATCTTCGGCGTCGCCGGGGTCGAGGGCAACGGGCAGACAGAGCTGATCGAGACGATTGCCGGTTTGCGCGCCGCCGACAGCGGTCGCATCGTGCTCGACGGGCAGGCGATCGACGGCTGCACGATCTCGGAGCGCAGTGATCGTGGTCTCGCGCACATCCCCGAGGACCGCCACCTGCGCGGGCTCGTGCTCGACTACTCGATTGCCGACAACCTGATCATGGGGCGGCAGCACCAGTACGCCGGGGTGTGGTCGCTCGATCGCGCGCGCATCGAGGCCGACGCGGCAACACAGGTTGTGAAGTTCGACATCCGCCCTGCGGACGTAACGCTGCCCGCGCGCGCGCTGTCGGGCGGCAACCAGCAGAAGATCGTCATCGCACGCGAGCTGGGCGGAGCGACGTGGCCCGCCGTGATCCTTGCAGCGCAACCGACGCGCGGCGTCGATGTCGGCGCGATCGAGTTCATTCATGCCCGACTGCGGGCGGCCCGTGACGCGGGCGCCGCGATCGTGCTCGTGTCCGCCGACCTCGGCGAGGTGATCGCGCTCTCGACGCGCGTGGCCGTGATGTACGGTGGCAAGATCGTCACCATTGTGCAGGGTGACGACGCGACGCCGCAGCTGTTGGGACCGTGGATGACCGGCGCTGCCAAGGCGGGCGCCATCACGGCGGGCGCCGCATGAGCGATCGCGCAACGCGCTGGGACGAGGCCCTGCTTCCGCCGGCCATGGCGCTCGCCATCGCGCTGGTGGTGGGCGACCTGCTCATCCTCGCGTTCGGGCAGAGCCCCGGCCACGTCTTCGGCATGCTGCTCGAGGGAACGTGGGGCAACGCATACGGCTTCGGGCAGACGCTCTACAAGGCGACGACGCTCATCTGCACGGGGCTCGCGGTGGCGATACCGCTGCGCGCCGGACTGTTCAGCATCGGCGCCGAGTCGCAGCTCGCTGCGGGTGGTTTTGCCGCGGGCGTGGCGGGGATCCTGCTGCCGGCGGGCATGCCGTGGCCGATCGCCGCACTCGTCTGCCTCGTGGCGGCCGCGATTGGCGGCGCGCTCGTGGGCGCGGTGCCGGGCGCACTGAAGGCGAAGTTCGGGGCGAACGAAGTGATCGTGACGATCATGCTCAACTTCATTGTCCTCGCCTTCCTCAACTGGATCATCGCAGCCAAGCTGCACGCTCCCGACTCGCTGCACACGGCGGAGATTGCAGCGGGCAGCATTCCGCGCTTCTCCGACCTCACGACGGCGTTCCGTGGTTCCGCCGCCAACTTCACGCTCTTGCTGGCGTTGGCGCTCGCCGCCGTGTGTTGGTGGTACCTGTTTCGCACCAAGGGCGGCTATGAGCTGCGCGCGGTCGGATTGCAGCCCGAGGCGGCCAAGAACGGTGGTGTGTCGCTCGGGCGCACCTGGTTCCGCGCGATGCTGATCGGTGGGGCGCTGGCCGGAGCAGGCGGCATCAACTACGTGCTCGGTTACAAGCATTATTACGAGGAAGGGTTCGGGTCGGGCACGGGCTACATGGGGATCGCGGTCGCGCTCGTCGGGCGGAACCACCCGGCGGGTATCGTGCTGGCGGCGCTGCTCTTCGCGACGTTGTCGCAGGGCGGGCTCGCAGTGAACGCGATCGTACCCAAGCAGATGATGGAAGTGCTGCAGGCCGTGGTGATCCTTGCCGTGGCCGTGAGCGTGCCGGAGGTGCAGCGCGTGCTGCGATCCTCGGCCAAGGCGGCCGCATGAGCGCGGTGGACATTCTGCTGCAGGTGCTCCGCATCGCGGTGCCGTACCTGTTCGCGGCGGCCGGCGGCGTGCTCTCGGAGCGCGCGGGCATCATCGCGCTCACGCTCGAGGGGTATCTGCTGGCGGGCGGCTTCGGCGCGGCGGTGGCCACGCACTACAGCCAGAGTCCCGTGATCGGATTGATCGCGGCGATGGCGCTTGGCGCGCTGGTGGCGCTGCTGCACGCCATCGCCACGATCCGCTACAGGGCCGATCAGGTCGTGTCTGGCGTGGCGCTCAACCTGCTGATGGCCGGCGCGTGCGCCTTTTTCCTGCGGCTCATGTTCGACTCGTCGGCCAATTCGCCGCGCATTCCCGCGCTCGGTGACGGGCTGGGCAGCGGCGTGATGGGGACGCTCGGGCAGCCGCTCATCTGGCTCGCCTTCCTCGCGCTGCCGGCCGCGTGGTGGCTGCTCGAGCGCACGGCGTTCGGCCTGCGCGCACGCGCCTCGGGCGAACATCCACAGGCTGCGACATCGCTCGGCGTGTCGGTGCCGCGCGTGCGCCTGGTAGCCGTGCTGCTCTCGGGCGCGGTGACCGCGCTCGGCGGCGCCTGGCTCGCGTTCGACCAGCACAAGTTCACCGACGGCATGAGCGCGGGACGCGGCTTCATCGCGCTTGCCGCCGTCATCTTCGGTCGATGGGAAGCCCCGCGCGCGATGGTGGCGTGCCTGCTCTTCGCGGCGGCCGAGACCCTCCAGATCCGCCTGCAGGGCTCCACCTTCCTGCCGTCACAGTTTGTCGAGATGATTCCGTACGTGCTCACGATCGTTGCGCTGGCCGGCTTTGTCGGCAAGTCGGCGGCACCCGCGGCCCTTGGCCGCACCGAGGCCTGATGTTCCAGGAAGGGGGCACAGCCCTCGCGATTCCCGTGCTCGACTCGATCGGCGCGAAGGTCGCTGTCGGGGCGATCGCGACGGTCGTGGTGTTCTTCCTCGTGCGCGAGCTGCGGAAGGTGCCCGCGAAGCTGCACGTGCTGATGTTCACCGCGTTTCTCGACATGGTCGGCGCGCTGATCATCGTGCCGCTCCTGCCCTTCTACACGAGCCGCCTGGGCGGCGACGCGGAAACGGTCGGCATCCTGGTCAGTTCCTTCGCGGTCGCGCAGTTGGTGTCGGCGCCGCTCTGGGGGCGCTTCTCCGACCGGTTCGGTCGGCGCCCGACGCTGCTGGTCGCGCTCGCTGCGTCCGCGATCGCCTTCGTGATCTTTGGTTACGCCGAATCGATCCTCATGCTGTTCGTCTCGCGCATCGTGCTGGGCGCAGGCGGCGGCACCGTGGGCGTCATCCAGGCGTACGTGGCCGATGCCACGGAACCCAAGGACCGGGCGCGTTCGCTCGGCTGGCTCTCTGCCGCGACCAACCTTGGCGTCGCGCTCGGCCCCGTGATCGGTTCGTGGGCGGCAGGCATCGGCGCCAAGACGTTCGAGGTCGGGAGCGCGAAGATTCACATCGGCCACGCGGCCCCGGGGCTGCTCGCGGCCACGCTGTGCGTGCTCAACATCGGCTTCGCGTGGCGCTATCTCACCGAGTCGAAGTCGGTCACGGCTGAACACGCCGTGCCGACGCCGGGCGGCAAGCCGGCTGCTGCGCCGGAGAAGCGCCCTGGTGCCGTTACCGCGATTCGTCGGGTGATGTCGCATCCCGGCGAGCCGGCGGCGCGCCTGATCTGGATCTACGCCATCACGATGGGCGCCTTCATGGGCGTCAACGCGGTGCTTGCCCTCTTCCTCGCCTCCGAGTTCCAGGTGACGGAAGAGACGATCGGCTACTTCTTCATGTACATCGGCGTGATCTCGGTGATCACGCGCGTCATGGCGCTCGGCCGCCTCGTCGACAAGCTCGGCGAGCCGCGGCTCTCGCGTCTGGGCATGGTGCTGCTCGCGGTCGGGCTGGGCGGCCTGCCGCTGGCGCGCAACCTGGCGATGCTCGCGCTGTTCGTGGCGTTCATACCGCTGGGCACCGCCTTCACCTTTCCGTGCGTGACGGCCATGCTCTCGCGCGTGACCGATGCACGCGATCGTGGCCTGTTCATGGGCGTGCAGCAGACGTTCGGCGGCGCGGCACGCGTGGTCTTTCCCGTACTCATGGGAACGCTGTTCAAGCGACTCGGACATGGCTGGCCGTTCGCCGTGTCGGCCACGCTCGTGCTCCTCACGATTTCGCTCGGCCTCGGGCTCGAGAAAGTCGTGAAGCCCAAGGCCGCCGCGCCTGCGACGACGTAGCAGTCTCCCGCCATCCGGAGTTGGTCATGCCGCTCGATCCGATCGCCGCCTGGCACAAGGTCGTCGCTGCCCGCGACGTCCGCGCGCTCGACGCCCTGCTCGACGACGGCTGCACCTTCCACTCGCCAGTGCTGCACGCGCCGCAGGTGGGCAAGGCGAAGACGACCATGTATCTGGGTGCCGCCTTCCACGTTTTCTTCAATCCGTCGTTCCGCTATGTGCGTGAGGTGCGCACGGGCCAGGACGCCGTGCTCGAGTTCGTGGTCGAGATCGATGGCCTCGTCGTCAACGGCGTCGACATGCTGCACTGGAACGACGACGGCCGGATCACCGATTTCAAGGTGATGGTCCGCCCCATGCGGGCGGTCCAGCTCATCCAGCAGCGGATGGCGGCCATGCTCGAGGCGATCAAACCGACGGCGTGACGGCCCGCAGGGCCCGGGATCGACTAGGTTGCACGATGCCCACGAGCCCCGACCACGACGACACCGCTGCCGCCCCGATCGAGGGGTTTGCGACCCTTGGCCTCGACCCGCGAGTGCTCGCCGTCCTGACGGCGCTGGGCTACGAGGAACCGACGCCGATCCAGCGCGCGGCCATTCCGCCCCTCATGGCCGGTCGCGACGTGCTTGCGCAAGCCGCCACCGGCACCGGCAAGACGGCCGCGTTCGCGCTGCCGCTGCTGCACCGTCTGCGCCCCGACGCCCCGCACCGAGAGCGCACCACGGCGCTCGTGCTCGTGCCCACGCGTGAGCTCGCGATGCAGGTGGCCGAGGCCGTGTATCGCTACGGCAAGTCGATGGGCGTGGTCGCGGTGCCGATCTACGGCGGCGCACCGATGGAAGGACAGATCCGCTCGCTCAAGCGCGGGGCCGATGTCGTCATCGCCACGCCCGGGCGCGCGCTCGACCACCTGCGCCGGAAGACGCTGGACGTGTCGCACGTGCGCACGGTGGTCCTCGACGAAGCCGACGAGATGCTCGACATGGGCTTCGCCGACGACCTCGAGGCGATTCTCTCGGCGACCCCGACGGACAAGCAGGTGGCGCTCTTCTCCGCCACGCTCGCGCCGCGTCTGACGGCCATCGCCAAGTCGCACCTGCGCGATCCGCAGATCGTGAAGATCGACGCGGAGACGCTCAAGGCCGGACGCACCGCCAAGGTGCGGCAGGTGGCGTACATCGTGCCGCGCGCGCACAAGATGCAGGCGCTCGGCCGCATTCTCGACGTCGAGCAGCCGACGAGCGCGATCGTCTTCTGCCGCACGCGCACGGAAGTGGATGCGCTCACCGAAACGCTCAACGGCCGCGGGTATCACGCCGAAGCGTTGCACGGCGGCCTGAGCCAGGACCAGCGCGATCGCGTGATGAAGCGGTTCCGTGCGCACACCTCGGAATTGCTCATCGCCACGGATGTCGCCGCGCGCGGCCTCGACGTCAGCCATATCTCGCACGTGGTGAACTTCGACGTGCCTGCTGCCGCTGAAGCCTACGTGCACCGCATCGGCCGCACGGGGCGCGCGGGGCGCACCGGCGTGGCCATCACGCTCGCCGAGCCGCGCGAGCACCGCATGCTGCGCAACATCGAGCGGGTGACGGGGCAGCCGATCGAGGTGGCGAACGTGCCGACCGTGGCCGACCTGCGTGCGCGTCGGCTGGAGCTCGCGCAGGGCGCATTGCGCGAGGCGATTCTCGCCGGCGACCTCGATCCATGGCGCAGCGTGGTGGCCGCACTCGCCGACGAGTTCGACCTCGTGGACATCGCCGCGGCCGCGATCAAGCAGTCGCCGCTTGCGGGCGCTGACGAAGACGCCGCGGAGATTCCCGAAGCGGCGCCGGTGCGCGAACGTCACCCCGCACGCGCGCGCGAGGCGGAACGTGCCGAGCGACGCAGCGCCCGCCCCGAGGGCGACAAGCCGCGCGAGAAGAAGGTGCGCGCGAAGCCGGACTGGGCCGTAGCGAAGCTGTATGTGGGCGCAGGACGGAAGGCGAACCTCCGTCCGGGCGACCTCGTGGGAGCGATTGCCAACGAGATGGGGATCGACTCCGACGCGATCGGTGCGATCCAGATCTGGGAGCGCCACAGTGTGGTGGAGGTCCCGGAGACGATCGCCGACGACATCATCACGGCGCTGTCGGCGACGCGCATCAAGGGCAAGAAGGTGCTCGTGCGCCGGGACCTCGCTGGCGCGTAAGCGCCACGACGGGGCCGCCGACGCTCACTTCGCGGCGCTGGCCCCGATGAGGAAGTCCCAGGGCGCCGGCTCCTCGATGATCTTTTTCGAGATCACGACCAGCGTGAGTCCGCGGTTCTGTGCGCTCCGCTGCATGAGGCGATAGGCCTCGTCCTCGTCGAGTCCCGAGCGCTTCATGAGCACCCCCTTCGCGCGCTCGATGAGCTTGCGATCGTCAAGCCGCTTGCGCGCGGTGTCGGCTTCGTCCATCGCGGACTTGAGTTGCTTCGCGCGATTGACCGCGAGGCGCACGGCGGCGTCGAGCACCGGCGGCGGCGCGGGCTTGGGCAGGAAGGCCACGGCGGCCGTCGCGCTCACCTGTTCGTCGCTCAACGCGGTCTTCGCGTCGCCGGTGAACAGGATGACCGCCGTGCCCGGGCGCTCACGCGTGATTCTCTCGGCGGCTTCGATGCCCGACCCGTCGGGCATGTGCACGTCGAGCAACACCACGTCGGGATTGAGCGCGAGCGCCCGATCGACGGCTTCGCGACCGGTGCTCACCTGCGACACAACGATATGCCCGCACGCCACGAGCACCTGAGCCAACAGGGTGCGCGAGGGCGCGTCGTCTTCGGCAACCAAAACTCGAATCTGCGCCATCTCGTCCGGTTGGGCGAAATGAGCCACGGCGATCCGCTGGACGACGCCATTGTCGTCGCAGCGCGATGGATTTCCTGCAGGAGCCGGCGATCAACTGTCGTGCGGGTGATCACCCAGCGATCCGGTCAAGCAACTCGGCGGCGACGAGCGGCTTGCGGAGCGTGAAGTCTGCATTGACGGACGGGGGTGGCGCTAGCTCCCAACCCGTAATCAGTCCGATGCGCAAGGTAGGCGAGATGTGTCGAACGTCCGCCACCAATTCCCAGCCATGTCCATCCGGGAGAAAGACGTCGGTCACGACCACGTCCACCGATGGGGCAATGGCCCCACTCCCGAGGATCGCGCGCGCACCCGCGAGGTCGTTCACCTCGATCACCTCGTGACCGGCATTCTCCAGCACTTCGCGGACGGCGCGACGCCCCTCGGGCTGGTCCTCGACGAGCAGCACCCGCCTGACAACCCATGGCTTCCGTGGAACGGGCGGCTCGACCGTTCCCCCCTTTGCGAGGGGAAAACGCAGCCGAACCGTCGTGCCGCGTCCAGGCGACGAACTCAGTTCCGCCATCCCGCGATGCCGGCGCATGATGCCGTACACCTCGGAGAGGCCGAGTCCGGAACCCGCCGTTCCCTTGGTGGAGAAGAACGGGTCGAACGCCTGTTCGCGCACCTCCTCGCTCATTCCGATGCCGGAGTCCTCGACCTCGAGCAAGGCTTCCCCTGACGCCGCCCGAACGCGGATGCGCAGTGCGCCGCCCTTGGGCATCGCGTCGAGCGCGTTGCTCACAAGGTTGAGGACGGCTTCACGCACCTCACCTGCGGCGCCCTCGACGACGAGCCCCGGATCGAGCGCGCGCTCCATGTTGATGCGGCTGGCCGGGCCACGTTGCGTCCAGGTCGGCTCCGCGATGGCGATGGCATCGGCTACCACGTGTGCGAGGTCGAAACGCGCTTCGCGACCATCGAACACCGGCTCCTGCCGGATGAAGCGCCCCACGCGCGACGCCGTCGCCGCGCCGGTCTCCGCCGCCTTCTGGATGCGCTCAGCGTACTCGCGCACCTTCGCGGGATCTTCGGCATGGCGGTCCAGCAACCACGCCGCAAGCATGACGGGATTGAGCGCGTTGTTCACGTCGTGCATGACACCGGCGGCAAGCTGTCCCAGTGCAGCGAGCCGCCGATCGCGCGACCGGGCCGCCTCGAGTCGCAGCAGCTCGTCGGAGCGCGCGACCACCATCTTCTCGAGGCGGTCGGCTTCCGTGGAAACGTGCGCGAACAGCGCGGTGCCGATGCGGACCTGCTCCTCGAGTTCCTGCGAGAGCCGCATCCGTTCCGTCACGTCGCGCTCGATCGCGATGGCGCCGCGGATCTTCCCGTCGGGGCCACGCAGCGCGACGGCATTCACCTCCACCGTGGCCTCACCATCACTGCGGTGCACGATGAAGGTCTCGGCCACGACGTGCTCGCCGCGCAGCGCGCGCGTGACGGGCGTCTGGTCGAGTGCGATGCGCACGTGCGTGAGCGTGCGTGGCCCGTAGTGGTGCCAGAGATCGTGCAACGACATCGCGGACCGGCCGGACGCGGCCTTTTCCGCGAGTGCGTTCGCCCGCACGAGGCGCCCGTTCGCGTCGTACACGCGCACGGCGTCGGGCAACGCGTCGAAGATCGCGGTCAACTGCGAGACGCTCTCGGCGAGGTGCGCGCGCAACTCCTCGCGCTCCGTGACGTCGGTGCCGATGATCGACACGCCGCGCCCGCCGGCGAGTGGCACCGGCACCAGCTGGATCTCGATCACCCGCGTGCCGTCGGCATCGTGCGCCTCGACCACGCGCGTGCGGGCAATCCCCGTGGTGCGCACATCGGCGGCGAGTGCGGAGAGGTCGACCCGCGTGCGCGGGAAGCGCAGCACGCTCTCGTCCACCAGCATCCCGCTCAACCGGCGATAGCGGAGATTCGCGGAGCGCAGGCGCATCGCGCCGTCGAAGATGGCGTACGCCATGGGCAGCGCATCGAGCGCCGCCTGATCGGTCGCGACGTGCGCGAGGAAGCTCCCCATCCCCGTGACGGGGGACGTTGCGTCGATCGATGTCGGCGTCGCGAGGGAGTCAGCCATGGTCGGTCGAGGCAAGGTACCGCGTCCCCGCCGCGCTCACGAGTGGGACGTCAGGGCGACGCGATGCGGAACTCGCCCGTGTGGCGCAATCGCGCCTCTTCCTCGCCACGCTCGCGACCGGTGATGAGCCGCGCGCCGCGCTGAAACGTGATGTAGGCATACGCCCACTGGCCCAGCACGGCGACACGGTTGCGGAAGCCGACGAGGTACATGATGTGCAGGAACAGCCAGAAGAGCCACGCGAACGTGCCGGCCACCTTGAGCGGGCCGATCTCGGCGATCGCGCGCCGTCGACCGATCGTCGCAAGGTTGCCCTTGTTGACGTAGCGGAATGGCGTGCGCGGCGCACCGCGCAACGACGCGAGGATCTGCTGGCCGACATGGCGGCCGCCCTGCGTCGCGGCCGGCGCGACGCCCGGCACGATACCGCCGGCACTGTCCCTGGCTGCGGCGGCATCGCCGACGACGAACACCTCCGGATGGCCCGGAATCGAGAGATCGGACTCGACAATGGCGCGACCGGCGCGATCGGTGGGCACGCCCAGCTTTCGCGCAATCGACGATGCGCGGTTACCCGCGGCCCAGAACACGGTGTGCGTTGCGATGCGCTCGTCGCCGATCCAGACGCTCTCACCGTCCACGCGCGTGACCACGGTGTCGAGGCGCACCTCGACGCCGAGTGCCTTGAGGTCGTGACGCGCCCGCTCCGCCAGCGATGCGGGGAACGCCGCGAGCAGGCGCGCGCCGCCCTCGAGCAGGATGACGCGCGTCTTGCGCGTGTCGGTGCGCCGGAAATCGCGACGGAAGGCGTGACGCGCGAGTTCGGGGAGCATCCCCGCGAGCTCGACGCCGGTGGGTCCGCCGCCGACGATCACGAAGGTCTGGTACGCCGCCCGATCCTCCTCGCGTTCACAGCGTTCCGCGAGCTCGAACGAGACGAGGAAGCGACTGCGGATCTCGAGCGCGTCGTCGAGCGACTTGAGGCCGGGGGCGTGCACCTCCCACTCGTCGTGGCCGAAGTAGGCGTGGCGTGCGCCGGTGGCGATGACGAGATAGTCGTACGGGAGTTCGCGCTGGTCATCATCCATGAGCACCACGCGGCGCTTCGTATCGACGTCGCGCACCTCGCCCATCAGCACGGTCGCATTGGGCATCGCGCGCAGGACCCAGCGGATCGGCACGCTGATGTCGCTCGGCGCCAGCGTCGCGGTAGCGACCTGGTAGAGCAGCGGCTGGAAGAGGTGGTGATTCGTCCGATCGATCACCGTCACGTCCACCGGTGCATCCCGGAGCATGCGCGCACAGTGGAGTCCGGCAAAGCCGCCGCCGACGATCACGACGCGCGGGCGGCGCGGGACAAGTGGTGCGGTCATGGGGCGAAAGCTAGCGCGTGCGACTCACTTCCCGCGGAACCGCCCACGCACGCGCGTGTCCCACGCCGTCATCCATGCATTGAGCGAGTCCGCCATGAGGCGGCGGTCCATCGCCATCGGCAGCATCGCCTTCTGCGCGTCGCGGATCCAGGCGGGCAGCGAGTCCGTCGGGATGTCGTTCCGCGCCGGAATGCGCAGGTGTTCGCGCGCCGTGATCAGCATGATCGGCTTGGAGACGACGAAATCCAGGAAGGTGCGCGCCGCCGCCTCGTGCGCGCTGCCCCGCACGATGGCAATGCCATCGACGAGCAGCGGCGTGGCACTCGCCGGGATGACGACCTTGACCGGGATCTTCGTGCGCGCCTGCAGCGACGCCAGGTCGGGCATGTTGTACATCGTCACCACGCCGCTCTTCCGCCCGAGCTTCTGGTAGAGGTCGGTCGGCGACGCGGTGTACTCGCGCGTGTTGGCGTCGACGCGCTCGAGCCAGCGCCATCCCTGCTCCGTCGAGCCGGTCTGCGTGATGCTCCGCTGCAGCATGGCGCCGAAGATGGACCGCATCGTGGCGCTCGCCACGGGGTCGCGCATGACGAGCTTGCCGCGCCACCTGGGCTCGGCGAGGTCGGCCCAGTCGCGCGGCGCATCGGCCGGCTTCACGGCTTCGCTGTTATAGCCGATGACCTCCGGCGTGAGGTACGTGCCGTACCAGAAGCCGGCCGTGTCCTTCGCGTCCGCCGCGATCGCGCCGGACCAACTCGAGGCGTATGACGCGAGCAGCCCCTCATTCGCCGCCTCGTCGAACAACTCGGACGGTGCGCCGAACCAGACGTCGGCCTTCGGGCTCGCCTTCTCCGCGCGCACGCGTTCGAGCGCCTCGCGCGATTCCATCTCCACCCACTTCACGTCGATCGTCGGGTAGGTGCGCTCGAAGCGCGCCTTCACGTCGGACATCAGCTCGGTGCCGTGCGGCGTGTAGACCGTGATGACCGTGCGCGTATCCTTCGCGCATGCGGCGAGCGCGAGCGCGAGAAGCCCGAGCGTGTGGCGCAGGCCGACGGCAGCCATCGTCAGGGCGTGACCTTCGGCGCCTGACCGGCAGCGATGAGGTTGGCGAAGAGCCGCGCCGCACCCGGGTTGCCCGCGGGAAGCTGCCGGAAGAGCGAGAGCGTCGTGTACACGTACGTGCCCTTGCCCGTCTTTGCCACGAGCAATCCTCCCTTGTTGGCCGGCTCGTTCGGGTCGTTCATCTCGAGCAACGGCGTCCAGTTCGCGTCGAAGGTGGTCGGCATGTAGAGCGCGCGCTCCTGCACCCATCCGGCGAAGTCGCTGCTCACGATCTTGTTCGGCTTGTTGAGCAGCGGGCTCGCGGCGTTGAGCACCGTGATCGGCGCCTGCTCGAGCGTGACTCGCGCCGCAGGGCGCGTATGCGTGATCGGGAATGGCAGCACGCCGGGGCGCGCCATCTCGAATTGCCCGTATTGCGTGACCACGGTTCCGCCGCGCGCGGCATACGCGTTGATCGTCGACGCCTGGGCGAGCAGCACCGCGCTGGCCTCGAAGGCACGAGGTCCGATCACGACCGCGGCGAAGTCATCGAGCTTGGTACTCGCGACCTTCTCCGGCTCGACGATGGTAACGGCGAAGCCGAGCTGCGCCAGCGCGGGCGCGACGTTGTCGCCCACGCCCGGGATGTACGCGATGTTCGCGCGACTCGGCAGCGTGATGTCCACCGCCTCGATGGCGAGCGTGGCCGGACGATAGAGATACTGCGGACGGATGTGATCGTACTCAACCGCCGCATAGCCGGACTCGTAGCGCGTGCTGCCGACGATGGCGGCGGCCTTCACCTCGTGGCGACCTGGCGCGAGGCGACCGCGCAACGCGACGTCCACCGTGCGTTCGCTGCCGGGTGCCAGCCTGAGCGTACGCTCGGCGCTGTCGGCCGTCACGCCTGAGGGGAGCGTGAGCGCGAGGCGCACCGTCTGCGTGTCGCGCGCTGCGGAGCGCAGCGTCACGCGCAGGCTGCGCGTGAACGACCGATTGGCTTGCGCGTACTCGGCGCGCGCGCCGAGCGTGAGCGTGACGGCGGGCGCAACGGCGGCGGGGCGCTGGATCTCGCCCTTGACCGGATCGGCATACCGATACGTGACCGGAGCCATGATGGCAAAGCTGCCGTTGCCGGTCTTCACGTGCACGTAAGCCAGAAGCGAGGGTGGGTGGCGATCATCACCCTCGACGTCGGACGCCGTCGTGAAAATGTCGCTCGTGCGCGGCGCAGCGAGCCAGTACGGCGCCGTGAGCGATGAAGCGCGCACGGTCAGCGTCGTGATCCACGACTTGCCCGCTGCGACCCGTATGCTGGCGCCTGGTGGGGTGAACGGCACGATCGGACCCGCGACCGCCACCACGTCCACGGCAGCGGCGCCGCGATTGAACAGCGTGATCGTGACCGGCACCGAATCGCCGGCCGCATACACGCCGCGATTGACCACGGCCTCCACGACGAGGCCGCTCGAGAGTTCGCGCGCGCGGCCGATGCGCTCTCGCAGCACGCGCATGGACGTCTCAAGGTCGTCGTCTCCGACGGCGCCGATCCCGTTGCGACCTGGCGCCTCTTGAACGCAGCCCACCGGCGACGTGCCACAGAGCCCGCGTGCCACCACCGCCAGCGAGTCGAGCCACGTCGTCGACGCGGTCGGGCTGAACAGGTCGAGCGAGGACCGGAGCCTCGCGAACAGCGGAGGCATTGCGTCAAGAAGGGCGCGGCGGCGCTCGTCGGTCACGCTCGTGCGCAACCGTGCGAAGCTCGTGTCCACGCCATCGAAGAGCGAGGTCTCGCTCAACGCCGGGGTCGCCTCGTTGACGCGCGTCGCCTCGCGACGCAGCATGTCGATCGATTCGCCACGGCGCTGGAGCACGCCAAACCCCTGCGACTTGTGTTGCGAGCGGCTCTCGCCCGACAACTCGCCATAGCCTCGTCCGAGCAGCGGGTTGAACTCCCCGACGTCGAACTTGAGCGTCGCATCGGCGGGGGTGAAGCGCGACGTCCGGTAATACTTGCGCGCGGTCCACGCGGAGCCGAAGCGCGCCACCGGGAAACGCACCGTGTCGCCCGAGATCTCGTACGCCTCGCGCGCGAGCAGCGCCGACACCTGGTGGTGTCCGTGCCCATCGCGCGGTGTGCCGCTGAACACCGCGACGATCACGTGCGGGCGGAACTGCCGCACCACGCGCACCACGTCGTCGAGGATCGAGTCCTTCGGCCAGTGCAGGTACGTCTCGTCGGCGGTCTTGCTGAAGCCGAAGTCGTACGCGCGAGAGAAGAACTGGTGGCCGCCGTCGACGCGGCGCGCGGCAAGCAGCTCTTCCGTTCGAATTGCTCCAAGCGCCTCACCCAACTCGTTGCCGATCAGGTTCTGGCCACCGTCGCCGCGCGTGAGACTCAGATACGCGGTCTCCACTTGGCGTCCGCGGGCGAGCCAGGTGATGAGCTGCGTGTCTTCGTCATCGGGATGTGCCGCGATGACGAGCACGCGCGCGGTGGTGCCGAGGCCGCGAATGAGGTCGCCGAGCGCCGCGGCACCGCGGTCCTGGGCGTTGGTGGTGCGAGGGAGCAGCAGTGCGAGGGCGAGCAGGAGCGAAAGGCAGATCCTGCGCTTCGTTCGAGATGGCGTCAGGCGGCGCGGCTCGTAACTCACGCCTTGCCCGCCACGCCCTTGCGCGACTTGGCCGCGCTTCGCACCTGGAGCGCTTCGCCCACGATCCGTGCCTGCTCGCTGGCGTGATCCGAGGCGTACCCTTCGGCCGGGCTCGCTCGCTCGTGGCGTCCGATGCAGTTGAGCTCCATCGCATTGCCCGACGCGACGCGCAGCCGTGGCCACACGTACGTCCACGCGCCCATGTTCTTCGGCTCTTCCTGCACCCACGCGACCTCTTCGATCGCTGGATACCGGTCCACGATGGCGGCGATCTCGTCGGCGGGCCACGGGTAGAGCTGTTCAACGCGCACGACGGCGACGTGGTCGGGCACCGGCTTGGCGGTGAGATCGTAGTACACCTTGCCCGTGCAGAAGACGAGGCGGCGCACCGCCTCGCGCTGCCGCGAAGCGCGCGTGTCGTCGATCACCGTCTGGAACGTGCCGTGCGTGAGCTCCATCAGGCTGCTCGCCGCCTGCGGCATCCGCAGCAGCGACTTGGGCTGGATGCTCACGAGTGGACGGCGATGCGTCGCGTGACCGTGACGACGTAGCGCATGGAAGTACTGCGCGGGTGTCGACGCGTAGATCACCGTCATGTTGTCGTCGGCGCACAGCTGGAGGAATCGCTCGACGCGCGCACTCGAGTGCTCCGGCCCCTGGCCTTCATAGCCGTGCGGCAGTAGCAGCACGAGTCCCGAGTCCTGGTGCCACTTGGCGCGATCGGCCGCCAAAAACTGGTCCATGATCGGCTGCGCCATGTTGGCGAAGTCACCGAACTGCGCTTCCCACAGCGTGAGCGTGTCGGGCGCCTGCACCGAGTAGCCGTACTCGAAGCCCATCACGCCGAGCTCCGAGAGCGGCGAGTTGTAGATCTCGATCGCACCCTTCGCGCCGTCGATCGCGCCGAGCGGACAGAACTTGGTGCCCGTCTCGACGTCATTGAGCACGGCGTGGCGGTGCGAGAAGGTGCCGCGCTCCACGTCCTGCCCGGTGAAGCGGACGTTCAGGCCGTCAAGCAGCAGCGAACCGAAGGCGAGCGCTTCGCCATGGCCCCAGTCGATCTGGTTGGCGATCGCTTCGCGCCGCCGCTCGAGCTGCTTGGCGAGGCGCGGGTGCGGCGTGAACGACGCGGGGTAGCGCAGCAGGTTTTCATTGATGCGCTGCAGGACCTCGGCGCTCACCGCGGGCGCCACGGCTGGCGTGTCGCCGATGAGCGGGCTGCCATGGCTCGGCGTGTGGCGGTCCGGTTCGACATCCTCCGGCGACGCCTTCATTTCCGCCAGCTCGCGTTCGAAGATCGCGAAGACCTCCGCCTCGATCGCGTCGGCTTCGCCCGGTTGGATCACCCCTTCTTGTTCGAGCCGCGCAGCCCAGACCTTGGGTGGCGTCGGATGCGCCTTGATCTGCGCGTAGAGCGCCGGCTGCGTAAAGGTCGGCTCGTCCGTCTCGTTGTGCCCCTGACGGCGGTAGCCCACGAGGTCGATGAGCACGTCGCGCTTGAAGCGGGCGCGATACGCGATCGCGACGCGCACGGCGATGATGCACGCTTCGGCGTCATCGGCGTTGACGTGGATGATCGGGATTTCGTAGCCCTTGGCGACGTCGGACGCGTAATGCGTCGAACGCGCGTCGATCGGGTCGGTCGTGAAGCCGACCTGGTTGTTCGCGATGATGTGGAGCGTGCCGCCCACCCGATAGCCGCGCAGCTGCGAGAGGTTGAGCGTCTCCGGCACGATGCCTTCGCCGGGGAAGGCGGCGTCGCCATGCACGCAGATCGGGAGCACTACGGTTTCGTCGCGCGTGCCGTTGACGCGCTGATGCGCGCGTACTGCACCGGAGAGCACGGGGTTCACGACTTCGAGGTGGCTCGGATTCGGGAGCAGCCAGACCTTGAGGGTGCCAGCGCCCGCGATCGTGTGTTCGCCCTGATAGCCCATGTGGTACTTCACGTCGCCGGTCGCCGCATCGTCGTCTGCGTGCGGATGGCGGCCATCGAACTCGCCGAAGATCGTGGCGCGCGGCTTGCCAAGAATGTGCGCGAGCACGTTCACGCGCCCGCGATGCGCCATGGCGAGACCTACTTCGCGCGCGCCGTCCTTTGCGGCTTCCTCGATGGCGGCGTCGAGCATCGGCACGAGCGCATCACACCCCTCGATCGAGAAGCGCTTGTAGCCGGTGAAGGCGCGGCCCAGGAAGCGCTCGAGCCCGTCCACCTCGATGAGCCGGCGGAGAATCTTCTTCTTCTCGTCAGCGGTCAGCGGACGCGTGAGTTCCTGCGCGGTAAGGGTGGCGCGGAACCAGGCGCGCTCCTCTTCCTCGCTCAGGTGCATCACTTCGTAGGCGATCGCGGTCTGGTAGCGCAGCCGGAGCCGCTCGATGACCTGCGTAGCCGTGGCCATGTGCGGGAAGCCAAGCGCGGAGCCGGGCACGTGGGCCAATTCGGCCTCGGTGATCCCGTGGAACTTGGCCGTGAGCTCCTGCGCGCCGAGCGGTTTTGTGCCGAGCGGATCGATCTGTACGGCGAGGTGGCCGAAGGCACGAATCGCGTTCGCGAGGTTGGCAGCGCCGGCGGCCTTGCGCGCCAAGTCGGGATCGGTGGCGCTCCCGGCGGTGGAGGAGGAGGCCGAGGCCGCGCCGAAGAGCTGGGCGGCGGACTGGAAATACTGTCGCCACGAGGTGTCGACCGCGGCGGGGTCCGCACGCCAGCGGTCGAACATCTCGGCGATGTAGCCGTCGTTGAAGACGGAAGTGATGGGATCGCCGGACATAGGCGTTGAAGGTAGCGCGGGTGCCCGGCGGGGGGGAGAACGAGGGGCGGTGAACCTTGGGCGACGCTACTCGTCCGGCTCTGTACCGGAATCGAATTGCGTGCGGGGCGCGACGTGGCCGTCCCCGGTGGCTCAGTCCACCAGCTGAGCGATCTCTGCGTTTCTCGTGTCAATCCACAGGCGGCGGCCGCGGAAGAAGTCGGCGCCGAGGATCCAGGTGTCGGGCCCCAAGAGCGAGAGCGTCATGGCGAGGAGCGGAGGGAGAACGCCGACACGGACGCGTTGGCGAAGGCCCAGTGCTTCGATTTCTACGTCGAAGACGGGGGTCGTGAAGCTCCCCATGCCGGGGAAGAAGTCTTCCCTGCTGCCGACGGAGGTGAGGCTGTCAACGGCGGCTGCCGGTGCGTAGCCGAGGGGTGCTCCGGTATCGAGGAGTGCGTGGGCGGGGGCTGGCTGGCCCGCGGTGTGGACGCTTAAAGGGATGGACGGGATGCTCATGACTGACCGTAGCGAGCTGAAGACGGCGGCTTCGGGGCGAGGGGCCGACTGCACGAGCGTGGCCGCGGACCAGTCGAGGGCAAAGGGCGCGCGCCCGAGCTCGTCCATGCCGATGAGGCGAGTGAGGCGGGGGTCGACGAATGCTTTGGCTTCTTCAGGGATCGGCATGGACGCGGGGCTGCCGGTGTCGATGAGCTCGAGGCCGTTGGGCGTGGACCGGACGATGTGGTCGTTGATTTCGAGCAGCCGAGTGGTCTTAGGGCGTGGAGACCGGCGTGTGACTCGCATAGTGAGCGATTTTTCCATATCTGGCATCTCACGTAGGCATTGTTGTGTAAGTGATGCTGCAGAGCGAGTTATCGGCAACAAATACCATTGGTTAGTTATCTTTCTTGTTGACATTACATATCTTTCTGTTGGTAAGTCAATAGTCGCGTGCTCGAGCGGGCAATGGCGATGCGCACCGGTAACACGGTGTATAGTTTACAAAGGTCAGTTCAATCTTTTTATAACTTACCAACGCTAGACAAATGGATAGCCCACGCTCGAACGTTCGGAACCAAAGCTCGTACCGGTGGCATCACGGTGACCTGCTCCCCAAGCTGATCGACGCCGCAGACGAGATCGTCAGGTCCGAGGGAGTCGATGCCGTCACGCTCCGCGCGGTCGCGACACGCATACCGAAGGGGGCGAGGCCGGTGAGCCACACTGCCGCGATGACACACGTGCACAGCGTGCTCGAGCTGCTGGCCCACGTCGCCGCGCGCTGGTGGGAGGGGCTACCGCAGAAGCTCGCCGAGGCTGGAGCTGGCCTCTCGCCGGCCGCACGGCTCGTGCAGCTCGGTGTGACCTATCGGTCGTTTGCCGAGGAGCACCCGCGGCACTTCCGCCTGATGTACGACGCGCGCCTCTGGCAGGCGATCGCAGCCATGGACTCGCACTCCGAAGGCGGAGCGCTCAACGCCACGAGGGGCTTCAAGTCGGTTGACGCGTTGGAACGAATGCAGAGTGGGCGGGATGCCGCCTTCACGCTCTTCGAGGATGCGGTGGAGGCTGGACGCGAGGCCGGGGCGTTCCGCCGTGATCAGGAGCGGGAAAACCAGGCGCGCCTCGTGGCATCACTCAGCCATGGGCTGGCCATGGAGGCACTGGACGAGGGATTGGAGCAGGGGGAGGTGGCGACCCTGCTTCTGATGGCGGTCGAAGCCCTGGCCGCTCGGCCCGCGTAGAAGATCCGTCCCGCCCTTCCCCGATCGGCTCAACATCTACCACCCCGGCCACCTTCGCTCCCACCACGCCCCACGCGACCACCCGAGCGCCAGATCATCCGCGACGCTCGCCACGAGCCCGCCCAGCTCCACCTCGACACGCCAGCGCTGCGGCACGGCGCCGACGCCTCCCAGCGCGCCCACGAGTTGCCCGGTCATGGACGCCGTCGAATCGGAATCGTTGGAGTGATTGGCGGCCATCCTCACGGCAACAGCGAAGTCTCCCTCGCTTGCCACAGCGCAGGCCAACGCGATGGCCAGCGCATCCTCCGCCACTCCCCAGTGACGGCCGCACAAGCGCTCCACATGCGCCGCCGACAGCTCGCGCCCAGCCTCTTGCCCGACCGCGACGCCCGCGTGCATCGCCCACGCAACCTCCCGGCCCGCTGACGCATGCGCCGCGCGATGCTCGACCTCGAGAACGTCGTACGACGTCCCTTCAACAAAGCCGGCCACGCGCTCAACCGCATCCCGGAGCGACATCCCACGTGCCACGTACGCAATGAGCATCGCGAACGCCCCACCTGCGATCGTGCCCACCGGATGCCCGTGCGTCAGCCATGAGACCTCGAGTCCGAGCGTAAACGCCTCGTCGGGCTCACGAAAGAGGCCCACGGGCGCCACGCGCATCACGGTGCCGCATCCTTTGCTGGTGTTGCGCGCACGCAGACTATCGGGCCACGTGGGGGCGCCCGATTGCAGCGCGCCCAAGCACGTGTTTCCGGGCGCGCGGCGCGCGTGCAGCGCCTTCTCGCTGAGCAGGATGCCACCACCGCCGCTCACGTCGAGCGCTTCTGCGACCTTCACGCGCTCGCCCTGCGTCTTCATCCATCGCAGATACGCCAAGCGAACGATGCCCGGCGGATGGCAGACTCCGCGCTCCACCCCTCGCGTCATCGCGCGCAGCAGACCTTCCGCCGTGAACAAGGTCATTTGCGTGTCATCGGTGATCTGCCCGCGCACGCCGTCCTTCACGTCGAACTCCGAAATGCCCTCGGGCCCATGGCGCGCCTGAATTGCCGACCAGGTGAGAAATTCAACGGGCGCGCCGAGCGCATCACCGACCGCGCCACCGAGCAGGCAGCCACGAGTCACGTGCGCACTCAGACCGGTGATCGTCGGTGTGCGCGGCACGGAGCGCGGTAGTCCCGCGAACTCGCGCACCATCGCCCGCTGGCTCTCCGCTTCTGGAGCCGTGCGCTCGGCGTGCCGCTTCATCACCGCCTTCGACGTCGCGCGCCACCCATCGTTCACAGCCGCCAGTGCCTCCCCGACCGGCCAGCCGTAGCGCACGAGCAGGCCCGCGGCCACCAACGCCGTGCGTCCGACGCCGCCCCAGCAGTGGATGGCAACCCAGTGCGACCCGGGCGTTGGCGCGGCCTCGAGCCGCTCACCGATTTCCGCGACGATCCGCGCGAATTCGCTGACCGTGCCAGGCGTGCCTGCGTCGGGGATTGGTCGCGTCCACACGACCGGCTGCCAAGGGACGCCGGCGGCGACTTGCTGCCCGACGACCAATCCGTGTGCGCCGGGATCGTACCTCTCCAGCTGATCCTCGCGCGTGGTGAGATCCACGATCACGCCGACGTGATGCTCGGCCAGTGTTGCGAGTTTCGTGCGGGTACCGAGCACATCGCCTGCCAGTGCGGGGTACTCACAACAGATGACCGGCAACCCGGGCAGCCGATAGAAGTTGAGCCCGGACGCGCTCACCGCCGCTTCCTTCCACGCTTGGCTGCGTTCTTGCGACCCGGCCGTCTTTCTTTCCTGCGCGGCTTCTTCGGTTCATCTCGCCCCGTGCGCTCATCCCGCAACTGCTGCACGGTCTGCGCCGCCATCATCAGCGTCAACAGGATGAGCTCTTCCTCGAACGGATCGAGGAATAGTTCCGCAGCGTACCGAAGTTCGCTTTCGCGCACATAGGTGTAGCCCAGCTGCAGTTCATGGGCATTCACATGGTTCACGTACTCGAGCATGGCCGCCATTTCGTGGTCACGCACCGGCTCAATGACCCCGAACACGCGCATGATCGGCGGCTTGTCTGACACCGCGACAGTCACTGGCACCTCTTTCACTGACAGGCGGAAGGTGCCGCTTCCCTTCCACCACATGTCACCGTCGGCGGCGAAGGCGATTGTTTCACCGACCTGCTGCGCGAGCGGCATCAGTGGCTTCTGCGCAGGCGGTGGATCCGCTGCTTCGTGCACAAGCTTGAGCTCCGGCGCCTTCCACGCCGTACCATCCTCATCGCACGCCTTGTACCGCAAGGCGCGCGGCGTGGCCACACCGTACACCTCGGCCAGCGTGCGCACGGCGAGGGCCGCAATACCAGCGCCTTCTGCCGGGAGCGTGAAGTCGCGCCACCAGTTGGTGGAGCCCGGCACCTTGTCCTGGTCTGATGTGCGCGTGGGCTTGTGCCAACCCACGCGCACGAGCGCGCGACGCACGTCGGCGGTCAGCCGATCCTTCGCCTCGAGATACATGTCACTGACGCACTCAGCGCGATGCGTCCCGTGGGCGTCCTTGGCAAACTGGACAAAGCGCTGCTGTCCGGGCACGGAGACGATGAGGAAGTGATCGGCTGGCAGTCGCTCGATTGCCTTGACGAGTCGCGCGGCAAAGGGCCGCCAGCCAGCGGGCAGCGGCTTGCTCGGCGGAAGCAGTTGAGTGGGCGCCAACTTGACCACCGCCTTCGACGTCGAGAGCGCGCGGCTGGCTGACCGGCGGTGACGTGCAGACTTGGGCATGCGACCTCTCCCCTGAAGTGATCCTTCAAGATCACGGGAGGGTCTGACAGTCGGATTCGTTGCGCGTTGTCAGTGGGCGCGCTCTTGACTGGTCGAGTCAACGCCGCAATAATCCGGAAAGCTGCACGGTGCGGCGAGCGTGACGAGTGGCGGTGAGAGCTCCGGCTCAATGACCTGCCCGCCAACCGAGCCCCCATGCGGGCCACGGTGGTCCAGCCGGAGACGTGGAGCCTTCAGCCACGGCACGCGCGGTCTGCTCCACTCACCACCGAAACCCACCAGATCATGCGCGGCGCCATCGTCGGCGACATCGTCGGCTCGGTATACGAGCGGGCCCACACCAAGTCCACTGAGTTCCCACTCCTCAGCGAGGGCTCGTGCTTCACCGACGACACGGTGCTCACCGTGGCCACTGCGCACGCGTTGCTCACGGACGGTGACTTCGCCGCAGCGTACCGAACCATCGGTCGGCAGTATCCGTACGCCGGCTACGGCGGCGCGTTCCGCCGATGGCTGCGCGTGGACGACGGTGGCCCGTACAACTCCTTCGGCAATGGCTCGGCGATGCGCGTGAGCCCAGTGGCATGGGTGGCAACGAGTGAAGCGGAGTGTCTCGCACTCGCGCACGATTCGGCGGCCGTGACGCACGATCATCCGTTCGGCGATGCGGGCGCACAGGCAACCGCGCTGGCCATCTGGATGCTTCGACACGGCGCCGACAAGGCCACCGTGCGCGCCGAACTCGCGCAGCGCTTCGCGTACGATCTGGATCGAACAGTCGAGACCATTCGCCCGTCGTACAGCTTCGACGTCACCTGCCAGGGTAGCGTGAGCGAAGCGATCATCGCCTTCATGGACTCCGACTCCGTGGAATCGGCGGTGCGGCTCGCGATCTCGCTCGGTGGCGATGCCGACACGCAGGCGGCCATTGCAGGGTCGCTTGCCGAGGCTGCGTACGGCGGTGTGCCCGCCGCACTTTGGCAACAAGTGTTGCCGCGACTCTCAGACCCCCTCGCCAGTGTCACGAGCACGTTCGTGAAGCGGTACGGCGTGCCCTAGCGCGCCCACGCATTCCAATAAGCGAAGCGGCTTCACCCGCACGACGTCGTGATTTGAATGGCCAGCTTGTGGCACGACGCCAAACAACTCCCACTAAAGCGGTCACACCGGTCGAACGCTCTGGTCAGCGCTCGCCACCATCAGCCGCCTGCTCGCCGCGCATCCCGCCGTGCTCGCCGTCGCGCACGACCGTCGCCTCGATGTCGCGCACTTCGCCGACGATCGTGCGGCTGATGCGCACGAACTCGCTGCGGAGGTCCGTCGCGTGATCCCGTCGGGCTCCACGCTGCGCGACCGGTGCGTCGTAGTCGATGCGCACGCGGGGATTCCCGACGTGTCGTGGCTCGCTGTCACCGACCATCACGACAAGATCGTGGCCACGCACGTTGCGGCCACCCCCGGTCGCCTCGCGAGGCGCGTGATGGTTCGCGAGGCCACGGCGCTCGAGCCGGTCGTCACGCGCCCCATCCATCTCGCACAGCGCGCGTTCGCCCGCTTCGGCTGGCCCGACCTCTCGACACGCTCGTCGAGCTGCTACGCGGTCGTGACGGGCCCTGCGCTACTGACGCCGCTCGGCGTATACGAGCTCGAGGGAGGGCGCCAGCTCGGCATCACCGCATGGCTGCCGGTGCACGCCGCCGCCGATCAGGCGAGCGCGCTGATCGCGGCCGTTGCGAGCCTCAACGAGCGCTTCACCTGGTGCTGGGTGCACTACGAGCCAAATGCGCGCGAGGTGCGCGTGCAGCGCGCATTCGACGCCACCGTGGAGAACACCACCGTCGACGTGGTCGCGAACCTGCTCGATCTGGTGTTGCACTTCGCGAACACGGTGGGGGTGGCGTTGGCCCGCGTGGCGCTCGGGCACGCGACGATGTGCGAGGTCGAGGCGAGCGTGGAGGCGCTGCTCAATCCGACGAGCTGACGCGACCCTTTGCCGGGCGGAGTGCGCGCAGCGACCGCTCGGCGGCGGTGTGACACTCGGCGACCTACTCCAACTCCATGATTGACAGAGAGTTATTGCGCTTGCTATTGGTATGAGTTAGTATGATGAATGCCGCTCGACCGCGTCACCATCACCATTCCTCGAGAACTCGTGGCTGCCGCCGATCGTCTGGCGCGTCGGCAGGATCGCTCACGGAGCTGGGTCATCAGTCACCTGCTCCGCCAATCGTTTGCGGCGCTCCAGACGGACGGCCCCCCTCTTTCGTCGAAGGTCGTGACGCGTCGACGAAACGCGCTGTCCGGCCTACCGAGCACTTCCGCCCCGTCGTTCGCGGGTGCGACGGGCCTCGGCGCGTCACGCCTCGCCCAGCTCAAACGCGACCTCGCCCTCACAGCTGAGCAGCGCGTTCTCGAGGCAGAAGAGACCGCCAGGACCTCCGAGCCGGACGCAGCACGTCACGTGCACGAGGTGGTCGCGTTCGACCGATACGAGGAATTCCTGGACTGGCAGCGTCTGCGCCGCGCCGGAGCATGAGCGAGTACGCGTCCCGGCTGGCACGAGTGTGCAGTCGCCTCAACACGGAAGAGGCGCGTTACATCGTCGTCGGCGCGATGGCCATGCAGCTCTGGGGCACTTCGCGAGCTACGCGAGACGTGGACATCCTCATCGAGCCGACGGTGGAGAACGCGCTGCGGGTCTTGCGAGCGCTCTCCACGCTTGGATTCGGCGTCGCCTCGGAGCACCTAGCCGAGGAAGTCGTTGGGCGACCCGTCACCATGATTGGTGACGTACCGAACGTGGACATCCTGACGCGTGCGTGGAACGTCCTGTGGGCCGAAGCTGCCCCGCGCTCGACCGTGTTCCACGTCGAGGGCGTACCCATTCCCGCCGCGTCCATCGAGGACCTCATCGAGTCCAAGCGCACGGGCCGATTGCAAGATGCGGCGGACATCGAAGTGCTGGAGATTATCCGCACGCTGCGAGGGTAGCCGGCCGGTCGGACGCCGGGGTTGAGGCGTTGCGCGCACTTCGCCGCGGAGGACGAGCGCCGTTGAGTGCTCGCGGCGCAGAAGCTACGGCGTCACCACCACTCCCGCCGTCGCCGAGTCCAGCGCCTTCATGTCGACGCCAAGGTCCGCCCCGTCTGACGCCGTTGTCCGGTACGGCGAGCTCTCGATCAGCGCGAACTGGCCCATGCGCACATCGGTGAACCCGATGGCGGCGATGCTCGACGCCAGGAAGGTCGAGCGCGGATAGAAACCCTGCGCACCAGCACCAAAGATCACGTTCCGCTCCCAATAGAGCCCCGGCATGAAGCGGTCGAACGATGGGTTGCCGCGCGTGACGCCTCCACCGACCACCCCGTACTGCCCGAGGTCGAGGATGTTGTTGCGGATCACCCAACCGGTGAGGGGCGCCGGACCAGCGAGGGTGAGCAGGCTGTTCACCGGGCCTACGCCCACGAAGGTGTTGTGCTCGATGCGAACGTCGGTGACGCCGTCGAGCGCCTGGAAGATGCGCCCGGTACCCTGATACGGCCCCGTGTTCACGTCACTCAGCACGTTGTGCGCGATGGTGATGTGATGGGCGTACGTCGTCACGTTGGGCGCGTCGCGGCCGAGGAGCGAGAAGCCGCCCCCGACGTTGCTAATGCGGTTGAAGCGGATCGTGACCTCGGCCGCGCGGGACCACGGCGCGGTGCGGTCCTGATTCACCGACTTGAGGTTGAAGGCAAAGCCGACTTGTCCATCCGTCCACGAGCCATCGAAGACGTTGCCCTCGACCAGCACGCGCTCGGCGTTCTTGATCTCGAGCAGGTTCTTCACGAGCCAGACGCCCTTCCACGCCAGCGGCTTGTAGATGTGGTTGCGCCGGATCGTGATGTCGGAGGGCACGAGGTCGGGGATGGCGGGGTCGGCACCACCGAAGTGCACGTTCTCGCCCGACCCCGCAAGGAAGTTGTTCTCGATGAGGTAGGGACCGGGGCCGCCCCACGCGACGATCGCCTGCGCGTCCTGCCCGACCGTGTGACACTCGTCAATCCAGGAGTTGACGATCGCCGTGTTGGCCGACTGCAGCGAGATGCAGCGCTGCACGCGCTGTTGCGGTTGCGCGTGCACGTACACGCGGTCGAGTATGAGGTCCGTCGGCACGAGCGACAGCGTGCTCTGCGCGCGTGAACCGTCGCCAAGGAGCACGATCGCGTTCAGGGCCGGCAGCTCGGGCGCAGCAGTGATGTCGAGCAGCATCACGCGCCAGCCGCTCGTGCCAGGCGCGGTCGCGAGCGTGCCGCCCACCTGCGTGGACATCAACCGCGCGAGGTTCACTGCCGTCGTCGGCGTGATGCGCACGCCGTCAAGTGGCATGTCGGTGCCCATCGGTGCGGTCCGCACCGTGATCGGTTTGTTCAACGTGCACTGTCTGAGTGGCAGCACGAACTTTCCCTCGTACGTGGCACCTGGCGCGAGCAGCACCTGATCGCCACAGCGCGCCGTGTTGAGGGCGCGCTGCAGATCGCCGCCGCGGGGAACGCGGATCGACTTGCCGGTGGGCGCGACGTACGCGGCCACCGGCGTTGCGCGCGGCAGCTCGGCCATGCGCGTCAGCCCTTCGGCCGGGACGGTCGGGATCTGGTCGAGTGGCGAATTCGGACGCGGGACCGATGACTGGCCCGCTGGCTGGCCGACATCCGGTCGTCGTTGCTGGCGCTCGCGCGAGCGCTCCTGGGCATGTGCGGTCGTCGCGAGCATGACACCGAAAACGTACGGCCAGAACGCTCGCGTGATGTTCGTGATGGTGGCCTCCTACTTGAGGGCTGCGTTCATTCTGGGCGTCTGCGCGTCCGCCGCCATGCGAAGGGCCGACGACGTGCGGCGCCCGCTCTCCGGCTCTTCGCCGATAGCGAGAAGCAGCTCGGAAAGCTCCGCCGCCGACTGCGGACGCTCGTTCATGTCGCGCGCCATCGTGCGCATGACGAGCGCACCCAGCGCCGCGGGCACTTCGGGAACGAGCTTGTGCGGCGCCTCGGGCGTGGTCTCGAGCTTGCGCGTGATGAGCGTCAGCACGTTGTCCGCCGTAATCGGCGGCTGACCCACGAGGCACTCGTACATGACGACGCCGACCGCATAGATGTCGGCGCGCGCATCGACGTCGTCGCCCATGAGCTGCTCTGGCGCCATGTACTCCGGAGTGCCCACGACCATACCGGCCTGGGTCGCGCCGGGTTCCGTACGCTGTGCGAGACGGGCAATGCCGAAGTCCATGATCTTTACTACACCACTGGGGTCCACGGCGAGGTTCTGCGGCTTGATGTCGCGGTGGATGATCCCCTGCTCGTGCGCAACCTCGAGGCCGCGACAGATCTGGCGCGCGATGGTGATGGTGGCCTGCGCGGGGAGCTTGCCGCGCGAGCGGATGAGTTCCTTGAGGCTCTTCCCCTCGACGTACTCCATGGTAATGAAGTAGACGCCAGCTTCTTCGCCGATGTCGTGGGTGCGCACGACATTCCGGTGGCTGATGCGGCGCGCAAGCTTGATCTCGCTGCGGAACCGCTCGAGCGCGCTCGGATCCTTGCTGAGCATCTCGCTCTTGAGCGTCTTGATGGCGATGGGCTCGTTCAACTCCTGGTCGATGGCCTTGAAGACCATGCCCATGCCGCCGACGCCGAGCACTTCCTTGACCAGGTAGCGGCGCACGAAGAGCTGTCCCGGCTCGATGATGGGAGCACTGCCGGCCTGCATACGCATGGTGGGGGTGATGACCATCGGCAGCGTGACGCCGCCGGAGCCCTGCTGCAGCAGCTCGACCAGGCTCTGCTTGTCGCGGAGGTCGGAGAGGAGACCGCGAAACGCACCCGCGAGCACGCCGATTTCATCCTTGCCCGAGACCGGGATCTGGACGTTGTAGTTGCCTTCGGTGGCGGCCTTGGTGGCGGCCACGAGCGCGCCCACCGGCTTGGTGGTCTGCTTGGCGATGACGAACGAAAAGATCATCGCGAGCAGCAGGCCGATGGCGCCGCCGGCCAGGATGGTGGTGCGCAACGCGCTGAAGCCGGCAAGCTCCACGGCGCGCGAGCGCAGCGCGAGGTAGCCGCCGAGGATGGTGCCACCTGCGCTCTTGAGCGAGCCGCCGGAACCGAGGTAGGCCTGACCATCGACGTCGAATTCTTCGCGCATGCTGGCGTGCGAGCTGTCGGCAGCGGCTTGGCCCGCGATGCCGGTGGCCATCTTGAGCTGTTCGCCGCGCTTGGTGAGCACGGCGTCGATGGCATTGCTCTGCGGCAACGTGCTGCCGACGACATGCGGCACGTTCTGCTCATTGAGCGCGAAGAAGACGACTTCGACATCACCCTGTGAGCTGCGCTTGATCTCCTGCGCGAGGGCGGCGTCGATCTTTCGCGTGGCCATGAGCACGCCGCCGACGTTGCCGCCGGCGCCCTTGATGGGAACGGCGACGGCCTGAAAGAGGCCGTCCTTGCCCTGCCCCACGCCGCTCATGCGATTGTCCTCGAGCGCACCGCCGATGAGCGCCGACTGCGCGAGCGTGTCGGCCGGCGCGGACGGGTCGTTGCTGCGTGCGAGCAGGATCCCTTCGGCGTCGGTGATTTGCACCATCGTCGCGCCGATGACGTCGGCGGCTTCGTTGGCCTGGTCACCGGCGGACGCGCGATCCTTCTTCTCGACGATGGCGCGGAACGGTCCAGACTTGACGAAGACTTCGGCCGAGCGCGCGAGCGCGGAGTCGCGCGAGGCGAGGACGGCGTTCACCTGCTCGCGGGTAGAGGCGAGCGAGCGGGTGATGGCGGTGTCGGAGGCGCGCGACGCAGAGCGGTCGGTAAGGGCGAGCGTCACGAGAAGAATGACGGTGACGACGGCCGCGTTACCGGCGAAGATCTTCCAAGTGAGGGTCACGGCGGGGGCGGGGGGAGGAGAGGCAACGGCTAGTACCGCACGTCGCTGGTTTTGTAGTCCTGACCGAACTTGTTCTTGTGCTGGACGACCTTGTAGCCGCGAGAGTCGAGCGCCGCGTCCTGACCCGACGCGCCACCGGCGGTGACCGTCACCTCGCGCGTGAGTTCCGGCGCGCGCTCGTGCCAGACATGCAGCACGTAGCGGCCCGCGGGCACGCGCTCAAGTTCGAAGCGTCCGTCGGCGCCGGCCTGCACCACGAGCGAGGTGGGCACGACCACGATCCAGCCGGTCATCTTCGAGTGGATGTTGCAGTAGAACGGATAGGCGCCGGCCTTGGCGAAAGTGGCGCTCTTCGATTCCCCT
>JAYTVE010000080.1:0-2433 GCA_043744185.1 Gemmatimonadota bacterium | reverse complement strand
AGCGCTCGTGGATGATGATGCCGAGCAGCACGTAGTTGGTGTTGCTGTAGTTCCAGCGCGCGCCCGGCGTGAACTCGAGCGTGAGGCTGAAGGCGAGGCGCGTGAGATCGGCCTCGGTGAAATCGCGGCGATAGTCGAGCTGGTCGCCGGTGTAGTCGGGAATGCCGGAGGTGTGCGAGAGCAGCTGGCGGATCGTGACCGCCTGCCATGCCGCGGGCGCATCGGGCAGGTACGCGCGAATCGACGCATCAAGCTCGACCTTTCCGTCCTCGACGAGCGCCAGCACCCCCGCCGCCGTGAACTGCTTGGCCATCGAGCCCGACTGGAACATGGTCTGGTCGGTCACGGCCAAGTGTTGCTCGAGGTTGGCCGACCCGTAGCCCTTGGCCATCAGCACCCGCTCGCCCTTCACTACCGCGACGGCCACCCCCGGCACGTGCATGCGGTCCATCTCGCGACGCACGGCCGCGTCCACCGCGGTTTCGTCGAAGGCGCGCGCCACCGCGGAGGTCGCCTTGTCGGTGCTACCCATCCACCAGCCGCGCGGGCCCGCCTCGCGCTGCGGCCAGACCTGCGCGAGCGTGGCGGCGCTGTACAGCGTGCCGCCGCGCATCACGTGACTGATCGCGCGCGAGTTGCGGATGTCGGCGAGCGGATCGGCGTCGAGCACCATCAGGTCAGCGAGCTTGCCCACCTCGAGCGAGCCGATGTCCTGGTCGAGGCCGAGTGCCTTGGCGCCGTTCAGCGTGCCGACGCGCAGCGCCTCGAGCCCCGTCATGCCGCCGCGCACGAGCAGCCCCAGCTCCCAGTGGGCCGACGCGCCGTGCATCTCGCCGTGTCCGCCAAGCGCGACGAGACCACCCGCGCGCAGTACCGCGGCGGCGCTCCGTCCCTGCTCCGCATCGCGGTACTCGTCGTTCCGGAACGCGAGCAGGCGCGTGGCCGACTTCTGGTACAGTTGCTCTGTAGGAAACCAGTGACGCAGCGTCGCGTCGCTGATCGGATCCTCCTCCGCGAGCACACGATAGATGGGCAGCGGTCCGCCGAACGAGACGAGCAGCGTGGGCGTGTACGCGATGCCGCTCTGCGCAAAGAGCTGCACGAGGTCGGGCTCGAGTACGGCGCTGGGGAGCGCGTGCTCGGTGCCGCCAAAGCCGTCGAGCGCGTGGGTGACGTCTTCCTTCTGGTCGGCGCCGCCTTCGGTTGTCGCGGTGATGCCGAACTCGCGTGCCGCCGCGGCCAGCCACTGTCGTTGCTGGCGATTGCCCGCGAGATAGACCTTCAGGTAGTGCGTGCGGTAGCGCTCGGCGTAGCGGCGCACGATGCGGCGCGCGTCGTCGAGCGACGTCGGATTCTCGTTGGCAAAGATGCCCGGGCCCGTCGAGTAGACGCGCGGGCTCGGCATCGCGCCGGCATCGGCGAGGTCGGAGAGCGTGAAGATGTCGGGCGCTGCCTGCGGGTCGCGGATCGTGGTCACGCCGTAGGCAAGCGTGGCAAGAGGCGCGGTCTCGTCGGGCTCGAGAATCTCCATCGGGGCCACGCCCCAGTGTGCGTGGACGTCGACGAGGCCGGGGATGATGGTGCGCCCCGTGAAATCGATGATGCGCGCGCCGGCCGGCACACTTACGCTGCCCTCCGCACCGATGGCGACGATCCGGTCGTTCGTGACGACAATGTCGCTCCTCGCGATGACCTCGCTCCCCTTCATGGTGATGGCGCGCGCGCCGCGCAGCACCAGAGAGCCCGCGGGGCGCGCGCGCGGCAGCTCGACCGCGAGCGACAGCGAGTCGTGGCTCGAGGCGCCACCAGCTGCGCGCGTGCGGTGCAACCACGTGCCCGTGGTCCACGTGCCACTCGCGCCGTCCGCGCCGAACGCGAACGACTCCGGTGCATCGCCGGTGAGCACGGTCGCGGACTTCGTGTCGAGCGTGGCCGCAGTCGCGCCGCTTTCTGCAGGCAGGTCGAAGCGCAGCAGGCGCGCGCCGATGCGCGCCATCAGGTGGCTGCCGTCGGCGCTGATCACGGCGCCATCGTTGCCGAAGGGCGAGCTCGTGCCCGGTGCGAGCTTCGCGAGTTCGGTGCGCGCGCCACTCTCCACGTTGAGCGCGATCAGTCCTGCATCCGGCGAGAATGCGAAGAGGCGCTGGCCGTCGCGGCTCCACTGCAGGTGTCGCGCGCTGCCGAGTGCTCCGATACTGGTACGTGCACCACCGGTGGCGGCGACCACGATCGCCTCAGCCGTGCTGATCCATGGGCCCAGCCGCGCGTGCACCGCGGCAGCGGTCGTGCGAACGGCGGCAATGCGCGCACCATCGGCGCGCCACGCCGGGTCGGCGTAGAACGCGGAGTCGGACACGAGCCGGATGGGCGGCGCGCTCCCGTCGCTCTTCGCCTTCCAGAGCGCGCCCACCCCCGCACTCCACGTGGTGAAGG
>JAYTVE010000079.1:0-2433 GCA_043744185.1 Gemmatimonadota bacterium | reverse complement strand
AGGGCCGCACGCCAACCGTGTTACCCGGCGCCGCGCCCGTAACGGTGCCTGCGTACTTGAGTCGCACACCGGCACGCCCGAGGAACGTTGCGAACTCTGCCGGTGTGAACACGATTGTGGACGTCGACACACTCGGCGTCGAGTCATTCGCGGCCGGCGTGATGATCAGGCTCTTGGTCACCGACGCCACGCCCGGCGCGCTCAGCGTCACGCTGAAGCTGCTGCTGATCTGGAACGGGTTGCTGATCTTGAGCACCATGCCAACCGCCTGCAGCGCGGTGGGGCTGATCTTCGAGTTGGTGAGGTCGAAGGTGGGCGAGCTGTCGCTCACCGACTGGTTGATGAGCGTTACCGTGGCCTTGCTCAGCTGGATGCCCGTACCGACGACCGCCGGGGCGACGCTGAACGACTGCGCCGGGGTGATGCTCGCGGTCGTCGCCGAGCCGGGACAGGTGACGGTCGCCTGATACGCGAATGTGCCGCCTGCCACCGTGCCGGGGCGCAGCGACACGCGGAAGGTCGTCGTCGCGCCCGCAGCCAGCGTGTTGGTCGCGCCACTTATGGTGGTGTCCGCCACGATGGACGCGCCGCCACCCGACGTCAGCCTGATGCGAATGCTGCCGTTCGACAGCGCGCCCGCGGGACGGATCGGATCGAAGCCGAAGTTGTTGGTGACCGCGACGTCAATCGCGCCGGAGAGAATCGTGATCGAGCTGGTTGCGGCCGGCAGCGTGAGCGAGCCGCTGATGGGCGAGCCCGCGTTGTTGAACGCCGGAATCGGCACGGTGGCCGGTGCCGCGCAGGACGCGCCGCAGACGGCGCCCAAGGTCGTGCCCACCGCAGCTGGCACCGGCGCGGTCACGTTGAACGCCGTCCGGGGGGCCGGCGCGGTCACGCCGGCGGGCAGGAACTTGGTTACATCCAGGCTCGCGGTTTCGGCGGGAACCTGCCACGTGGTCTGCCACCGCGGGGCTGCGGTCGGGAAATCACAGGCGGCGAGTGCGGCCACCGTGAGTCCGAGTCCGAGCCGCACGAGGCGCTGGTGGGCCAGCAGCTGCACGACACTCCTCCTCAAATTCGGGAATACACGACTGGTGCTACGCGGGGGACGTTGGATCGACCCCGCTCGTAACGCTCCGAGTATCGGCAGGGAGGCGTCGCTGGCCGTCGTCGTGCGTCACACAGGCGTCGGGCCGCGCGCGCAGCGGTGCTTCGGCCTATATTCGGCGGGTCCACGCTGGCGCCGTTTCCCGGATGTCTCCCCCGCCGCCGTCATGTCGCGCGCCGAGATCACCACCCCCGAAGAACTCGTCGAAGAAGGCGTGGTCGAGCTCTCGCTCCGGCCGCAGCGCCTGGCCGAGTTCATCGGGCAGGACAAGGTGAAGGAGAGCCTGCGCATCTATATCGAGGCCGCGCTGGCGCGCCGCGAGCCGCTTGACCATGTGTTGTTTTTCGGGCCGCCGGGGTTGGGCAAGACGACGTTGGCGGAGTTGATCGCGCGCGAGCTGGGGGTGAACATCCGGGCGACGTCCGGCCCGGCACTCGAGAAGCCGGGCGACCTCGTGGGCACGCTCACCAACCTGCGCGCCGGCGACATCCTCTTCATCGACGAGATCCACCGGCTGCGCCCCGTCATCGAGGAGTTCCTCTATCCCGCCATGGAGGACTTCAAGATCGACATCCGCCTGAGCGAAGGACCCAAGGCGCAGACGATCACGATGCCGGTGGAGAAGTTCACGCTCATTGGCGCCACCACGCGGCTCGGCATGCTTACCGCACCGATGCGCGCACGCTTCGGCATTGAGCAGCGGCTCAACTACTACCCCGCCGAGGATCTGGTGCAGGTGGTGCGCCGCACGGCCGACGTGATCAAGGTGACGATCGATGAAGGCGGCACGCAGGAACTGGCGCGCCGTGCACGCGGAACGCCGCGCGTCGCCAACCGGTTGCTGCGCCGCGTGCGCGACTACGCGCAGGTGAAGGCCGACGGCATCATCTCGCTCGACGTGTGCAAGGCGGCGCTGCAGCTGCTCGAGGTGGACGAGTTCGGACTGGACGACATGGACGCGCGCGTGCTGCGCTGCATCATCGAGAAGTTCGATGGCGGGCCTGTTGGAATCGGCTCGATTGCCGCCGCGGTTGGCGAAGACGCGAGCACGATCGAGGAGGTGTACGAGCCGTTTCTGGTGCAGAACGGGTTTCTGCATCGCACGCCGCGCGGACGCATGGCCACGGCGCAGGCGTACCGGCACTTCGGCTTCACGCCGGTGGAGCGCGATGAGACGCAGCCGGGGCTGTTCTAGGCGCTGCACGCGCTGTCGGTCTTGCCCATGAGCCCCGACGCCGGTCGTACGCTGCGCACCGCCGACTTCGACTTCGAGCTGCCGCCGGATCGCATCGCGAGCCAGGCCGTCGAGCCGCGCGACAGTTCGC
>JAYTVE010000078.1:0-2434 GCA_043744185.1 Gemmatimonadota bacterium | reverse complement strand
GAAAGCGCTGCGCGTGCGCCGCATCGGCGAACACGAGCTTGTCCTCGGCCTGCGGCGTTCCGAGCACGTGGTAGTAGACGCGATGGTCCTCGTTCTTCGTCGAGAGCGCCTTGGTGGTGTCGCTCGGCGTGGGGTAGCGCGAGTAGAAGAAGCCGCTGTTCCACCAGGCGACGCCAGACACCTTCACCCAGCGGATGCGATCCGGGAGGAGGGTGCCGCTCGGCAACTGCCGCACCTGGATCTCCTGCCAGTCGGAGCCGGCCTGCGACACGGTGTGTGCGGCGAGCGTTGCATCCTTGTTGATGATGGGGCCGCTCACGCGCGTGGTGCCGTCGGGCGAAAGGACGTTCGGATCGATGTAGACCGTCGATTCGCCCTTGAGCCCGTCCTGCACGTACCAGACGGACTGGTTCTGGAGGCCCGTGTTGCGTGCCACGAACACCCACTTGCCGCGACGCACCGGAAGCCCTTCGCGAGCATAGTCGAGCAACGTCGTGAGGCGCGCCTTGAGCGCGGCGCGGAACGGAATCGCCTCCAGGTGCGCAAACGTGACCTTGTTCTGTGCCTCAACCCATGCCTTCACGGCCGAGGAAGTGTCGTCCTCGAGCCAGTGGTACGGGTCAGCGAGTTTGCCGCCCGGGTATGCGTCGACGTGATCGACCTTGGCGGTCGGCGGATAGGCGATGCGTTGGGCGAGGGCCGAGCTGGCGGGCATGAGGCCGATGGTCAGAGCGGCAACGAGGCGGCGAGCGGTCATGAGCGGAGAGACCGGTTACGGGATGCGGGCGACGGCTTCGAGCTCGATGAGCCATTCAGGACGTGCGGGCGCGGTCACCGGCACCGCGGCCGCTGCATCGGGAAGGCGTGTGGCCTGAAACGAGACGAGCTGCCACTTGCCGTTGCGCAGCGCCCAGACGTCGGTGAAACGGATGCGATAGGGCGACCTCTGCGCCTTGAGCTTCACGTTGAGGATGCCGTTCACGACGCCACTAGACCCGAAGCGTCTCGCGCGGAGGCTGTCGGGCGTGAGGTAGTCGAGCTCGTACGGTCCGCCTGGCCCGACTTCCTTGAGCACCTCGACCTTGTTGTCGAGCACGCCACTTGAGCGGCCGTACGCGACGTCGTCGGCGAGCAGCGTGTCGAGGGCGGCGCGGTCGGCCTTGAAATCGGCGAGGACGCGCGCGGTCGTGAGCCGGATGAGGAGCGGATCGTTCGCCGGGCCCTGCGCGTGCGCGGCGGTGGCCAGCGCGACCGACAGGACGACAATGAAGCGGATGTGACGCATCGTCGCATGATGGTGGTCGCAACCGGGAGGCGCCAGATGCGCCACTCTATTTCTTCGCCCGGGAGTCGAAGGTCCGTCCCATCACGGGACGCGCGCCGAGTCGTCGACGGCCGCGCCGTGCGCGAGTCGCCGACTGACGCTGTCACGCAACGCGGTGAGCTTGGTGAAGCGGCCCAGTGCGTCGGTCCCCATCTGCTGCCGGTTGGCGAGCAGCACGACCACCAACTGCCGAGACGGGACAGCGAGCACATAGGTGCCCGTGAAGCCGGTGTGCATGAACGCGTCTTCCGGCAGCCCCTTCGGGCGCATGAAGCCGAGGTAGTGGCCGAAGGGCTCGGAAGTGAGGAAGGTGCGGACGGTCTGCTTTCGCACGAGGCGCGTGCCGTGCACCACGCCGCCGTTCACCAGCAGTTCGAGCAAGACGCGCAGGTCGGCCGCCGTCGAGAAGAGCCCCGCATGCCCGGCCACGCCACCGTGCGCGTAGAAGGCGTTGCCGTCGTTCACCTCACCGTTGAGCACGCGCGTGCGCCAGCCGTTCCACGCCGTGGGATCGCCGCGATACGGGAAGGCGAAGGCCGTGTCGAACACCATGCGGTGCTCGTAACCGTTGCCGATTTCGGTGGCGGCGAATGCCGCAGGATGCGCGCGATCCGGCGTGAAGCCGGTGTGCGCGAGGTGCAGCGGACGGTAGAGCGCACGCTCGGCGTACGCGTCGAGCGAGGAGCCGCTCACTCGCTCCACCACGTACCCAAGCAGCATGAAGCCGAGGTCAGAGTAGTGGCGACCCTCGCCGACGCCGGTGGCGAGCGGAAGTCGTGTAATGGCCGCCAGCGCCTCGCGCTTGCTTGCAGCGCTGTAGTACAACGGCTGCCACGGCGTGAGTCCGGATGCGTGTCGCAACAGGTGACGCACCGTGATGCTGTCGAAGTGCGGTCCACGGAATGTCGGCAGGTAGCGATAGACTGGCGCGTCGAGGTCCACGCATCCCTGGTCCACGAGTGTCATCACGGCCAGCGTCGTCGCCATCACCTTGGTGAGCGAGGCCAAGTCGAAGCGCGTGTCGGTGCGCATTGGCCGCGGATGCGCGAGTACGGCTCCGGTGGAGTCGAGACGCTCGGCGTCCCCGTACGCGCCCAAGTGGAGCAGTTT
>JAYTVE010000077.1:0-2434 GCA_043744185.1 Gemmatimonadota bacterium | reverse complement strand
ACGGGCGTGATCTCACCGAATCGGAGCGCGCGCTGGGCGAAGCACGGCGCCTTTACAGCCTTGGCATTCAGGGCGGCGAAGGCACGAGTGACGTGCTCGCGATGGCGCGCATCCTGTCCGAGAAGGTGCTCGCGCTCGAGCCGCGCAACGTGCGCGCGATGGGCGTGCTCGCCGACATCGTGCTGTGCCAGGGATTTCGCGGCTTTACCGACGAAGCGGCAAGCCGCGATGAAGCGCAGCAGATCCGCCTGCGCGCCGCCGCCATCGACGATACGGTGGGCGAGCTGCAGTCATCCATCGGCATCATGCGGCTGTACTGGCAGGACGACTTCCACGGGGCGGAACCGTATCTGGCGCGCGGCGCGGCGCAGGCGCCCGACTACGCGATCGCGCAGCGACATTACGCGACGTGGCTCAAGATGGCGGGCCGCTTCGAGGAGGCGCTCGCGCACGTCGAGCGTGCGGTGGCGCTCACTCCCGACGCGCCGCACGCGCTGGTAGGGCTCGCCGACGTGCTGATGGCGATGGGACGCACGGTGGAGGCAATCACGCCGCTGCAGCGTGCGCTGCGCCTCGTGCCGCGCTACGATCAGGCGATGGAGCGGCTCGAGATGGCGTGCCACCGCGCCGGCCGGTTCGACGATGCGTACAGTTCGCGGCGAACGCTGCTTGGCACCAACCGGTTGTTTGAGCGCCTCTCGCGATTGAGCGAGGTCTACGAACACGACGGGTGGGATGCAGCGCGCACGGAAGACCTGCGCGCAGAACTGGCGCAACTGCTCGCGCTCGCCGCAACCGAGGATCCGTTCAAGGACCGGCAGACGAGCCGGCAATTGGCCGATCGCATCGTGATCACCTGCGGCGAGCTCGGCGACTGGAAGACGGCGATGGACTGGGTCGAGCGCGGCTACTACGTGCGGCCGGGCCGCTTGATCCGCGTGCTCACCGACCTGCCGTTCGACCGGCGTGGCCTCGCGTCGGACCGGCGCTACGCGCGGTTGCTGCGCACGGCCGGACTCGAGTTCCTGCTGTAGGCAGCGCGGGCAACACGCATGCGCATCGTGGCCGTCGGCGAGTGCACACACGATCGCTACCCCGTGCAGGGCGTCAAGCGCGTGGGCGGGATCTCGCTCAACTTCGCGGTACACACCAGGCGGGCGGGGGCGGAGTTCGTGGCGCTCGTGAGCGCTGCAGGCGATGATGGCGGCGACGCGCGCGTGCGCGCCACGCTGGCGCAGTTCAGCGTGGACGCCACGCATGTGCGCACGTTGCCCGGCGCCACGGCGTCGCAGGTCATCGAGCTGGACGCGAGCGGCGAGCGCACCTTTCCTCCGGGCGGCTATGCACCCGGCGTGCTCAGCGCGTTGACGCTCGACGCCCGCGATCTCGCGTTCATCACAACGTTCGATGTTGTCGCCGTGCCGGTCTTTCGCGAGCTCGCTCATCTCGCGGATGCCCTCCCCGTGCGCGGGCGCCACACGCAGTTGCGCGTCGCCGACCTGCTCGATGGGGCGGACCTGGGCGGCGACCGCGCCGGCATCGTGCCGTTGCTGGACCGGTTCGACCTGCTCTTCGTAAGCGGCACGAGCGACGACGTGGAGCGGCTGGCGGCGCACTCGGCAGGCACGACGCCACTGATCGTGGTGACGCACGGCGCCGCGGGCAGTACCGCACTCCTGCGCGGCACGCGCGTGCGCGCGCCGGCCGTGGCCGTGCCCCCAAGCGAGTGCGTGGACACCACCGGTTGCGGCGACGCCTTCCAGGCCGCATTTGTCGTATCGTACGTGCGAGATCGTGACGTGGCGCGCGCGCTCAGGGCTGGCGCCAAGCACGCTGCCACCGTCGTTCGACAGTTGGGCGCCATTCCTGATGCACCGTAGCCGATGAGCCGCTTCCACGCGCTTTTTCCCAAGCCGCGCCCGATCATCGGCATGATCGCGCTGCCGCCGATGCCGGGGTACCCCACGTTCACGAGCGTGGACGCGTTGGTGGAGGTGGCGCTCGCCGACCTCGCACACCTCGAAGCCGGCGGCGTGGACGGCGTGCTCGTGGAGAACGACTTCGACCAGCCGCACCTGTTGCAGTGCGGCTCCGAGGTCCACGCGGCCATGACGCGCGTGACACGCGAGGTGGTCGCGCACGCGCAGGTGCCCGTCGGCGTGGAGGTGCTGCTCGACGACTGGCGCGCGTCGCTGGCCATCGCCGCTGCCACGGGGGCGCGATTCATCCGCATGGACTTCTTCGTGGACCGTGTCATGACCAAGTGCGGACCGTTCGAGCCCAACCCCGCGGCCGTGCTCGAGTACCGTCAGCGGATTCGCGCGGAACACGTGCAGCTCTTTGCCGACCTGCAGGTCAAGTACAGCACGCCGATCGGAGGCCCAAAGCCGATTTCGCAGTCGGCACGCGAGGCCGAAGCGGCTGGCGCCGACGC
>JAYTVE010000076.1:0-2436 GCA_043744185.1 Gemmatimonadota bacterium | reverse complement strand
CCACCATGTACGGCGACTCGACCCGCGCGAAGGCCACCGCGCTCTTCCACGATCCATACTGCTGCGCCAGCGCCGCCTTCACCTCGGCGGCGTCAAAGTCACCGATGATGGCCACCGTGGCCGCCGTGGCTGCATAGAAGCGCGCGTGGAACGCCTTGAGATCGTCCACCTTCGCGGCCTTCAGGTCCGCGAGCTGTTCATCCAGCGTCGCCTGGTAGAGGGGCGTGCCATTCGGGTACGGATTGAGCCGTCGCTGGACCGCCATGATCGCCTGCATCTGCGGTTCCGAGCGACCAGCCTCGATCTGCGACACGTTGCCGCGCACCAGCTCGTCGAACTCCTTCGCGTCGAAGGCCGGCTGCTTGAGCACGTCCGCCAGCAGCGCCATCGCGGCCGTCAGGTTGGGGCGCGTGGTCTCGACGCGTGCCTGCACCTGGTTGCCGCCGCCATTCACGCTCCACTGCGCCTTGAGCTGGTCGAACGCCTCCTTGAGCTGCTGGCGTGACTTGGTCGTCGTACCGCGCGACAACATGGCCGCCGTGAGCTGCGACGTGCTCACCTGGCCCGTGAGCAGCGCCGTTGAGCCGTAGCGCAGGGTGATCGTGGCCACCACCGACCCGCCACGCGTCTGCTTTGGCAACAGCGCGAGCTTGAGCCCACTCGGCAACGTCTCGCGCCTCGTCCGCGCGTCGATGTTCGCTGGCGACGGGTCAAACGCCTCGGCGTCCGCGAGCTTCGCCTGTCCCTTGTAATCCTTGACCATCGCGAGCACGTCGCCTACTTCGGGAATGTCCGCGCGCTCGGGGGCAATTGTCGGCACGAAGACGGCCAGCGTCCGGTTCGACGGCTTGAGGTACGCGCGCGCGACGCGATTCACGTCGGCCGCACTGACCCTCTGGATCCGGTCGCGCGTCAGGAAGAAGAGCCGCCAGTCGCCCGCAGCAATGAACTCGGAGAGGCCGAGGCCAACGCGCTCTGACGAGTTGAGCGTCAGCTCTACCTGCTTGAGCACCGATGCCTTCGTGCGTTCCACCTCGATGGCCGTCACGGCGGAATCGGCGACCAGGCGTTCAACGACGCGCTCCATCGCCTTGATTGCGGAGTCTACCGAGCCCTCGCGCGTCAGGCGCGCATACAGCATGAACGGTCCCGGCTCGGCCTGTGCGTTGAGTTCGCCGCCGATCGCGGCTGCGAGCTTGGTGCTCACGAGCGCCGGGTGCAGCCGTCCCGCGGGCGATTCGGCGAGCACATCGTGCAGGAGCTCCACCGCCGGATAGTCGGGATGCGACCCTGCCGGTACGTGCCAGATCATCATCGCAAGCTGGATGTCGCCCACGCGACGCAACGTCACGGCGCGCTCGCCGTCCTGCACCGGCTCCCGCGTGTAGGTGGGAAAGAGCATGTTGCCCCGATCGAGCGACCGCGCCGGCTTCGGGATCGCACCATAGATGCGCTGCACCTTGGCCAGCATCGCCGTCGCATCGAACTTGCCCGCCACGAGCAGCACGGCGTTGTCGGGCTGGTAGTACTTGTGGTAGAACGCCTGCAGCCGCTCGATGGGCACCGCCTCGATGTCGGAGCGCGCCCCGATCGTGCTCTTGCCGTAGTTGTGCCAGAGGTACGCCGTCGAGAGCGCACGCTCATACAGCACGTTGAAGGGACTGTTCTCCCCGGCCTCGAACTCGTTGCGCACCACCGTGAACTCGCTCTCCAAATCCTTCTTGGCGATGTACGAGTTCAGCATCCGGTCCGCCTCGAGGTCGAGCGCCCAGTCCACGTTGCCCTCGGTGGCAGGCACAACTTCGAAGTAGTTCGTGCGATCGTACCACGTCGTGCCGTTCGGGCGCGCACCATGGTCGGTCAGTTCCTGCGGGATGTTCCGGTGCTTCGGCGTCCCCTTGAACACCATGTGCTCGAGGAGGTGCGCCATGCCCGTTTCGCCGTATCCCTCGTGCCGCGAACCCACGAGATACGTGATGTTGATCGTCACCGTCGGCTTCGACGGATCGGGAAAGAGCAGCACGCGCAGGCCGTTGCTCAACCGATACTCGGTGATCCCCTCGACCTCCGTCACCTTTTCGGGTGGCGCGATCGGCGCGGGAGATGGCGCCTTGGTTGCAGGCTTCTTCGGCGCCGCTTGCGCGACTGCCAGAGACGGGATGACGAGGAGCGCGACCAACGCGCGCATCAAGCTCGGTAACCGGGACACGGGCAACTCCGGGACGAGAGAGAGGATCGTGCGATGGGCCACGCGAATGTCGCGCGCCCGCCGCCCGGGCATCACGCCGCGAGCGGCATCGCAGGCGGTGTGGACTCCGTCGGGGGCTCCGGCGCACCGCGCCAGAGCTCCCACTGCATGGTCAGCCAGGCGAGCAGACAGGGCACCGTCTTGAGGCGGTAGCGCCCGAAGATCTCCGACCTGATGTTGCCCGGCAC
>JAYTVE010000075.1:0-2439 GCA_043744185.1 Gemmatimonadota bacterium | reverse complement strand
CGTGCCCTCGTCGAGCAGCATCGCGTACACTTGGGCGGGCGCGAGATCGAGGAAGCGCTCTTCATGCAACACCGCCAACACGCGCTGCTGTTCGTCGGGCGCCAGCGCGCGGGCGGAGGCGCGGTGCGCTGGGCGGCACGTGGGCGTCTGCGCGCGGCGGCGTGCGCGATAATACGTCGCCGGCGCCACCCCGAGACTGGCGCAGAGCATGTGCAGGGCGCGCGCCGTGCCATGCGTCGCGACGGTGGTCACGAGCGCGTCTCGGTGGGCGCGTCGCGCGTCGGCAGTGTGAGGCCCAAGAGCTGCGAGAACTTTTTTTGGGCCTCGATGATCAACTCGGCGCGCTCCGCACGCGCCGTCGCGTGGGCCAGCTCACGCTCGAGCGCGGCAATGCGCTTGCGCGCGGGATCGGGCGACGTCGGCACCGGGCCTCGGCGCTTCGCCGCGCCACGCAACGCGCCGCGCCGTTCGGCCGCGCGCCAGATGGAGAGATGCGACGAGTACAAGCCTTCACGACGCAGCAGCGCGCCGAGCTCACCAGGCTTGGTGCACGCCGCGGCGGCCGTGAGGATCTGCACCTTGTACGCGGTGCTGAATTGGCGACGGGTGCGGGTCGGCGACACCCCGGTATCTTGATGCACCAACGGAACCATGGAAAGAGCAGACGACATGAGAACAGCCTCGATCACCCTCGTACACTAAACTCGGGATGGATCGGTGTCTCACTCATATTGGCAGAGAGGGCACCGGCTCCTCAAGACGGGCGATGTTTGCAGGCGGACGCGAGCATCGCGTGCGAGCGCACTTCATGACCATGACCGTCAACGGGTGGACAGCGCTACCGCGCCGCCGCATGTTTTTGGCCCGTAGTCGCCGGACTGTCGAGTAACAATCCTTCGCTTGGTGAGGCTCATGATGAAGATCCAACGAATCCGCTCAACGATTGCAGCCATTCTCCCGTCACGACTAATTAGCGCGGCGATCAGTGGCATGGTGTTGCTCACGTCGGCGTGTGCGGACGTGACACCGACTGCGTCAGTGGCTCCGGACGCTCGGATGGCGGTCTCTGCGACGAGCGCAGAGTCGGGGGGAAGCTGCGTCAAGGACTCGAAGTTTCTTGGCTTGACAAAGCTCAGCAGTGTCGATGCACGGGGAACGTGGTGGTACCTGACGCGAAACGGACTCAATCAGGCCGGCATTACTACGGAATCTGGATATATAACAGCCATGAATGGGTGGTTCGGGCAGACGTTCGCGACGCTCGACGAGGCAGTCAGTTTCCTCGTGTCGGCAGCGAGCGTGTACGATACAAACGGCAACGGGTATATCTGCGCCTATGAAGTGCGCGGTACGCGTGCCCATACCGGAGACCCGAATTTCGGCCTCTACGCCTTCCTTGTTCGCGACGACAAGTAGTCGGCCGCCGCTGGTTCACTGCACGTCAACGCGTCGGTTTTTCCACCGACGCGCTGACGTACAGCGCGATCCCATCCAACACGCGCTGCAGTCCGAAGTCGAACGACTCGTCGAGCGTGCGTGACGGCCCCTCTGTCGGCGTCGTGAGTAGCGTGGCGAACGCGGGGAATCGCGGGTCACCAATCGCGCGCCCCAGATCAGCGCCGACGGCTGCGGCCCACTCCTCCACCGAGCCACCCCGCGCTCGAACCCGCGCGAGTGAAATCGCGGTGTCCGACGCACCGCGCGTGTAGCCGTCGACGATGC
The DNA here is from genome assembly GCA_043744185.1 of Gemmatimonadota bacterium. Classification (GTDB taxonomy): domain Bacteria; phylum Gemmatimonadota; class Gemmatimonadetes; order Gemmatimonadales; family Gemmatimonadaceae; genus JACPPC01. The sequence continues at coordinate 717 of JAYTVE010000075.1, read as the reverse complement.
TGAGCATCTGGCCCACGTCGGCGGCGCTCAAGCCCGCGCGCGAGAGCGCATCGGTGACCGCTTCCAGCCACCGGAGCCAGTTCGGTCCGTGCGGCGCGGCCACGAACGGCAACTCTGCGAGCCACGGCCGTGCGCATAACATTGCGCGCTTTGCGTGCGCCCAGTGCGTCACTTCGGCGCGCCAATCGGCTCGCGGTTCCGCAAAGCGCGGTGGATGTCCCAAACCCGCGTCCACGATCGCGTCGTAAAGCGCTTCCTTGCTGGGGAAGTAGCGATAGACCGCCATCGTCGTGAAGCCAAGCTTGGCCGACACGGCGCTCATCGTCACGGCGGAGAGGCCATCAGCGTCGGCGATTGCGACGGCCGCTCGGACGACGTCATCGGGCGTGACGCCCGCCTTAGGGCCTCGAGTCGCCTGTATGCGATCATCCCAGAGCAGCTCGCTCCGGCGCCGAAGTTCGGGATCGACGCGAGTCGACGCGAGCAGAATGTCGTCGTGCGTGAGGTCCTTCTTCGCCCTTGCCACCCGTGGCCGTGAATTCTCTCTTTTTCGTGCCGTCATATCACGCCGTCCAAAAAAGACTGTTGACAGATCTGAAACTGTGTATATCATACACTCGTACTGTGTATGTAATACACTAATACATAAAGCGACTCGACGATAGGGACTCGCCCAGACTCGCCCCTCCGCAGTTCAGACTCTTCTCCAGGAACACA
>JAYTVE010000074.1:0-31029 GCA_043744185.1 Gemmatimonadota bacterium | reverse complement strand
GAAGCCGATGCGCGGCGAGAACTGGAGGTTGCCCACCGGCATGGTCAGGTTGTTCGTGGGCTCGAGCAGATCTTTGTTGCGGAAGTTGCCCTGCGATCCGTTCGGGGTGCCGGCGCGGAACTGCTCCACGTTGGCGTCACCGATATTCTGGACCGTGATCATCGGCCTTGCCACTGGCCTCCCGCGGTTGCAGTTCGGGCGCGCGTGGCGGGCGATGCGCTCGTGTGTGCCGCCGTTCTCGAGGCTCGGGTAGAGCTGGAGTGCCGCCACCGCGTCCATCGTGATCGTGCGGCTACTCACCTGCGCGCCCACTTCCGGGCTGGTGCCGAGGCCGAGGCGGCTCGCGATTGAAGCGCCGTCCGCTTCGACGTTCAGGAAGCGGTTGTTGTGCGAGCTGGCCGCAACGACCTGGGCACCCGTTCCCCGGCGCCTCAATGCCCCTAGCTTGTAGGGCTATCCCCTACTGTCCCGATCTCCCGAAGCATCGCGTCGATCGCCGACGCCCGCTCGCGAGCTTCGGCGGCTGCATCGGCGGCCCGCATGGTCGCGAGCCGCTGCCGATCGCGCCGACGGCGCATCCACCAGAGCGGGCCCAACAACGCCAGCAGAACGAGTGTGGCCAACGTCAGGTCGGCCGCTATTGCCAGCGCGCCATAGCGGAGCCCCGTCCGCTGCTGCCAGCGCTTCTCGAAGCCGTCGAGCGTGATGCCGTAGGCCTGCCGCATCGCCGCATCGAGCCGCGGCGTCGCCTGCCAGTACTGGAAGAGGAGCGACAGGCCATGCTCCCTGTCGAGCGCCGCCATCTCGGCCACGGCGCGGTAGGCGAGCGCATAGCTCGCCTCGGCCGAGAGCGCGCCGGCGGCGAACCCGGAGTCCACCGCCTCGAGCGAGCGACCGCGCCGCACCACGAGGGCGAGCGACGTGGCGAGATACTCGTCGCGCCCCCATTCGCCGGCGGCGAAGCTCGCATAACCTTCGTCGAACCAGCGCGGCGGCTTGTCGCCGAGCGCCTCGTGCAACGCGAGGTGCGCGAGCTCGTGGCGCAGCACGGTCACGGGATCGCCGGCACTCGTGTTCGCCGAACGACCCTGCATCACGATCAACCGCTGCGCCGGGAAGGCCACGGCTGCGCCCCACTCCGGCGCACCGCTGCCGGCCCAGCGGCGAAAACGTGCTGCATCGGGCGCAATCATCACGGTCACCGCCTGCCGCGGGCGCGCCAGCCCCGGGAAGGTGTCGCGCTCGGCCGCACTGGCGAGGAGGGCGCGCGCGAGCGGTTCGTCAGCCAGATCGCAGACGACGGCAAAGCGCCCCGCATCATGCCGCACCAGCCCCGGTTCCTGGCCGGGCACGGCGTGCGGAGCGCCAAGCGAGAGCGTCGCGACCAGCGCGATGTTGCGCGCTAGTCGGCCAGGCCGGGTGGTTCCCCGCCCGCCTCGACGACCTGCAGCACCTGCGAGCAGCGCTTGCCCCATGGGTTGAACTTGTTCGCGGCGAATCCGTCGCGCCACGTCTGCAGGGCGGCCTCGCGTTCGTCATTGAACCACTGCGAGCGGCCGAGCTCGTAGTAGGCCTCGATGAGGTTCGGACCGAGGGAGAGCGTCTTGCGGAAGAAGGTCTCGGCGTCCTCGAACATCTCGCGCTCGAGGTAGACGAGGCCGAGGTAGAAGTGCGCGTAGAGCGTCGCCTTGCGGTCGTTGTCGAGGCGAATGGCGCGCGAGAGGTGCTCGATGGCCTCGCCGAAGATGCGCTTTTTGAGGCAGATGTACCCCACGTTGATGCGCGCGAGGGCGTTGGCGGGCTCGCGCAGCAGCACCTTCTGGAAGTTCATCAGCGCCTCGTCGTGCTTCTCCTGCAGCATCTGCGCCCAGCCTAGCAGCGCCTCTGTTTGCGGATCACCCGGAGAGAGCGCGTTGGCCTTGGTGAGCGCCTCCTCGGCGCCGGCGTGGTCACCGAGAGAGAGGCGGCTCCAGCCCTTCTCCACGAACGTCGACGCCCCGATGTGGTCGGCGACGACTACGGGCTTCTCGCCGGTGAACTGCGGCGCGAACGAGGGGTTGGCGGAGAGCGTCTTCCACTTGTCGACGAGCGACTTGATCTGGTCCTTGAGCGCGGACAGGTCGGCGATCTGCTGCTCGACGCTGCGGAAGAGGCCGATGATCTCGCCCTTGAGGGCGGCGACGTCATCCGGAGTCTGCGCAGCTTCGAGGCGGGCGTCGATGGCGCCGTACTGCGCCTTGTAGGTGGCGAGGTCGTGGTCAGGCATGGGCGCCCCCGGAACGGGCCTGGTCGAGAGTGAGCTTGTCGGCGGTCGAGAGCAAGCGGGCGACATCGAGGAGGATCACGAGGCGGTCGCTGCGACGCACAAGTCCGCGCAGGTACTCCGCGGCGAGTCCGCGGAACATCGGCGGCGGCGGATTGATCGCGCCCTCGTCGAGCGCGGTCACTTCCACCACGCCGTCAGCGACGGCGCCGATCCACTCGCCGTCGGCGGTGAAGATGAGGATGCGCGTTTCGGCAGTCGGCGTCACCACCGGCAAGTCGAAGCGGCGGCGCAGGTCGATGACAGGCACGACGCGCTTCTGATAGTCGATGACGCCGACAATCCAGTCGGGCACGTCGGGAATCGCGGTGGGCGCCTTGTAGCGCAGCACGCGTTCGACGGAGAACACGTCGGCGGCAAACCAGTCCTCCGCGACACGGAAGATGACGATCTGCGTGTTGGGCGTCGGGGCGGTCATCGCAGCTCCGGCATGACGGGGGCAAGACAGGCGAGTGCAAGCGCGGGGGCGTCGAGCACGCCGACCAGCTTGCCGTTGTGGCGCGTAACGCCGATGAGCACGCCATCAGGATCATCGACACCGGGAGCTTCGCGCAACGCCCGCGGCTCGATGGTCAGGACATCCTCGACGTCATCGACGGCGAGCGCAAGCGGCGGATCGCCGACGAGCACGAGCGCAACGCCGAGGCTGCCGATGCCGACGCCGAGCACATGCGCAGGTGCATGCACGGGCACGAGGCGACCGCGCATGGCGAGCACGCCGAGGACGTGGCGCGGCTGGTCGGGCAGCGGATGCAGCACGGGCGCTTCGACGGCTTCTTCGACGTCGGCGAGTCGCAACGCGAAGCGCTCGGGTCCGATGCGGAAGCGCAGCAACTCGCACTTCCCGGTGGCGGCGAGGTCCGTGCGAATGGCCGAGTCGAGGGCGATGCGCCCGGCGATCGTGGCGCGAGTGACGCGACGCGTGCCGCGCGGGGCGATCCGCGGCGAAGTCGGCATTCGCATGGGCGGGGGTACCGCCGTCGGCGCGGGTGCGCCGCGCACGCTGGCAGGAATCGTCGCCGAGCCGATGGGGGTGAGACGCGTGGGCGCATTGAGCACCACGGCGAGCGTGATCGGCGTGCTGGAGCGCGTGACGACTGGTGGCGGCGGCGACTCGGCATGGCTCCGTGCCTCAGCAGGCGCTGGTGCCGGTGCCGTTGACGAGAGCGGGGCCGGCGGCGTTGCGGGCACGGTGTCGTGCGGCATTGCGTCGGGCGGCACGATCACGTGCGTGTCAGCCGGACGCTGCGCGAGCAGGTCGCGGTAGCTGATCTTCGATTTCCGCTTGGTCATTCGCGATCCTCCGCGACATCATCGACCAGCTCGACATCGACGATGCGTTCGCCGCGCGCCGCGGCCACGAACATCGCCTGTGTGGCGAGGTTGTTGATGAGGCGCGGCACGCCGCCGCTCCGCTCGCCGAGGCGCGCCACGGCATCGGCGGTGAAGACGCGCTGCACGTCCCCGCCGGCCACGCGGAGCCGATGCGCGACGTACGCCGCCACTTCGTCTGCGTCGAGCGGCACGACGTGTGCGCGCAGTCCGACGCGCTGGTCGATCTGCGGCTGTTTCGCCACGCGTGCGCGGAGTTCGGGCTGACCGACGAGCACCACATGGATGTGCTTGTCGCGACGATCCTCGAAGTTGGTGAGGAGTCGAACCTCCTCGAGCAACGACGGCGTGGCGAGCTGCGCTTCGTCGACCACGAGCACGGGGCGACGGCCTGCGACATGCGCCGCGGCGAGGTGCGCGCCGACCGCCTCGACGAGCGCATGTCGGCCGCGCGGCGGCGTGGGACCGCCGGTGGCGCGCATGACTTCGCGCAGCAACTCGGGCGGCGTCAGGCGTGGCGTGCCCAGCATCGTACCCGCATGGACGGTGCCGGCGAGTCGGTCGAGGAGCGCGTTCGCGAGCATCGTCTTGCCGCAGCCGATCTCGCCGGTGACGAGCGAGAGGCCGCCGCGCGCCTCGGTCACGTCATATACAAGGCGCGCGAACGCTTCCTCGAAGCCCGGCGAAGTGACGAGGAACGCCGGATCGGGCGCATTGGCGAATGCCTTGCGAGCGAGGCCCCAGTGCCGCTCCATCGCGTTCATGCGACGCCTCGGCGCGCGGGAACGTGGCTTGCGGCCCACGCGATGTCGCCGAGGGGCAGCACGCGCGATACGCCGCCGATCGTGACCGCCGCGTGCGGCATGCCGTAGATCACGCTCGTTGCCTGGTCCTGTGCGAAGGCTTCGCCGCCGGCATCGAGGATGGCTCGCGCGCCGTCGGCGCCGTCGCGGCCCATGCCCGTGAGCACGATGGCGGTCGCATTCGGGCCGAAGAGCCGCGCGGCATCGCGGAAGCACGGATCGGCGGCGGGGCGCACCCCCCAGACCGGCGGCGCATCATCGAGCCGCACGAGCACGCCGCGCTCGCTCTCGACGAGCCGCAGGTGCCGGCCGCCCGCGGCGACCACCACCTCACCGTGCGCCAGCGGAAGGCCATCCTCCGCTTCGCGCACCGCAAGTGGCGAAAGGCCGTCGAGACGTTGCGCGAGCGAGCGGGTGAACCCAGCCGGCATGTGCTGCACGACCACCACGGCCGCGTCGAGGTCAGCGGGAAAGCGCGGCACGACGTCACAGAGGGCGCGTGGACCGCCGGTGCTCGACGCCACGCAGATGACGCGCGTCGCGCCCGTGGCCGGCGGATGCGAGGGAGATCGCGGCGCGAGCGCCGGACGCGCGAGCATCGGCACGCCTGCGAGGTTCCACTCGCGCGCCGCTTGCAAGGCCTGGTGGAGGCGCTCGCGCGCGACTTCGAGATCGAGCGAGATCGGCCCCGACGGCTTGCGGACGAAGTCCACCGCCCCGAGTTCGAGCGCGCGAATGACGGGATCGACGCCATCCCGCGCGCGTGCGCCGGAGAGCATCACGACCGGACGCGGACACTCGCTCATGATGTAGCCGAGCGTCTGGATGCCGTCGAGCTCCGGCATGTCGACGTCGAGCGTGACGATGTCCGGATCGAGCGCCGCAATCTTCTCGATGGCGTCGAGGCCGTGACGCGCCGTGCCGACCACGCGGAAGCCGACCGCGTCGCCGATCATCTCGACGATCACCTTCCGCATGAAGGCGCTGTCGTCGACGACGAGCACGCTGCGCCGCTCAGAGGACACGGTCGCCTCCGCGCAGCGAGCGCACGACGACCTTGCCATCGTCGGGGGTGAAATACACGGAGCGCCCGTAGTCGCCACCGACGTCCTCGCCCGTAAGCGGGATGTTGGCGAGGCGCAGCGCGGCGCGCGCGGCCTCGATGTTCCGCTCGCCCATGTTGACGCCGCCAGTGCGCAGCAGATTGGCGAACATCGCGGCACCACCGACGAGCTTCGCGACCAGAGGTTCGGTGACCCCCTTGGCCCGCAAGTCCAGGACGAGCAACGGTACCGACGCCGCCGCGAACTTGGCTGGTGGATGCACGCCGCGCACCATCCCGTCGTCGGGAAGCAGGGCGTGCGCGAGTGCGCCCACGCGCGCCCTGGGCGCGTGCAGCATGATCGCGACGCACGAGCCCAGCCCGATGGTCACCAGGGTCTCGCCCGCCCCGGCCACGGCATGGTCGGCGACCTTCACGCGACGCTCGGTAACGGTCGCCGTCATGGCTTGCGGTAGATTCGTTCGCGCACGTTCACCGGCACGAACCGATCGCGTGCTGCACCGAGCAGGCTCTCGACCTTGCCGAGCATGAGGATGCCACCCGGCTCGAGCGCATTGGCAAAGCGCTCGAAGAGCGCGTCCTGCGTGGCGCGGTCGAAGTAGATGATGACGTTGCGACAGGTGATGAGGTGCCACGGTCCGGTGGGCGCCGGTTGCTCGAGGAGGTCGCGCTTCTCGATACACACGCGCGCGCGCAGCGCGGGACCCGCCTCGGCGGGAAAGCCCGCAGTGAACCAGCGTGCGCGATCGGCGGGGGGCACCTCGCGGAAGGCGACCTCGGCGTAGCGGCCCGCCCGTGCGCGTTCGAGCGACCGCTCGTCGATGTCGGTGCCGACGACGTGTACGCGCTCGAGCGCTTCCATGCGTCCGTGCCGCGCAGCCGCCCGTGCGAAGGCCATGGCCGCGGTGTACGGCTCCTCGCCGCTTGAGCAGCCCGCGCTCCAGGCACGAATGGGGCCGCTCTGATCGAGCAGGGCCGGCAGCGCCTCGTTCTCGAGCGCGTCCCACGCCTCTGCGTTTCGCCGCAGTTGCGTGACGTTGATCGTGAGCGCGTCGAGCAGCCGATCGTACTCGGCAGGGTCGGCGTCGAGCACACCGCTGTAGGCGGCGTAGTCGTGCACGCCGCGCGCGCGCATGCGCACGGCGATGCGACGAATGAGGCAGGTCGGCTTGTAGGCGGCGCAGGCGAAGCCACGCTCGCGCGCAATCTTGCGCGTGAGAGCCTCGAAGCCCGCGTCGGACGCCGCCGGGGCCATCATCATCCCCCGCGCCGCACAGCGTCGAGGTTCGCCCGGACGATGGCGTTGGCGGGATCGAGTTCGAGCGCGCGCTCCCAATGGCGCACGGCTTCGGCGGTCTCCTGCCGGCGGAAGCGGATGTTGCCGAGCTTCATGTGCACGTCGGCCCCGAGCTCGGGCAGGAGCTTGACGGCGCGCTGGAAGCTCTCGAGCGCCTCGTCGTAATGGGCCGCGCGATACTGCAGGTCGCCGACGTTCTTGTGCAGTTGCGGCAGCGCGGCATCCTCGACGACGCCGCGTTCGGCAGCCTTCATCGCATCCTCCATCTGCCCCTTCCGCTCGAACATCGCGGCGAGGTTGTTGTACAGCGCCGCGGCGTGCGGGTGCACGGCGGTGCCCTCGGTGAGCAGGGTGATGCCGCGCGGCAGGTCACCCGCGAGCGCCGCGGCAAGCGCGGCGTAGTGGAACCACGCGGGCGGCGGTGGACGGCGCCCCCAGAGTGAGCGCGCTGCAGCAAGGGTCGCATCCGCGCCGGCGGCATCGCCTTCACGGAGGGCGATCACCCCGGCGGTCGTCTGCACGACGGCATCCTGTCCGCCCCCACGACGGATCGCCTCATCGAGCGCGATGCGCGCTTCCATCGAGCGGCCGAGCCGCTCGAGGGCGCAGGCGAGGTTGTGGAAGACCGCGACCTTGGACCCGCCGGGCACGGCGGCAATCTCCTGAAGGATCGACACCGCGTGTTCCCATTCGCCACGACGCGCATGCACGAGCGCAACGAAGAAGCGCGCCCCCGCGTCGCCCTCGCGCAGATCGAGGACGCGGCGGAACTCGCGCATCGCCTCGTCGAGCATGCCGGTCTTGTAAAAGGCGACGCCCAGGTTGCGGTGCTCCTCGACGCGTGCCTCGCTCACCGCATCGGTGGTGCTACGGGTCTTGCCGACGCGATGGAGGAAGCCCGCCGTGATGAGGCCGTAGATGGCCTTGCCGACGTCGAACTCGATGAGCCCCGAATCCTCGATCAGGTGCGCGACGTCGCGCTGTCCGTCGATGAGGTTGAGGAGCGCCGTCTGCTCGTCGGTGACCTTGACCGAGCTCTCGCGCAGCTTGACGCGGTCCACGTCGAAGACGAGGTCGAAACTCGGGATCTTCTTCTCGATCAGGGACCACTCGTCCACGCGCCGCGCGCCCTCGAGCAGCAGCGACTCCGGGTTGATCGAGACGGTGAAGTCCTGCTGCTCCGGCAGGACGTCGGGCTCGAACGAGAACGTGCCCTGCGTCCACGTGAACAGGAAGTAGACCGCTTCCTCGATTTGCGTGCGGATGTGTGCGTGCAGCAGGTCGCGGGACAGCAGCCCCATGTCCACGAGGATCTCGCCCAGTCGTTTGTCGCGCTCGCGCGACTGGCGATCGATGGCCTGGTCGAGCTGCTCCTGCTGGATGGCGCCGGTCTTCACGAGCAAGTCGCCAAGACGGTCGCGGCGATTGACGATGGACGCATACGCGATGCGCCCCTTGTCGAAGTAGATGTAGCCGAAGTTCGAGCGGTGCGTGACCGAGAGGCAGCCGGTCTTCTTGCCCAGCGTCAGCAGCTGGAGCACGTCGGGGAGCGATGCCTCGCGGAGGGAGCCCTTGATCGCCATGTCAGCGAAGCTCCTCGATGAGGCGGCCTGTCACGTCGGGCCAATCCCAGATGACCTTCTCCTCGTTGAGGAGGAACCCGTCGATGCCGCCCGAGGGACGCGGAACCGCCATCGAGGAGCGCCGCGGCGGCTCGAGCGTCTCCATGGCGAACCCGACGCCAAGCGACACGCCGGCCTGCGCCGCCGCCTCGCGCAGTCGCTTGGCGGTGCCCGTCACCTCGCGGGCACTCGCCGCCGGCCGCTCGCCGAGGTAGCGCAGCAGTTCGGAATCGGCACTCACGCCATGCGAAGCGAACCAGCGCGCGAACAGCGCCTCGCGCAACGCACGCTCGGGTGGTTGGATGCTCACGACCAGCCCGCCCTCGAAGCGCGAGCGCAGCCGTTCTTCCAGCCCGCCCAGGTCGCGCGGCGCGACGCCGCTCGTGAGCACGATCTGCCGCCCCTGCCCGTGCAACTCGTTGAAGAGGTGGAAGAACTCTTCCTGCGTGCGCTCCTTGCCGCCGAGCGCGTGCACGTCGTCGAGCAAGAGCGCGTCGACGGCGCGATAGCGCGCGCGCCAGCGATGCACGGTGCCTTCCTGGAGCGCCGAGATCAGCTCCTCGGCGAACGTCGCGGCATTCACGCACGCCACCCGACGCGCCCCGCTGGCCAGCAGCGCATTGCCGATCGCGTGCAGGAGGTGCGTCTTCCCGGTGCCGGTTGGTCCGTAGATGACGAGCGGGCTGTATCGTGCGCCGGGCTCGGCCACGACCGCGTCCGCCGCGCGCACGGCCAGCTGGTTCGAACCCGCAACCTCGAAGCTGGTGCGCACCAGTGCCGGGTCGGGCGCGGGCGGCGGCGTGTCACCGGCGAGCGCGCGATCGAGCAGCGCTTCGGCATCCGCGATGCGCTCAGGGTCGCGAAACACCTCGTGCCCGGCGAGCAGCGAGTCCGCCGCGCCGGCCTGACGCTCGAGCTGGCGGAGGTGATCGACCGCCGAGGCGAAGGTGTCGAGGAGCCCCTGCACGTCGGGCGCGCTGGGCAGCTGCATGGCGCGCTCGAGCACTCCCGTGCGGAACCCTTCGCCGCGCCAGTAGGCGATCGCCTCGGCCATGCGCGTCTTCCACGGGTCGACGCTCGCCGCGACGGCGTTCGCGATGTCGGAGAGGAACGAGGCGTACTCGCTGGCCTCTTCCTCGGCAACCGTCGTCGGCTGAGGCCCCTTCCCGCCTACGAGCGCCCACACGTCGCGCGAGGCGACGATCTTTCCCTCGAGCTGCTGCTCCGCGACCACGCGATTGAGCGCGCCGTGCAGCTCGCGCACGTTCGGCAGCTCGAGGCGCGCGAGCGTCTCGAGCACGTCGCCCGGCACCTGCATGCTGCGCTCGGTGCATGCGGCGCGGAGGATCGCGAGGCGCGTCTCGTAGTCCGGGGCGCCGATGTCCACGATCAGCCCGCCCGAGAGCCGCGAGATGAGACGCTCATCGACGTCCGCGATCTCCTGTGGCGGCCGGTCGCTCGTGAGCACGATCTGCTTGCCAGTGCCCTGCAGCGTGTTGAACAGTCTCAGCAACTCGCTCTGCAACTCGCGCCGGCCCGTGAGGAATTGCATGTCGTCGACGAGCAGCACGTCCACGGCAATCCAGCGGCGGCGAAACGCCTCCATCTCGCCACCCGACACCGCCCCATGGAACTGTTCGACGAAATCGTCGAACGAGACGTACTCGACCTCGAGTTCTGGCGCGAGCTGGCGCGCATGCGTGCCCACGGCGGCGAGCAAGTGCGTCTTGCCAAGTCCGCTCGAGCCGTAGATGAAGAGCGGGTTGTAGACGGCGCCCGGCGCCTCGGCCACGGCGCGCGCGGCGGCGACGGCGAGCCGGTTGGCGGCGCCGACGATATAGGTGTCAAACCGGTAGCGCGAACCCGTCATTACCTGGTTTCCTGAGTCGCCGAAAGCTTCTTGAGCACGATTTCCGAAATGCCGCGCAGCGTCTCGAATACGCCCGGACCGTGCAACGCATCCGCCTGGAAGTCCGGGACACCGCGGAAGTTGAGCGCGTCCTCGAGGTCGGGAACGCTCGTGAGCATTTCCGCCGGCAGGTCCCGCTTGTTGTACTGGATCACCAGCGGAACGTGTCGCGCATCCATGCCATGCTCGGCAAGGTTGAGGTGCAGGTCCTGGAGGCTCTCCACGTTCTCCTGCAGTTGGCGCGTCTGACTGTCGGCCACGAACACCACGCCATCGGCGCCCTGCAGCACGAGCTTGCGCGTGGTCTGATAGTAGACCTGCCCCGGCACTGTGTAGAGCTGGAAGCGCGTGGTGAAGCCGGAAATGTTGCCGAGGTCGAGTGGCAGGAAGTCGAAGAAGAGCGTGCGATCGGTCTGCGTCGCGAGCGAGACCATGTTTCCCTTCCGGTCCGGCGGCACCTGCGCATAGATGTACTGCAGGTTTGTCGTCTTTCCGGAGCGACCAGCGCCGTAGTAGACGATTTTGCAGGTGATCTCGCGCGTTGCATAGTTGACGATGGACACGTCAGGGCTCCGTCAGGGTCGACCGAAGAGGGCGGCGAGGTTGCGGTTGAGTTCGCCTTCGAAGTGCTCGTTGAGCGGCGTCGAAGGCCCATCGGCCTCCGGCGCTGCCGCCGAGAGCCGGTGGCGAAACTCGCCGAAGTAGAGCTGCACGATGCCGAGCGACGCGCGCTCGTCGAACACGCAGAAGAGCAGGTAGTTGCCGCGCCGGGTCTCCACCGAGGCAAGGAAGGTCTGCTTGGTCTTGCCACCGTAGTGCAACGCGCCGAACGGCTTGCCGTCGAGCATGCGCCCGAGCTCCGCCGCCGTGGCGTTGATGCCGGCCGCCAGCGCGCACGCCGACATCACGTCCATCCGCCGCTGGAAGCCGGCCTGGCCGAGTACCTGCCCGCTTGCATGCAGCAGCAGGGCCAGCTCGACCCGGGCGTCCTCCACGAATTGCTGGAGGGGCGCCTCGGCCCACGCTTCGGTAACGGCAACCGTGCTCATCCCAGCGCCCCGCCTTGCAGCCCCTTGAGCATCTCCATGCGCACGAGGCCGATGTTGGAACCGAGTTCGGTGACGGCCACGAGCACGAGGTCGTTCTTGCCGACCGCACAGATGCGCCCATGCTCCGCTTCGAGCTGGAGCACGGTCGTCTCGCCGTATCCAGCCGCCTGCGCCGCGAGGCGCGCGCGCCGGTAGAGCGAGGCGGACAGCGCCGCCACGACTTCGCCGCGCATGCCGACCGACACCTGCGAGTCCACGATGAGGCCGTCAGCCTCGGATACGACCAGCGCCGCCGTCACGCCGCGCTGACGCACGAGGGCGCCGAGCAGGTCGCTGAAGGGTGAATTCCTCATGCGGCCCCCAAAAACTGCTTCGCTCGGGCGATCGAGCGCTCCAGCATGCGGCGCACGAAGCCCACCGGTGTCGCCTTGCCGGCGCTCACCAGCATCAGCGATTTCTCGGGGCCCGGCGCCATCGCCACGGTGGCGTTCGATGTCTCGAAGACGATCGAGGTCCAGCCGCCAAGCCCGAGGTGGCGCATGGCGCGCTCCGCTTCCTCGCTCACGCCGCCCAACTGTGCGCCGACTTCCTGGCCGACGTCGCGTCCATCCACGTCGTAGCCACCGGCGAGCACCAATCCGTGCTCGTCGAGCAGGAGCGCCATGCCCTGCTCCGCACCGAGGATGTCGTGGAAGAGCGAGCGCGCGTCGTGTGCTGCGGGCGTGGCCAGTGCGGCTGCCACTTGGGGCGAGGCCTGCGCGGCGTCGGCGAGCTGTTGCCGTACGTACGCAAGCGCGCCGATGTTGCGCTGGTCGGCCGGGTCGGCGACAGCTGCTTGCGCGATCCACGTCTCGGCCTCGGCCATGCGCCCCTGGTGGAAGCAGACGAAGCCGAGTCCCTTGAGTGCGCCCGGATGTCCCGGCGAGAGGCGCAGCACGATCGACCACTCGTCGTACGCTTTCTCGAAGGTGCCCGCGTCGGCGTAGATGCGCGCGAGCACGTCGTGCCCGGTGCCGAGGTGCGAATGCCGCTCGAGGCCGCGCACCGCCACCTTCTCGGCCACCTCGAGGTCGCCGCGCTTGCGCAGCGCCTCGGCGAGCTCGAGGAAGGCCAGGCTCGCCGGGTCGCGCGCAAGTTCCTCGCTCAGGCGGGCGATGTCATCCGACATGCGCGTGTTCCTCGATCAGGGCGGTAAGGCGATGGGCAGCATCGAGCGCGGCGCGCACGCGCGCCGCCTCCGGCGCGGTGGTCGACTCGGCGAGGTAGCGCGTCCAGCGATCCATCGCCTCGTGCAGCTGGCCGCTGCGCGCCGCGGCGAAGGCCAGCAGCAGCGAGACTTCTGTGTTCGACGGGTCGGACTGCGCCGCGCGGCGCAACTCGTCGAGCGCCTCGCTGGCGCGGCCGAGGCGCGAGAGAGCGCGCGCGACCGCCAAGCGACCGTCCGTACTCGACGGGTCCGCGTTGACGGCGTGGCGCGCCGACACGAGCGCGACCTCCGGCTGTCCAGCGGCGAGCGCGGCCTGCGCGGCTTCCACGTGCGGCGTGACGTCGTCGACCGGGAGCATGGCGCGCATGCTCACGCGCGACGGCATGCGCAGCGAGATCACCCCGGTGGTGACGAGGCCGTAAGCGACACGCGCGACGTCGAACTCGCTGCGCGCGAGGTTGGTCGCGATCGCCTTGAGGTCCGCGGTGCCGTCGATCATCGTGAGCATCTCCCACTCGGTGGGGAGCAGGTCGAGCTGCACCGCGTGCACGTCGGAGACGTCCGCCAGCTGCGGGATGACGGCGAGGTGCGGCACCTTGTCGGCAATGCGCGACCATTCATCGATGCGGCGCGCCCCTTCCATGAGCAGCGACTCGGTGCCCACGCGCACCGTGGCCCCGGCGGGAATCTCCGAGACGTCGCGCTCGACGAAGGAGAAGAACCCTTCACGCCACGACATCAGCTCGAAGACCACTTCCTCGACCTGCAGCTTCACCTGTCGCTCGAGCTCGCGCGGCGAGAGGACGTTGAGCTCGACGAGGATCTCGCCGAACCGTCGCCCGTCGTTCCGCGTCTTCTGGATGAGCAAGGCGCGGTCGAGGTCCGCTTCCGTCACCTTTCCGGACTTCACGAGCATGAGTCCGAGCGGATGCGGGTTCGACTTGATGGTGGCGTAGATGACCTTGCCGCCGTCGAACCAGACGGTGCCCTCGTTGTCGCGCAGCTCCGACGTGACCGTGAGCGTTCCGGTCTTCCGGCTCAGGTCGAGCAGCTGGAAGACATCGTGGATGCCGAGTTCGCGGAGCGGGCCCTCGATCGCCATCTACAGGACCTCCGCCGGTGCGGGCACGATCGGCGTCGCGACCGGGGTCGGCGTGAGAATGTGCGAGAGCTCGGCGGCCGTGCGGGCTTCGCCGCGCGCCTTGCGCGCCCACTCGCTCGCAGGCTCGAGTTCATCGACACGGTGCCAGGCCACGATCGCATCGCGCCAGCGGCTCTGCCGGGCCAGCAACAGCCCCGAATAGTACAGCGCGCCGACGTGTGTCGGGTCGAAGCGCAGGATGCGCGCGAATGCGGTGGCCGCGTCGCGGACGCGGCTGGCGTCGAGCAACGATTCTCCGAGCACGAGCAGCGCCTCGAACTGGTACGGGTTGGCGCTCAGGAGCGGAATGAGCAGCGTCAGCGCGCCATCCGGGCGCGCGGTGGCGCGCAACACGCGCGCGAGCTCGAGCTTGGGCTCTGCCCACGTGGGCACGGCGTCGATCGCGGCGTGGAGCTGCGCCTCCGCGCCTGCCGCGTCGCCCTCGATGACGAGCAGGCGCGCGAGCTCAAGGCGCACCACGCCGAAATCGGGATCGATGTCGAGCGCGCGGCGATATCCGCCCATCGCACCCTTGTTGTCGCCGAGGGCGCGCAACGCGTCGCCCGTGCGCTTGTGCAGGTCGGCGCGCTGCGGCGAGAGCGCCCCCGCGCTCGCCAGCGCCTCGAGGGCGGCGGCGGGATCGCCATCAGAGATGCGCGCATCGGCCACGAGCACGAGCGTCTCGAGATCGTGTCCGCCCTGGTCGAGCAACGCGTCGGCGCCCTCGCGCGCGAGCTGGCCGCGCCCGAGCGCAAGCAGGGCGCGCACGCGCCCGACGCGTGCACGCTTCGCCCCGGGATCCATCGCGAGCGCCTCGCCGTAGCGCTCGAGTGCCTCGCCGTGCAAGCCGCGCGCGTAGTACACGTCGCCGATGACGCCCATCCCCTCGACGCGATCCGCCCCCCGGCCCATCGCCGACGTTGCCTCGGCGCCGGCGCGCTCGTACTGGCGCATGGCGAGGAACTCTTCGGCCGAGGCATACGGGCGAATCGTGTGATGCACGGGCGGCGCGGGTACCGCGGCGGGCGCGGCCAGCGTCGTGAAGACCGAGTCGAGGAGCCGCGGGTCGAACGAGAACTCCTGCACGGGCGCGGACGAGCGGCGTTCGCCGCCCAGATCGGGCACCACGGAGAAGTCCGGGTCCTCGTGCATCAGGTCGATGGCGAGCTCGAACTTCTGCGCGACGTAGTACGGGTCGAGCTCGAGCGCGCGCTTGGTCTCCCGCAGCGCTCCCTCGAAATCGCCGAGGTTCGAGAGCGTGAAGCTCACGTTGTAGTGCGCCTCGGCGTACTCGGGGCGCGACTGGATGGCGCGGGCGAACGACGCGCGCGCCTCCTCGAAGCGCTTGAGCTCGGCGAGCACGAGGCCGATGCCGTTCCACGCCACCGGGTGCTCGGGCTCGTTGCCGAGCACGTTGCGATACGCCTCGAGCGCGAGCTGGAGCCGCTTGTTCTTGTACAGCAGCAGCGCGAGGTTCAGGCGCGCCTTCACGAAGCTCGCCTCGATTTCGAGTGCGCGGCGGAAGGCGTCGATCGCGTCGTCGCTGAGGCCGCCATGGTACAGCGCTACGCCCAGATTGTTGTGCGCGAGGGGATAGCGCTCGTCCGCCTCGATCGCCTTGCGATAGCTGGCGGCCGCGTCGTCGAAGCGCCCATCCTGGTGCAACGCGACGCCGCGCTCGTTCCAGAGCTTGGGCGAGGTCGGCTGGTAGCGCAGCGCCTCGTCGTACATGGCCACGGCCTGCTGCACGTCACGCGTCAGCAGGTACACCTCGGCCATCGCCTGTCGCACGAGGTCGCGGTCCTCGCCGCGTTCGAGCGCGATGCGGTATTCCTTGAGCGCGTCCGGGTAGTAGCCCTTCTGGCGGAAGGCGACGCCGAGGTTGTAGTGCGCGAGCTGCCCCTCTTCCGACACCGCCATCAACTGCTGCGACCGGCGCTCGGTGCCGCCCGGCACCAGCTGCTCGTAGGTCTGGGCGTTGTAGCGGTCGATCGAGAGGTTGGCCTGCGCGCGCCCGAGCGACGGGTTGATCTGCATCGCGCGCTTCGTGGCGGCACGTGCATCCTCGTGTCGCCCCATGTCGCCGAGCACGAAGCCGGTGAGATAGTGCGCGTCGGCGTTCTCGGGATTGAGTTCGACGGCCGCTGCGAGCGCCTTGAGCGCCTCGTCGTTCATCCCCTTGTTGTAGAGCACCTCGCCGCGGTAGAACTGCACCACCGACGAACCCGAGTCGATCGCGACCGCGCGGTCAAACCACTTGAGCGCATCATCGAGATCGCCGATCGCCTTTTCCGCGAGGCCGACCTGCACGATGGCGCCGAAGTCATCCGGATGGTGCCGCAGCAGTTCGGTGAACTCCGTGAGTGCGGCGGCGTGCTCGTTGAGCAGCGCGTACGTGCGCGCGAGCTCCCAGCGGGCGGCGCGGTTCGACGGCTCGTGTCGCAGCACGTCGCGGAGCTCGCCCACGCGCCGGTCGTAGTACCCCGTCTGGAAGTACGCGATCTCGATGTTGCGTTGCGCAACCTGCATCTTGGGGTCGAGTTCGAGCGCCCCCATGAAGGCCTGCACCGCTTCCTCGTGCAGCCCCTTGTTGTAGTAGAGCACCCCGAGGTTGTTGTGCGCCCCGGCGTCCGACGGATCGATCCGCCGGGCGAACGACCGCAGGACGTCGCGGTCGCGTTCCGAGGTGAGGGTACCCGTAGTCACGGCGTCGCGCTCCCTCAGGCGACGCGGACGGCGCGCAGGATGGCCTGCAGGCTCGCCGTGTCGGGAAGCAGCAGGAAGAAGCCGCGCAGGTGCTCGTCGTAGTCCTTCATGTAGAACGCGCTCTCGACGCAGAAGACGAGGTCGTAGTCGTTGCCGAACTGCAGATACGCGCTCGTCAGCACCGCGGCGGAGAAGTCGATCGCGAGCGACGGCGGAGACGGCAGCAGCATCATGCCCATGAAATCGGAGAGCGCGTTCATGTACGCGCCGCTCAGGATGTTCGAGGCTTCCTTGATCACCGACTGCTCGAGCTCGCCCAGCTCCGTCGACGATCCCTTCGGGCGGCGCAGCATGAGCTCGGAGAGCCGCAGTGCCGTCGGTTTCGGGAAGACGAGCAGCGTGCGACCGGCCAGATCGCCCAGCATCTGCATCAGCACGGCCGCCACCGGCTCCTCGGGAGCCGAGAGTTGCGGCGGCACCTCCTCGAGCGGCGCGATGTTGATGCGCGGGACGCTGATCATGATCGTCGCGTTGGTCATCTGCGACAGCGCGGTCGCCGCGTGACCGGCGCCGATGTTCGCGACTTCGCGCAGCGCGTCGATCTGCTGCGGGGTCAGGGTCCGAAGGTCGTTCATGCCGCCACCGTCAGAGGAGGGAGTTCACGTCCAGGATGAGCGCCGGCGCACCGTCGCCCAGGATCGTCGCGCCGCTGAAGAGCGCGAGGCCGTCCTTCACTGCGTCGAACGGCTTCACCACGATGTCCTGCTGGCCCAGCAACCGGTCCACGAGCACCCCCGCGCGCCGGTCGGCCATCTCGAGCACGATCACGTGATTGATGCGATCCCGCTGCCGGGGCAGCCGCACCAGTTCGCGCAGGTGCACGAGCGGCAGTACGTCGTCGCGGAGCGAGAGCACCTCCCGCCCCTTCACCGTCTCGCGCACGGTGTCGGGCAGTTCGAGCGTCTCGCTCACGTGCGTCATCGGCACCGCGTACGTCTCGCCGCCCACGCGCGCGAGCACAGCGCGTATGATGGCGAGCGTGGCGGGGAGCCGCGCCGTGACCGTGGTGCCGCGGCCGTCTTCCGAGCGCAACTCGAGCGTGCCGCCGAGTTGCCGCACGCGCGTAGCGACCGCATCGATGCCGACGCCGCGCCCCGAGAGGTCGGTGACCGTCTCGTTCGTCGAGAAGCCGGGCCGCGCGATGAGGCGGAAGAGCTCGTCGTCGCCCAGCAGGTCGACGTCGGGCTCGACCAGCCCGAGCCGCTTGGCCTTCGCCAGCACGCGGTCGCGATCGATGCCCTTGCCGTCGTCGCTGACGCGAATGAGCACGCTCGAGCGGTCGCGGAGCGCCGAGAGCCTGAGCCGTCCCGACGGCGGCTTGCCCACTGCGCGCCGCTCCGCGGGCGTCTCGAGGCCGTGGTCCACCGCGTTGCGCAGCAGGTGCACCACGGGTTCGCCGATCTCGTCGAGCATCGAGCGATCGAGTTCGATGTCCTTTCCCTCGATCACGAAGTCGACGTCCTTGCCGAGCGAACGTGCCGCATCGCGCACGAGGCGCGGAAAGCGGTCGAACACCTGCCAGACCGGGACGAGGCGGGTCGTCATGATCTCGTCCTGCAGCTCGCTCACGAGGCGCGACGCATGCGACAGCGCCTCGTCGAGCACCGCATCCTTGCGGTCCGCCGCGATGGCGTTGAGTCGCCCGCGCGCGATCACCAGTTCGCCGATGAGGTTCATGAGCGTGTCGAGGCGGCGCAGGTCGATGCGGATGTGACGCTGCGCCTTGACCGCGCCGGTCGCCGTCACGTCGGTGGCCGCAAACTCCGCCGTCACCGCCCCGCTCAGTCGATGCACGGGCTGCGACGGCCGCGGCAGCATGGCGTCGTCCGGTCCGGCGGCGCCTGCCGTCGCGGGCGGCGTCACCTCGACGGTCTCCACGTAGCCACCCGCACGCCCGGCGGCGATGAGCAGCTCAGGGGCCACGCCCGTTTCGAGCAGCACGGTGAAGGTGCGCTCGAACTGCTCCGACTGCAGCGCGCCCTCGGGCGGCTCGGTGCCAAGCAGCTTGCCGAACGTGGCCAGCTTTTGCGCGACCATCCACGCGCGCACCCCCTTGAGCGGCGTGTCGACCTCGAGCGTGACTGACACGCGCGTGGCCAGGACTGCGCCACGCACGCTCGCCATCGAGCGCGGCGGCGTGGCGCGTGCGGCGCGCGTCATCGCGCGCATGCGTTCGAGCACGTCATGCGCGTCGGGTGATGCGTGACCCTCGGTCGTCGCCTCGATGGTGCGCTCGAGCAGGTCGGCCGAGCTGAAGAGGAGATCCGCCACCGTCGCGTCGGTGCGGATCGCACCGCGCCGCACGCCCTCGAGCAGCGACTCCGCCTCGTGTGCGATCTCGGTGACGGCCTGGTATCCCATCGTCGCCGCCATGCCCTTGATCGTGTGCATGGCGCGAAACAGCGCCGCCACCGGTGCCTCGGCACCGGGGGTGCGTTCAAGCTCCAGCAGCGACGTGTTGATCGCCGAGAGATGCTCCTGGCTCTCCGTCAGGAACAGTTCGGCGTAGCGGGAAGGATCCACCAGAGCTAGGTCGCGGAAAGGGGAGCGCCGGCACGTGACTGGCCGACGCACATCACGGACTCGTGCGGGCGCGGCGCCGTTTCGCGGCCCGCGCCTCGCGCAGGTCGTCAGCCGAGAACCCGCTGCACCGCCTCGAGCACGCGGCTCGGCTGGAACGGCTTGACCACGAAATCCTTCGCGCCTGCCTGGATAGCCTCGACGACCAGCGCCTGCTGCCCCATTGCGCTGCACATGAGGACCTTGGCGTTCGGGTCGAACTTGGTGATCTCGCGAACGGCATCGATGCCCCCCATGTCGGGCATCACGATGTCCATCGTCACGAGATCCGGTCGCAGTTGCTTGTACTTCTCGACGGCCTGGATGCCGGTCTCCGCCTCGCCCACGATCTCGAATCCTGCCTGCTGCAGGATGTCGCCGACCATGGTGCGCATGAAGATCGCATCGTCGCAGACCAATACCGTGTGACTCAAGACGCTTCCTCCGCCGAAGACATGACCTGCCGCAATACCGCCCCCACATCCAGGAGGATCGCGAGCCCTTCCGTGGTGTCGGCCATGCCGTGAATGACCGACGCCGGAAGTCCGGCCGTGGCCGGTGCTCCGGTCTCGACCGTCCTCGGCCTGACCCCCTGCACATCACGCATTGCATCGACCGCGAGCCCCACGGCCCGCGTGCCGAAATCCACCACGATGATGGACCCCTCCACCGGATCGGCCGACGCTCCGCCAAAACGACGGACAAGGTCCACGACCGTCACGACCATCCCACGCAAGTTGATGAGCCCGAGCACGAACTCGGGTGCTCCCGGCAGCCGCGTGGCCTCCCGGATCGGGATGATCTCCCGCACCGCATTGATATCACAACCGAAGAGCCGACCCCCCGCCGTGAACAACAGGCAGCGAGTCGCGGCAGTTGCCGGAGCCCCGAATTCAGTCGGCGTCGTGATAGAACTGAAAATAGTCCAGCGTCAGGGGGGCGGCAAACGATTCGCTCCCCTCGGCGAGCGCCGCGAGTGACTCACGCAGGTCCGGCGGCAGGGGGGACCGCACGTCCACCACCTTGCCCGTGACCGGATGCGGAAAACGCAGCCAGGCTGCGTGCAGCCAGTGCCGACGCGGCGGCAGGGCCGCCAGCCGACGACCGCCCCCCCCTCCGTAGGTATCGTCCCCGAGCACCGGATGCCCAACACTCGCCAAATGGACGCGAATCTGGTGCGTCCGGCCCGTGTGCAACCGCGCCTGCAACAAGTCCGCGGACGGGAAGCGGGCGAGGCGCCGGAAGTCGGTTTTCGCCGTCCGACCGTTGGCCACGATCGCCATCTTCTGCCGGTCGCGGGGATCGCGCCCGACCGGTTTGTCCACCGTCAGACGGTCGCCCTCGAGGTGGCCCCAGCATGCCGCGGCATACTTTCGCTCAATGCGGCGAGCGGCCAAGGCGGCCGACAGGATGCGGTGGGCGCGTTCCGTGCGGGCGACCAGCAGCAGCCCCGACGTGTCCTTGTCCAGACGGTGCACGAGGCCCGCGCGGTCCGGATCACCAGCCGGGGTCAGCGCCCCGCCCCGGCCCAGGAGCGCGTTCACGAGCGTCCCCGACCAATGACCCGGCGCCGGATGCACGACCATCCCGGCCGGCTTGTCGACGACAATGACCTCGTCGTCCTCGTACGCGATCGCGAGTGGGATGTTCTCGCCCACGATGTCACGCCCTTCCGGCGACGGCACGTCCGCCGTCAGACGATCGTCCGCTTCGACCTTGTAGCTCGCGCGCTCACGCTTGCCGTTGACGCGCACGCGGTCGTTGGCCACGAGCGTCGCCGACCGGGTACGCGACAGCTCGAGCCACTGGGCCACGGCCAGGTCGAGGCGCATCCCCGCCACATCGGCCGCCACCCGCTCGTGGCGCCCCGGCGCGGGCCCGCCCGCCGCCGGGGCGCTGCTCATGTCGACCCCGGATCGACCGGCCCGGGGGGCGAAGCGTGCGCGACGTCCTGCGTCGGCCAGAGCAGCAGCACGGCGCCAACGGTGATCGCGGAGTCGGCGAGGTTGAACGTCCAGAAGCGCGTCAGGCCGACGCCGACGTCTATGAAGTCGACCACGCCACGGTCCCAACGGATGCGATCAACAAGATTGCCAAGCGCCCCGCCTGCCACGAGCCCCATGGCCGTGACGAGTCGCTGCGCAGGACCGGCGACGCGTCCAGCGGACACGAGTAGCACGGCCACCATGCCCACGGCGAACGCCGAAAAGACGATCCGCGACCAGGGCCCGACGTGCATGCCAAACGCCGCACCGCGATTGAACGCGAGGGTGAACCGCACCCAGTCGCCCGCGACTTCGAGCGGAATCCCGCTCGGCGGTAGGAACGCGAGCGCCAACTGCTTGCTGAAGATGTCGCCCGCGACGACGGTTGCGGCGATGACGAGCAGCTGAGTGCGGTTCTTGTGCATGACCCGACGACTCAGCGTGACTCGAGGTCGGTGGCCGCGAGCGGCTCGAGGACCCGATGCGCGTCTGCCACGGGGGCGTCCTGCTCTTCTTCCGACCAGAGCACCCAGGCCAGCAGCAGCGCCCCCGAGGTGACGGCGATGTCCGCGACATTGAACGTCGGCCAGCGCATCTCACCCATTCCGACGTCGATGAAGTCCACCACCCCCGCCGCCGAACGCAGACGGTCGAGGAGGTTCCCCACGGCGCCGCCGGTCACGAGGGCAACCGCGAGCACGCGAGCGCGATCGCCGGCACGCGTGGCTTGATACACCCGCGCGAGGATGCCCAGCGCCACGAGGGTGAGCACCGTGAAGATCACGCGCGAGTACGTCCCCGCGTGCAGACCGAACGCGGCGCCGGGATTGTACACGAGGCGCCAGCGCAACCAGTCCCCGAATACCGGAACTTCGGCCTGCACCGGCACGAGGTTGGCAACCGCAACGGCCTTGCTGGCCGCATCCGCCGCGACCACCGAGGTGAGCATTCCCCAGAAGAGGGCGCGCTCACCCCTTCTTCTGCTTGTCATCCTCTTCCTTCTGCTTGCAATTGATGCAATACCGAGCGTGCGGCAGCGCATCGAGGCGGTCATAGGCGATCATCTGCCCACAGCCGTGACAAATGCCGAACGTGTCCGGGCTCCGGTAGAGTCGGCGAAGCGCCTGGTCGATATGCCAGAGGAAGCGGCCTTCCTGTGACGCGAAGAGGAACGCCTTCTCGCGCTCCATGGCGTCCGTGCCCTGGTCGGCCATGTGAAACGAGTACGCGCTCTGTTCACGACCCCCACCCTCGAACGTCTCGTCGTGGTGACCGAGCTCCTTCAGGACGCGCTTGCGCTCCTCGATCAGCCGCTTCTCGAAATGCTGAAGCTGCTTCTTGAGCATCGGCTTGACCTTGACAGCCGGCGCAGCGGCGGCGGGAGCCTTGGCCGCTGCAGCCGCCTTGGCGCTGGCGGGCGTCGACTTCGAGCTGGAAGCCATGTTCACGCATCCTTCGCAAGGGCAACCCGCACCGCGACCCCATCGAGGTCGAGCGTCCGGGCTGCCGGGTGATCGTCCGGGAAACCTCCAATCTTAAACGAGCGCGCCAGCACCGCGTCGGTGATGGTACGCTCGTGCGCCCTGGCGGCCGTCTGTACCTCCTCCGGGCCGTCCAGCAGCAGGCTGACACGATCAGACACCGCCAGCCCCAATTCCTTCCGCAATCGCTGCAACCGGCTCACGAGTTCTCGGGCCAGCCCCTCGAGCCTCAGTTCCTGCGATACGGTCGGGTCGATGGCCACGAACCGCCCCGCATCCTCGGCCACCACCACGTCGCCACTGGCACGGCGCACGATGCTCAGATCCTCCGGCGCGAGCGCATGCGTGACACCTCCGGCCGAGATCGCGAGTTCCTCGCCATGCTCGAAGTTGCGCAGGTGCTCGCTCGAGAGCTGCGCGATCGCGGCGGCCGCATCCGGCATCGCCTTGCCGAACTTCTTGCCGAGCGTGCGAAAATTGGCCTTGGCCTCGAGCGTGACGAACGATTCCGCGCTCGTGGCAAAGCGCACCGCCTTCACGTTGAGCTCGGCCGTGAGCAGCGGCACCAGCGCGTCGATGAGGTCGCGCCGCGCGCTGTGCGTGACGCAGGTGAGCATCGCGAGCGGCTGCCGCACGTTGATCTTCGCCGTCTCGCGCGCGGCGCGCCCGAGCGTGGCCAGCGTGCGGATCTCCGCCATGGCCTCCTCGAGGGCCGGGTCGAGCGCGCTCCGTTCGATCGCCCCGCCGTACGACGCCAGGTGCACGCTCGTGCCGGTAAGCTGGCGATGCATCCAGTCGGTGACGAACGGCGCCAGCGGCGCGAGCAACCGGCAGCACGTGGTGAGCACCGCATGCAACGTCGCGAAGGCGGCGCGATGGTCCGCTCCGTCCACCTCGTAGAACCGGTCGCGCGACTGGCGCACGTACCAGCGCGAGAGGTCCTCGTCCACGAACTGCACGACCACACGCGCGGCCGCCGTCGCGTCGAAGTTCTCGAGCGCCGCGTTCGCCTCGTCCGCCACGCTCACCGCGCGCGAGAGGATCCAGCGATCGAGCAGCGGACGGTCCGCGATGGCGGGGTCGTCAGCCGACGGTTCCCACCCGAAGTTCGCGTACTGTGCGAAAATGCCGTCGTAGACGTTCTTGAGCGTGAGCAGGAAGCGCCCCGCCGTCTCGCGAATCTGCCCCTCATCGAAGCGGCGCGGCAGCCAGACCTGGCTCGACAACAGCAGGAAGAGGCGCACCGAGTCGGCGCCGTGACGGCCGAGCACCGTCCACGGATCGACGACGTTGCCCTTGCTCTTGGACATCTTCTGCCCGTCGGCATCGAGCACGAGATCGTTGACGACGACGGCCTTGTACGGGGCCACCGCGCCCGCGCCGTTGTTCGGCAGGGCGTCGCCCAATCCCGTGGCGATCGCGAGCAGCGAATAGAACCAGCCGCGCGTCTGGTCCACGCCCTCGGCGATGAAATCCGCCGGGAACGAGCGCGCAACTTCCTCGCGATTCTCGAATGGGTAGTGCCACTGTGCGAACGACATCGAGCCCGAGTCGAACCAGGCATCGATGACTTCGGGTACGCGGCGCATTGTGCCACTCCCCGACCGGGCCGGCCACGTGTACGCATCCACGTACGGCTTGTGCGGATCGAAGTCGGCGCCCAGCACCGTGCCCGATCGCTGCGCGAGTTCCTCGAACGACCCGATGACCTCGACCTCGTCCGGATTCTCGTCGTTCACCCACACGGGCAGCGGCGAGCCCCAGAAGCGGTCGCGCGACACGGCCCAGTCCACGTTGTTCTCGAGCCACTCGCCGAATCGGCCCGCTCCGACCTCGGGCGGATTCCAGTTGATGGCCGAGTTGCGGCGCAGCATCTCGTCCTTGAACGCCGTGGTGCGCACGAACCACGAGGTGCGCGCGTAGTACAGCAGCGGCGTGCCGCAGCGCCAGCAATGCGGATAACTGTGCACGAACTTCTGCGACTTCCAGAGCACGTCGCGCTCACCGAGTTCCGCGATGATGTCCTGGTCCGCGTCCTTCACGAAGCGGCCGCCGACGATCGGCATGTCCACCGGAAATCGGCCGCGCGCATCCACCGGCTGCAGGAAGGCGAGGTTGTGCCGTTTGCCGGCCGCATAGTCATCGGCACCGAACGCGGGGGCCATGTGCACGACGCCCGATCCATCATCCGCCGACACGAACGACTCGCCGACGATCACCTCATGCCGCCCCTCGGCCGGCATCGGCTCCCAGTCGAGTGGGCGCTTGTAGCGCAGCCCGACGAGCGCGCTCCCCGCGTGCGTCGCCACCACGTTCCAGCGGTCGGACCAGTCGGCGCCGAGCAGGCCGGCGCAGCGCGCCTCGGCGAGCAGGATCGTCCACTCCGCGCCCGACTTCTTGCGCAACTCGACGTACGTGAGCTCGGGGTTCACCGCGAGCGCCACGTTCGAGACAAGCGTCCACGGCGTCGTGGTCCACACGATGATGCGGCGACGCCCAGCGCGCGGCGCGAGCTTCACGCCCGGCTCGGCGTGCGCGGCGTTGCGTCCCGGTCCATCGAGCGTGGCCGTGACCGCGGGACCGCTCCCCTCTTCGACCAGATCGAGCGCGACGTACACGCTCGGGTCCTCCACGTCCTTGTAGCCGAGCGCGACTTCGTGACTCGAGAGCGCCGTGCCGCAGCGCGCGCAGTACGGCAGAATCTTGTGTCCACGGAAGAGGAGGTCCTTGGCGTGCAGCGTCTTGAGCGCCCACCAGACCGACTCGACGTACGAGTTCTCGTACGTCACGTATGGCCGCTGGTAGTCGAGCCAGTACCCGATGCGCGAGGACAGTTGCTCCCAGTCGCCGCGATAGGTGAACACGCTCTCTTTGCACAGCCGGTTGAATTCGGCCACGCCGACCTTCTCGATCTCGGGCTTGCCGCTGATGCCGAGCTTCTTTTCGACCTCGATTTCCACCGGGAGGCCGTGCGTGTCCCACCCCGCCTTGCGATCGACGAGGAAGCCCTGCATCGCACGATGGCGACAGAAGAGGTCCTTGATCGTGCGCGCGAAGACGTGATGGATGCCCGGGCGGCCGTTGGCCGTCGGCGGACCTTCAAAGAAGGTCCAGCGAGGCGCGTCGGCGCGCTCAGCGAGTGACCGCTCGAAGAGGCGCTCGGCATCCCACAGGTTGAGCAACTCGCGCTCCAGATCATCCGCCCCGCGATCGGCGCTCAGGCGATGGTAGCGATCCTTCGTGGTGGTCGAACCCGTCACAAACGCTCCAGCACGCCCTGCACGAGCGCGGTCAGGTGAGGTTCACTGCGCGCTGCGGTGGCCAGGATCTTGTCGAGCGTTGCGGGCTCGAGCGCATCGGGCAGGCACTGGTCGGTGATGAGCGAAATGCCGAGCACCTGCATGCCGCCGTGCACCGCCACGATCACTTCGGGCACGGTGCTCATGCCCACGACGTCGGCGCCCATCGCGCGCAGCATGCGATACTCGGCGCCGGTCTCGAGGTTCGGGCCCGGCACCGCGATGTACACCCCTTCGCGCAGCGTCATGCCCTGCGCCACGGCGACCGCGCGCGCGTGCGCGCGCAGCCCGGCGTCGTAGCACGCCGACATGTCCGGAAAACGCGGGCCGATGGCCTCATCGTTGGGGCCGATCAGCGGGCTGTCGCCGAGCATGTTGATGTGATCGGCGATGAGCATGAGCTCGCCCGGTGCCCAGAGCGGATGCATGCCGCCGCAGGCGTTCGACACGATGAGGCGCGGCGCGCCCAACGCGCGCAGCACGCGCACCGGGAATGTCACGTCCTGCAGCGAGTAGCCCTCGTAGCGATGGAAGCGCCCCTGCATGGCCAGTACGCGCTTGCCGCCGAGCTGGCCCGCGAGCAAACGACCGGCGTGCGATTCCACCGTGGAGAGTGGAAAGCCGGGAATGTCGCCGTACGCAATCTCGGCCTCGACCTGGATTTCGCGGGCGAGGGCGCCGAGCCCGGTGCCGAGAATGAGGGCCGCGTGCGGCGTGTACGGCCAGCGTGCAGTGATCGCGCACGCCGCCGCCTCGATGCGCGCACGCTGTTCGGCGATCGCCTCCGACGGTGCGGGATGCATCGTGGCGCTCACTACTCGCGCACCATCGTGTCGAGCCAGGAGCCGCTCTTGCGCTCGCTGGGCGTGCCATTGCTGCCCGATGGCTCGACCGCGGTTCCCTTCACGGAGTCCGCACCCGGCGGCGCCGAAACGGTCAGCGCCTCGACTTCGGACAGCTGCTTCTCGACCATCGTCCTGAGCGACAGCAGGTACGTGCGCCGCACGCGCTCGAGGTTGTCGATGTCGGCCGTGAGCTTGCGGATATCGGTCTTGGCCTGGTCGAGCAGGCGGTCGCCCTCGGCGCGCGCCTCGCGCAGAATGAGCTGCGCTTCGCGATCGGCCTGCTCGCGGATCTCGGCGCGCAACTGTTGGGCGCTGACGAGCGCGTCGTTGAGCGCCTTGTCGCGATCCTTGAACTGCTTGAGCTGGTCGGCGAGTCCCTTGGCCTTCGCATCGAGCTCCTGGTTGGCGCGCGTCACACGCTCCAACTCGTCGGCCACCTGGTCGCGGAACTGGTCAACCCTCGCCTTGTCGTATCCGCGGAGGGCCGACGCGAACTCGAAGCGCCGGACGTCGAGCGGAGTCAGGTGGAAGGATTCGTCGGTCATTGGGTCCTCGCGCCAAAGAGAATCGAGCCCAGACGCACCATCGTCGCGCCCTCCTCGATCGCCATCTCGAAATCGCCCGACATGCCCATCGAGAGCTCGTCGGCTGGAAGTCCCGCCTCGCGCAACTGAGCGCGGCACGTGCGTGCGCCGCCAAATGTCGCGCGCAATACCGCCTCGGGCGCGTCGAACGGCGCCATCGTCATGACGCCGCGCACCGCAAGGCCGTCGCGCGAGCGCAGCACCTGCGCGACTGCGGCCACGTCCACGGCACCGACGCCGCCCTTGGTGTCCTCGCCGCTCACGTTCACCTGCAGCAGCACCGGCACAGGGCGACCACGGCTCACTCCGTGCGCATGCAGCGCATCGGCGAGTCGCAGGCTGTCCATGCCATGCACGAGAACGAACGGATCCACGAACTTGACCTTGTTGCGCTGGAGGTGACCGATCAGGTGCCAGCGAAGGTTGGCGGGCACGTGAGGCATCTTGTCGAGCGCTTCCTGCACCTTGTTCTCGCCGACATCGGTCAGGCCCACGTCGAACGCCGCCATCGGCGCTTCGGGCCCGAACGTCTTGGTCACGGCAATGATCGTGACCGTCTGGTCGTGCCCGCCTCGCGCAACGGCTGACGCGATCCGGCGCCGCACATCGGCAATGATCGCAGGCAGGGTCGGAAATGGCATAACATCGGAAAATACCGGGAGTTACACCGGTCTACAAGCGATGTCAGGACCTCTTCGGCCGCTTCGCCCGCTCGTACTGCATCGGCCACGGCTCCTCGACCCCGAGCGCATGCGCGGCCGCAATCGGCCAGCGCGGCTGCCGCAGCAGCTCGCGTGCGAGGAAGACCAGATCAGCGTCGCCGTTGGCAATGATCGCCTCGGCCTGCGCGGGGTCGGTGATGAGACCCACGGCGGCGGTCGGCATGCCGCTCTCCACGCGCACCTGGCGAGCGAACGGCACCTGATAGCCCGGCGCGACCGGGATGCGCACGCCGTGCGCCAGGCCCCCCGTGGAGCAGTCGACGAGGTCGACGCCGTGACTGCGCAGGATCGACGCGAGACGCACCGTCTCCTCTACCGTCCAACCGCCCTCGACCCAGTCCGTGGCCGACACGCGAACCAGCAGAGGCAGTTGCTCGGGCCACGCCGACCGAATGGCGTCGACGACGGCGAGGGTGAGCCGAACCCGATTCTCGAACGATCCCCCCCACGCATCCGACCGATGATTCGAGAGCGGGGACAAAAACTGATGCAGCAGATAGCCGTGCGCGGCGTGCACCTCGATCACCTGAAAGCCGGCGGCAAGCGCCCGCACGGTGGCGTCGCGAAAGGCCGTGATCACGTCGGCGATCCCCGCCTCCGTGAGAGCCAGCGGCTGCGGGTAGCTGTCGGAAAAGGCGAGCGCGCTCGGTGCCATCACGTCGGCCCAGCCACCGTCGGTCACCGCGAGCGCGCCACTGCCCTCCCACGGTCGCGCGGTGCTCGCCTTCCGCCCCGCATGTGCGAGTTGCACGCCAGGCATGGCCCCGTGCTCTGTCACGAACCGCGTGATGCGCGCGAGCATCTCCACGTGCTCATCGCGCCAGAGCCCGAGGTCGTGCGGGCTGATCCGGCCGTTGGCCGTGACGGCGGTCGCCTCGCTGATGACGAGCGATGCGCCACCCGTCGCGAAGCCGCCCAAGTGCACGAGATGCCAGTCGGTGGCGAACCCGTCGGTGCTCGAGTACTGGCACATCGGCGAGACGCCGATGCGATTGCGCAGCGACAACGAGCGCAGCGTGAACGGAGAAAACAGTCGGGACATCGCGGAGCCCTCGTGACGCTGGGGAGAGTCGGGTCAACCGCCGGGGGCGGGAGGAACGTTCCAGCGCCTGCGAGCGCGGCTCAGTTCGCCGACGCGCCCTCGCCCACGGCCATGGGCAACGTGAAGCTCACGACGGTCCCCTTCCGCTCCTCGCTTGCGATCCATATCTGGCCGCCGAGGCCGCTGATGATACCGCGGCAGATCGAGAGCCCGAGCCCCGCCCCGGAGCGATTGGTGCGCTTGGCCTGCCAGAACCGGTCGAACACGAAGGGCAGCTCCTCCGGTGCGATGCCGGCACCGGTGTCATGCACGCTGAAGGTCACGAGCGGATCATCGACGCGCGCCTCGATCCAGACCTCGTGACCGGAACTCGTGAAGCGCAGCGCATTGCCGACCAGATTCGAGAAGACTTGCGTGATGCGATCCGGATCGGCCATGACCGCCGGCATCTTCGCGTCCACGCGACTCGTGAGCGTGACGCCGCGCGACTCGGCGAGCGGACGCAGTGTCTCGAGCGCGCCGGCGACGAGTTGCGACGCCGGGACCGGTTGCGGCGAGATCGGCAACCGGCCTGCCTCGATCCGCGTGACGTCGAGGAGATCCTGGATGAGCGCATCCATCTGGCTCGCGGCCTGCAACATCACCGCCGCGTGCTCGGCCACCTGCTGCGGCACCGTCGAGTCCGGCTTCTCCGAATTGTGCAGGATCGCCGAAGCAAGCATACGCACCGCGTTGACCGGGTTACGCAGATCGTGAGACACGAGGCCGAGCAGGTCATCGCGGGCGCGCACGGCACGCTGCATCTCCACGAGCAGTCGCTCGTTGGTGTGCGCGGCGGCGCGCTCATCGGAGACATCACGCAGGATCACCGCATACAGCGGCCCTGTTTCACCCATGACCTTCGAGATGGACGCCTCGGCGGCGAACTCGGTGCCATCCTTGCGCTGACCGGTGACCCGCGTGCGCTCGGCCATGCGACGGGCCGGCACCGGGGAGTGGGCGAAATTCCGCACGTGGCTGCGGTGCGCCGAGTGAAAGCGCAGCGGGATCAGCTTGTCGAGCTTCTCGCCCATCACCTCGGGCTCTTCCCACCCGAAGATGTGCGCCGCGCCCTCGTTGAAGAAGGTGATCTGCTGCTTCTGGTCCACGCAGATGATGGCGTCCGACGCAGCGTTCACGATCTGCGCGAGGAGGGCGTCGCTGGGGTGGCTCATGTCCGGCAAAGTGATGCCCTGCACGTAGTTACGGAAGCTCTGTCAGGGGTTACCTTACTCTTCCGGTAGGGTTTTCTTCCGAGAAGTTCGGTCATCTCCCGACCGCGCCAACAGTTGGGCCAGCACACATTCGTTCACAGCGCCACCCGACGCACAGGTTGCGGGGCGTGGACACCCGGAGGAACTACCAATGTCTGGAGACCTGATCCGCGTACTGCTTTGCGACGATCACGCGGTGGTCCGAGCGGGCGTGAAGGCCGTGCTCGGGACCGTTCGCGATATCGAGGTTGTCGGGGAGGCACGCAATGGCAAAGAAGCGGTGGAGCTCGCAGACCGCCTGAAGCCTGACGTGATCGTGATGGACCTGTCCATGGACGTGATGGATGGCGCCGAAGCGACCCGGGTGATCGTGGCGAAAGACCCGACGGCCCGCGTACTCATCATGACGATGCACAGCGAGGAAGAGGCGTTGGTGCGCCTGCTTGAGGCCGGTGCCGCCGGCTACCTGGTCAAGAACGCGGCCGATCGCGATCTGGTGGACGCGGTGCGCACGGTCGCTCGTGGTGACTCGTACCTGCGGGCCGCCGCTGCGCGCGCCCTCGCGAAGGAAATCAAGCGCCGCGAGTCGCACGCCGCCGAGCAGGAACAGTTCGACAAGCTCTCCGAGCGCGAGCGCGCCATTCTGCGGCTGATTGCCGCGGGGTACAGCGCCCCGGAAATCGGCGGGCAGCTGTCGATCTCGGCCAAGACAGTCGACACGTACAAGCAGCGCATTCAGGACAAGAT
>JAYTVE010000073.1:0-2446 GCA_043744185.1 Gemmatimonadota bacterium | reverse complement strand
GCGTTCTCACGCTCACCTCGCACGCGAATCGCACGAGCCCCGTGCTGCGCGGCAAGTGGGTGATGGAAGTGATCATCGGCTCGCCGCCGCCGCCACCGCCGCCGAATGTGCCCGATCTCGAGAAGACGGGCGATTCGAAGGACGGTCGCTTGCTCACCACGCGCGAGCGAATGGAGATGCACCGCAACAACGCCTCGTGCCGCTCGTGTCACGCGGTCATTGACCCGATTGGGCTGTCGCTCGACAACTACGACGTGACGGGGCGCTGGCGCATCAAGGAAAACCGGATGCCGCTCGACACCAAGGGCAAGCTGTACGACGGCACGCCCGTGGAGTCGCCCCGTGACCTGCGCATCGCGCTGCTCAAGCGCCCGACGCCGCTCGTGCGCAACTTCACGCAGAACCTCATGGCCTACGCACTCGGCCGCCGCGTCGAGTACGGCGACCAGCCAGCCGTACGCAAGATCGTGTCCAACGCCAGCGCGCAGGACCACCGCATGAGCGCGTACGTCTTGGGCGTCGTGCAGAGCGACGCCTTCCGCATGACCCGCACCGCCATTGCCTCGTCTGACACCACGACCAGCGTGAAGCGCGCCGGCAGTGGTGCTGGCTCGCACTAGTCGCACCAACCCCGCACCACGAGCTCCGATGTCCTTTCTTACGGGCAAGTCCCTTCCGCGGCGCACCTTCCTCCAGGGAATGGGTGCCACCCTCGCGCTGCCGTACCTCGACGCGATGATCCCCGCGGGTCGCGGCGCGGCCGCTTCGACGGCCTCGAACGATGCCACGCGCTTGGTGACGATCGAGATGGTGCACGGCGCTGCCGGGTGCAACGAGTTGGGCGCGTCACTCAACCTCTGGGCGCCCAAGGACGCGGGCAAGGCGTTCGACTTGAGCCCGTCGGTGCTCCATTCGCTTGATCCGTATCGCGACTACCTCACGATCATCAGCAACACGGACGTGCGTAACGCGGAGCCGGCGCAGCCCAAGGAAATCGGCGGCGACCACTTCCGCTCGAGCGCGGTGTACCTGACGCAGACGCACCCGCGCCAGACGGAAGGCTCGGACATCCAGGCCGGCGTGTCGCTCGACCAGCTCTACGCCAACAAGTTCGGACAGGGCACGCCGATTCCGAGCATGCAGCTCTGCATCGAGAACGTGGACCAGGCGGGCGGGTGTGCGTACGGCTATGCTTGCGTGTACACCGATTCCATCAGCTGGGCGTCACCGACGCAGCCGCTGCCGGTCATCCGCGATCCGCGCGTGGCATTCGAGAAGCTGTTTGGCGTGGGCGGCACCAGTGAGGAGCGGATGGCGCGCCGCCAGAGCCGTCGCTCGATCCTCGACTTCGTGGCCAAGGAGATGTCGAGCATCAAGCGCGACTTGGGCGCCCCCGACCAGCGCCGCATCGAGCGCTACCTCGAGGACATCCGTGAGGTGGAGCGTCGCATCCAGCGCGTCGAGGCCCGCAACGCGAGCGGCGAGGAGCGCGCGCTGCCCGGCGCGCCGGCCGGCGTGCCGGACTCGTTCGCCGAGCATGTGGCGCTGATGTTCGATATCCAGGCGATCGCGTTCGCGGCGGATATCACGCGCGTCTTCTCGTTCAAGATGGGGCGCGACGGCTCGAGCCGCACGTACCCGGAGAGCGGCACGGACAAGCCGTTCCACCCCTGCTCGCATCACGGCGGCACGCTCAAGGGCGTGAAGGATTTCGCGCTCATCAACAAGTACCACGTGGCCATGCTGCCGTACTTCCTCGACAAGCTCAAGAGCCTGTCGGAGGGGGACAGCAACCTGCTGGACAAGACGATGATCCTCTACGGTTCGCCGATGGCGGACTCGAACCTGCACAGCCATCGTCGCTGCCCGCTGATCGTCATGGGTCACGCCAACGGCAAGCTGCCCGGCAACCTGCACCTCAAGGCGCCCGACGGCACGCCGATGGCCAACGCGATGCTGAGCATGATGCACACGCTGGGGATGAACGACATGTCGAGCTTCGGTGACAGCACGGGCGCGATGCCGCTCACGTACCATGGGTGATCCCGTGACTGGGCGCGCGCGCGCGATGCGCCTCGCGGCCTGCGCGCTCGGGCTGGGGATAGTTGCGGGCGTGGTAGTGCTCGACGCACCGCGTGCGGCATACGCGGCCGATTCTTGTCGTCCTGAGCGCAGCGAAGGACCTGCTTGTGATCGTGGCATCGAGTCGCCGGTGGCCGATGCCGCCATGAAGGGCGACATCAACACCATTCGCGCGCTCATCAAGTCGGGCGCCGACGTCAACGCGGCGCAGGGCGACGGGATGACCGCGCTCCACTGGGCGGCCTCGCGCGGCGACGCGGAGTCGGTGAAGATGCTCGTGGCGGCCGGCGCGCGGCTCGAAGGGGTAACGCGCAACGGCAACTACACGCCGCTGCAGTTGGCGGCGCGCGCTGGGGCCGCCCCG
>JAYTVE010000072.1:0-8082 GCA_043744185.1 Gemmatimonadota bacterium | reverse complement strand
GTGTTACTCGCGCTCTCGGTGTTCGGGCGGCTGCTCTTCCTCTCGCTGCTGGTTGCCGGCACGGCCATGTATACGCGCGGCTTCAACCACCAGCGCTTCTTCCGCATCGTGGCGCTGCTCGCGGCCGTGTGGGCGGCCTTTGCGGTGGCGGGCGGCGAGGGCGCCACGAGCGCGATGCGCTGGCTTGCCCTGCCCGCGGTGGTCGCCTACCTGACCTGTGCCTGGTACCTGCTCACGCTGCCAACTTCGCGGTCCGGCCTCGGCACGCGCATGACCGGTTCGGTGTTCGTGGCGCACGCGGTGCTCTGGATTGCGTACGCCGCCGCGTACGGCGCGCTTCCGATGGTGCATCCGGGCACGCAGGGCTTCTGGTCGGATCTCGCCACGTATCACGGTTACGTGGACCTGCTCGCGCTCATGTTGCTCGGCTTCGGCATGATGATCATCCAACTCGAGGACGCGCGCCGCGAGGTCGACGACGCCCGCGCCGAACTGAGCGTCACCAACGATAGCCTGCGGCGCATGGCGCTCTACGACACGCTCACCGGATGTCTCAACCGGCGCGCCTACGACGAGGGCATCGGCCTCGAGTTCGCCAAGTCGACGTTCGGCACCGTGGTGATGCTCGACATGGACAACCTCAAGTGGGTGAACGATCGCTACGGCCACGCCGTGGGTGACGAGCTGCTGGCGTACTTCGCGAGCGTGTTGCGCGAACAGATCCGGCCGCTGGATCGGCTCTATCGCTGGGGCGGCGACGAGTTTCTGCTCATCATGCCCGGCGCCAAGGTCGACGGCGTTGCCGCGCGCCTGTCCGCGCTGATCGAGGCGGCCGCACCGCTCACCCTCAACCAGGCGCATGGCGGCGAGAAGGTGCCGCTCGCGCTCTCGCTGGGCGCCGAGTCGTACAGTCGCGCCGATCAGCTACCCGCGACGATCGAACGCGCCGACGCTACCATGTACGCCGACAAGCGGTACCGGAAGCGCACGCTGACTCCCGCCAACGTGCCGACGATCCGCTAGCCTGTGCCCCGTCATGACGCGCACGCCGCGTCTGCCCTCTCTTTCGCATCGCCCTCATGTCCCGACTGCTTCGATCCGTCGCCTTCGCTGCCGCACTCGTTGCCGCACTCGTTCCCACCGCTGCGCTCGTGGCCCAGCCGGCCGCCCCTGCCGCCACCGGCATCGCTGCGAAAACGGCGGGCTTCGCTCGCATCGATGGCTACCTGCCGATGTATCTCGACGACAAGACGGGCAAGGTGCTGCTCGAAATCCCGCGCGACTCGCTGCGCGTGCTGCACTTCGT
The DNA here is from genome assembly GCA_043744185.1 of Gemmatimonadota bacterium. Classification (GTDB taxonomy): domain Bacteria; phylum Gemmatimonadota; class Gemmatimonadetes; order Gemmatimonadales; family Gemmatimonadaceae; genus JACPPC01. The sequence goes on along the minus strand of JAYTVE010000072.1, from coordinate 6,776 downwards.
GAACCAGGCAACAGGACTGGGCTCGAATCCGGTGGGCGTCGACCGCGGCGGCGGTCAGATGGACAACCTCGCGCGCTTCGATCGCCTCGCGGATCGGATGCTCGTGACGTTCGAGAACACGCGCTACCGCTCGAGCGGTACGGCGGACCATGCCCGCAGCGTGCGGGAGAGCTTCCCGAATTCTGTCGTGGCCGCGCTTCCCATCGTGGCGGAAGAGGGCGGCCGCTTTCTCGTCGATGCGACCGACTTCGCGCTGCGCGACTGGCTCGACGTCGCCGGCACGTTGCAGGAGACGGGGCAGGGGAGCTACGCCGTGGCGCGTGATCGTTCGGGGGTGCTGCGTGCCAACACGCGCGGCTTCGCCGACAACAGCGAACTCGACGTGGCCCTCACCTACGTCGCGCAGGGGCGCCCCGGGCAGATCCTTTCGCGCGTCGCGCCCGACGGCCGCGCCGTGCAGGTGCGCGTGCATCATTCGTTCGTGCGCCTCCCCGATGCGCGCTTTCGTCCGCGCGAAGGCGATCCGCGCATCGGCTTCTTCGGCCTGACGTTCAAGGACTATGCACGCGACGTGCAGCGCCCGCTCGACGTCTGGTATATCTCGCGCCACCGCATCGAGCGCACCGATGCGAACGACACGCATTCTCCGGTCAGCAGGGGCATCACGTACTACATCGATCGCGGCATTCCCGAGCCGATCCGCACCGCCACGCTCGAGGGCGCGCGCTTCTGGGTCGAGGCGTTCGACCGCGCAGGCCTCGTCGGCGGCTTCAAGGTCGAGCTGCTCCCCGAGGGCGCGGACCCGATGGACGCGCGCTACAACGTCGTGCAGTGGGTCAATCGCAACGAGCGCGGCTGGTCGATCGGCGGCAGCGTCGGCGATCCGCGCACCGGCGAGATCGTGAAGGCGATGGCGCGCATGGATTCGCATCGCGCGCGCACCGACTACAACCTCTACGCCGGCTTGATGGGCGCCGCGCCCGCGTCTGCCGATACCGCCTTCATCCTCGCGCGCGTGCGCCAGGTGACGGCACACGAAATCGGTCACACGCTCGGCCTTGCGCACAACTACATGGCCAGCACGTACGAGCGCGGCTCCGTCATGGACTATCCCGCGCCGCGCGTGCGGCTCGCCAGCGGCAAGATCGACCTCAGCCAGGCCTACGCCACCGGCCCCGGCCTTTACGACGTCTGGGCGATCCGCTGGGGCTACGGCGTCTATCCGCCCGCGAGCGAAGCCGACTCGCTGCGCGCCATCATGCGCGAGGGACTCGCGAAGGGCTACCTCTTTCTCACCGACGGCGATGCGCGTCCCGAATTCGCGAGTGATCCGCGCGTCTCTCTTTGGGACGATGCGGCCACGCCGGAAGAGTTCCTGCGGCATCAGATGGACGTGCGACGCGTCGCGATGCGCCAGTTCGGTCTCGCCAACCTGCGCGCCGGCGAACCCGTCGCGCTGCTGCAGGATCGCTTCGTGCCGATGTACTTCTGGCACCGCTTCGCGCTCAACGGCGTCACCAAGGCGGTCGGCGGCATGGAGTACGCCAACGCCGTCGTCGGCGATGGACAGCAGGCCACGCGCACCGTGCCCGCTGCGCGCCAGCGTGCAGCGCTTCAGCAACTGATCGGCGCGCTCGCGCCGGCCGAACTCGTCATTCCGGATACGGTCGTCACGCTGCTGGCGCCGCGCGCGTTTGGCAGCGAGGCCAACAGCGTCGAGCTTTTCAAGTCGCGCACCAGTCCCGCGTTCGACGAGTTTGGCGCCGCGCGCACCCTCGCGCAGATGATCCTCGACGGCGTGCTGCAGGTGCAGCGCGCAGGCCGCCTTTCCCAGCAGAGCGCTCGCGATGCCAGTCAGCTCTCGCTGGCGGAAGCCATCGACGCGCTCGTCGCGGCCACGTGGGAGGCGCCGGTGCCGACCGGCGACCGCAGGCTCGCCACGATCCAGAAGGTGGCGCAACGCGCGCTCGCTGAACGGTTGTTGCAGCTGGCGGCGGACGTGTCGGCCACCAACAGCGTGCGCGCCATCGCCGAGTACAAGGTGGGCGCACTGCGCACCGCCGCGCTGGTCCGCGCCAAGGCCGCAGGCACGGCTGAGCGCGGTGCGGTGGCCGCACACTGGCTCTCGATGGCGGCGGACATCGCGCGCTGGCAGGAGCGCCGCGAACTTCCGGCGTTCACGCGCGCGCTGGTCGCGCCGCCGGGCGATCCGTTCGGGGACGAGCCGTAGGCCGGCTCGTCCCGCCGGGCCCTACTCGACCTTCACGTTGCGAAACCGCACCGCACGCGTGAGGTCCTCACCGAGCAGGTTCTTGGTCCACTCGCCGGTCGGCGTCCTGTCGAAGAGCGAGAGGTTGATCTCGAGCACGCGAAGCCGCTCGCCGATGTCGCGCGAGTTCGCAAAGTCGACCTCGAACTTCATCGGCACGCCGTTCTGCAGGATGTAGTTCACCTCCTGCACCATGGTGCCGCCGAAGCGGATCTGCGCGATGGGAAGTTCGACGCCGTCGGCCACCGCGCGCACGTCCTTGCGCTCGAGGAAAAGCTTCGCGTCGCGCGCCTCGTTGGCCACCATCAGCGTACAGGTCATGATGTCGCGCCGACGGATGCAGTTCCGGAACTCGAACGAAACCTCGGCCTGACGTACGGTTGTCACGACCTCGTCGCCCACCCGGCGGCCGGCGAGGCATGCGGTGGACGCCAGAGCCAGCGCACTCAAGGTCAGGTGACGGATGGCGGTCGGAAGGGAGAGGGTCGCTCGCATCGTGCGCTCGCTGTCGGTGGTGGGATGGCTTGAAGGTGACTACCCGGCACCCCGGTCTCAAGGTTCCGTGTTCCATGCCTTCTCAATGAATACGGAGGGTTGCCGCTGGCCCCCGGCGGGGTGAGCATTGGGGCATGCGGCCCCTGCCCGAGCCCCCCAAGCTGCCCGACAACTTCCAGCGACCCGCGCCGTCGCCGGCGGACTCGCTTCCTCCACGCACCAAGTATCGGCGCGGGTTGGCCGAACGTTTCGGGGATGACGCACAAATCGCGCCGACGGCCATATATGCGTTTTTCGTCATGACCCCCGTCATGGCCCTGATCGGATTCCTGCTCGCGGGGTTGGTCGGGATCACGGGCTACTGGACCCTGCCGTTCGCCCTCGTGTTCGGTGTCGTGGCCGGACTGGGCGTCATGTTCGGCTCGATGAAGGTCGCGCGCAGTACGGGAAAGGCCATGGGCAGCGTGGTCGTGCCGAGCGGGGCGAGCACGCCGTACCAGCGTCAGTTCTCGTCGCAGGAGGCGCTCGCCGCATACGGGCGGGTGGACGAGGCGCTCATGGCGTACGAGTCCGAGCTCAAGCTCCGTCCCACCGACATCGCGCTCCTGATGAAGACGGTGGAGCTCTACCTCGAGCAGAAGGTCGAACCGGAACGCGCGGCGGAGCTGCTGCGACAGGTGCGTCGCCTCGATCGCGCGCCTCCCGAGAAGATTCTCTACGCATCGCATCGGCTCGTGGACCTCTATCTCGGCCCGCTCAACGATCGAGGCCGCGCGATCGTCGAGCTGCGCGTCATCATTGATCGCTTCCCGGGCTCGCAAGCCGCGACGTTTGCGCGCGAAGGCCTCGCCAAGCTCAAGCGTGAGCACCACGAGGACGCGCAGGGACCGTAGCCCCGGCGCCGATGCTCACTCGTCGTCGCGCCGCCGTCGCTCTCGCTTCCGGTCGCCCTGCTTCTTCTTCTCGCCGATACGCCGCTCCTTGCTGGCGCGCGAGGGCTTGGTGGCGCGCCGCACCTTGGGCACGACGAGCGCCCGGCGCACCAACTCCGCCAGTCGCTGCTCGGCCAACTCCCGGTTTTGCGACTGGCTGCGCGTGTCGGAGGCCACCACGCGCACGGCGCCGCTCGAATCGAGTCGTGTCGCAAGTTGATCCGCCAGGCGCGCACGTTGCGCGTCGCTGAGCGCCACCGACGTCCCCGGGCGCCACGTGACCTCCACGCGCGTGCTCGACGTGTTCACGTGCTGGCCCCCGGGGCCGCCGGCGCGCGAGGCACGCACCTCCACCTCGCTTCGCGGAATGGCGACGTGGCCGTTCACGCGAATGACGCGCGGATCGTCTTCCGGTGGCCGCGTCATGGGCGGCAGGGCGCGCGCGTGAGCGACGCCGCGAGCGATTCTGGCGAGGGCCGCGTGTCAACGGACGGCACACGAAACACTACCACGTACTCGCCCGGTGCTCGCTCGAAGACGGACTCCCGCACATAACCAACCGCAACGAACTCGCACGTCAGGAGCGCGATCGGCGTGCCGTGGTAGGCGGTCGGGCGCTCGAGGTCGAGAACCGCCACGCGCCCCCCGGCAGCCATGGCGGGCACGAGATTCCAGAGCAACGCATACGGCGCGCTGATCTCGTGGTACATGTGCACCATCAGTGCCAGTTCAACGCGACCGGCCGGCAGGCGCGGATCGTGCGGTTCGGCCGTGATCACGCGCACGTTGCGCAATCCCTCCTCGCGCACGCGCTGTCGCAGCAATGCCAGATACTCCGGCATGATGTCCTGGGCGTACACCAGGCCGCTCGGCCCCACTTTATCGGCGAGCTTCACCACGTAGTAGCCGAGCCCTGCGCCGATGTCGGCCACGCGCTGCCCCGCGCTCACGTGCAGCCGGTCGAGCACCTCCCGCGCCTCCCCTTCGCTGTCGCGCGCGTCCTCGTTGCTCCACTGCGGCGCGACGATGCTCGCCACGGGTCGCTCCGGGGCGGGGAAGCGCGCGGCCGCGAGTCCCGGTACCGGCGCGGGCTCGGTGTCACTCACGACCGCGACCGCGGGTGCCGCGCCGGTCCGAGTGACACCGCGCTCGGCCGCGTCGCCGCGCGCGTGGCACGCCGTCGCCACGGCGCTCGCGAGCAGCAGGCACGCGCGCATGCTTACGCGCACGCTCGCGTACACGCTCACGCGCCGCCTCCCGCGCGCGCGCGGTGCACACGCACCGCGGCAACGCGTCGGGCATCCATGGCCACCACTTCGAGCTCGCCGCCCGGCATCGGCACGCGATCTCCCACGCGCGGCAACCGGCCGAGCGTCGAAAAGGTGTAACCGCCGATGGTGGTCCACTCGCCCTCGGGAATGGCGAGCCGGTGGTCGCTCCGCGCGTCCACCAGCGAGAGCGATCCCGCGAGTTCCAGCACGCCATCAAGTTCAAGCGACTCGCGCGTGGCGGCATCGTACTCGTCGGCGATGTCGCCCACGACCTCCTCGACGAGGTCCTCCATCGTGATGATCCCCGCCATGCCGCCGTACTCGTCGAGCACCACGGCCAAGTGTGCGCGCGTGCGGCGCAGGTCGTCGAGCACGCGCTCGGCCTGACGCGTGTCGGGCAGCAGCAGTGGTTGCCGCATCATCGCCTCGAGGTCGAACGGCGTCGTCTCGTCTCGCAGGAAGAGGTCCTTCGCGAGCAACACGCCTGCCACGTCGTCGAGCGTGTCACGATAGACCGGGTAGCGCGAATAGCGCTCGCGCCGCACGAGCGTCCACACCTCGTCCTCGGATGCATCGATGGGAATGCCCACGACATCCGTTCGCGGGCGCATGATGTCGCGCGCCTTCTTCTCGTGGAAGTCGAAGACACCGGCCAGCATCGCGCTGTCGCTCTCGTCGAGCGTGCCCTGCGCGCGCGCCTGCATCACGATCAGCCGCAACTCCTCGGGTGAGTGAACATGCTGCATGCCATGCGTGTCCTTGACGCCGGCCATCCGCAGGATGCCCGCCGACGACTGCCCGATCACCCACACCACCGGCGCCGTGAGCTTGCTGAAGACGATGACCGGCGCGGCCATCCAACGCGCCAGCCGCTCCGGCGCGCGCAACGCCAACGACTTGGGGATCAGTTCGCCCAGCACCATGTGCAAGTAGGTGATCACCACGAACCCCGTGATCACGGAGGCGGTCGAATGGATCGCGCCCGCGCCCGCTAGCAGGCCGAAGCGCCGCAACCCGCCGTCGAGCAATCCGGCCACCGCCGGCTCGCCGATCCAGCCGAGCGCGAGCGACGCGAGCGTGATGCCCAACTGCGTCCCGGCGATCGTGCGGTCGAGGTCGGCGAGCACGCCCTGCGCCAGCCGCGCCCGCTTGTCGCCTGCGTCGGCCATCTGCTGCAGGCGACTGCGGCGCGCGCCGACGAATGCGAATTCCGCGGCGACGAAGAAACCGTTCGCCAGCACCAGCAGCAACGTCAGCCCGAGCCGGAGCCACGAGCCGTCCGACCCTGTTGTCACCTCGACCGCCACGTGCATCTGTCCTTGAGAGCGTTCGAGCCGAAATATAGGGGATGCTCCCCTTCGCCACGGTTGCCCCCGATAGCGCCCCACCGGCATCTTGCCCTCGGTGACACCGCCTACCTCCGAGCTTCCCGAGCCGCGCCCCGCCGCGCGCACGCCGCGCGAGTTCGATCCGACGCCGATCGCGCTCCGCAATCCGCGCACGATCGTGCGCTGGGTCTACGTCGGTCGCCTCACGCTGGCCTTCGCGATCTTCCTCGCGGCGGTGCTCGCGTGGCTGCGGGCCTCGTCCACCAACACGCTCATCGCATCGCTCGCCTTCACGGGCGCGATGGTCTTCACCGTCGTCTCGGCGATCTGGTCGGAAATCTGGGAACGTCCGCTCGGGCGCACCTTCCTCTACCTGCAGAGCGTCGTCGACCTGCTCCTGGTCACGGCGGTCGTGCACGTCACCGGCGGCCCCACCTCGACCTTCACCGGCATCTACGTGCTGGTGATCGCGGTGGCGGCG
>JAYTVE010000071.1:0-8089 GCA_043744185.1 Gemmatimonadota bacterium | reverse complement strand
TCCTCAACTTCCGACTCGATCCGGGCGCGCAGGCCTCCGGCATCGCGAAGATTGTGGACGACGCCGCGCACTGGGCGCGCGCGAGCACGGGCGCCGGTCGCAAGGCCAACGTCGAGTTCGTCTCTGCCAATCCCACGGGTCCGCTGCACGTGGGGCACGGGCGCCAGGCCGCGCTCGGCGATGCCATTGCCACGATGCTCGAGTGGACGGGCTGGGACGTGAGCCGCGAGTTCTACTACAACGACGCCGGCACGCAGATCGAGAACCTCGCGAAGAGTGTCTGGATCCGCATCGCGCAGCAGTTGGGCGTGGCCGTCGAGATTCCCGAAGGCGGCTACAACGGCGAGTACATCAAGGAGATCGCGAGCGCGGTCATCGCCGAGAAGGGCGACGAACTGATCCTCGCGCACGTGCGCGAGGGCGCGGAGGCGATCGCCACGGGCGGACGCCCGACGGACCGCATCTTGTTCGACCGGCTGCGCGTCGAGGCCGTGGCGGCGCTCCGCCGCGAGCAGGACCTCGACATGCAGGCGTTCGGCGTGAAGTTCGACACGTATTTCCTCGAATCCTCCCTCTACACCGACGGCAAGGTGACCTCGACCGTCGATGCACTCGTGAAGGGCGGGCACACCTTCGAGGACGGCGGCGCGCTGTTCCTCCGCACCACCGAGTTCGGCGACGACAAGGATCGCGTCATGCGCAAGTCGGCCGCCAAGGGTGGCGACTACACCTACTTCGTGCCCGATGTCGCGTACCACGTCACCAAGTGGCAGCGCGGCTTCGCGCGCGCCATCGACGTGCAGGGGGCCGACCACCACAGCACGGTGACGCGCGTGCGTGCCGGCTTGCAGGCGCTCGAGATGGGAATCCCGCAGGGCTATCCCGAGTATGTGCTGCACCAGATGGTCACGGTCATGGCGGGCGGGGAGGAGGTGAAAATCTCCAAGCGCGCCGGTAGCTACGTGACCGTGCGCGACCTCATCGACTGGGTGGGTCGCGATGCCGTGCGCTACTTCTTCCTCATGCGGAAGGGCGACTCGCAGCTCGTTTTCGACGTGGACCTCGCGCGCTCGCAGTCGGAAGAGAATCCGGTCTACTACATCCAGATGGCGCACGCGCGCCTCTCGGGGATCTTCCGCGTGGGCGAAATCGACGCGACCGGCATCACGGGCGCCGGCACCGACCTCTCGCCACTCACCGCGCCCGAGGAGCAGCTGCTGGTCAAGGCGCTGCTCGACTTCCCCGGCATCGTCGAGGGCGCGGCGCAGTCGCTGGAACCGCACCGCATCGCCGGCTGGCTGCTCGAGACCGCGCGTCTCACGCACACCTGGTACCACAAGCACCACGTGCTCAACGAGCCCGCGCCGATCATGAACGCGCGCCTCGTCCTCGCACGCGCCACGCAGTTGTCGCTCGCCGCCGGGCTCCGCCTGCTCGGCATCACCGCTCCCGAACGGATGTAACCCTTGCCATGACCGTACTCGTCGTCGGCTCCGTCGCGCTGGATTCCGTCGAGACACCGTTCGGCAAGGCCGACGATGTACTCGGGGGCTCGGGCACCTTCTTCGCCTCGTCGGCCTCGCACTTCGTGCCCGTGCAACTGGTCGGCGTCGTCGGCTCCGACTACCCCGTGGACAAGCTGCAGCCGCTCGTAGCGCGCGGCGTCGATCTCGCCGGCCTCGAGCATGCCGAGGGTGAGTCGTTCCGCTGGCGCGGCCGCTACCGGCACGATCTCAACTCCGCCGAAACACTCGAGACGCGACTCGGCGTGTTTTCGCACTTCAAGCCGAAGATTCCGGCGCAGTTCCGCAATGCGCCGTTCGTTTTCCTCGCCAACATCGATCCGCGCCTTCAGCTCGAGGTGCTCAAGCAGGTCGAGCGCCCGCAGCTCGTGGCGTGTGACACGATGAACTTCTGGATCGAGAGCCGCCGCTCCGACCTGCTCGAGCTGCTCGGCAAGGTGGACCTGATCACGCTCAATGACGGCGAGGCGCGCCAGCTCACCGAGCAGAGCAACCTGATCAAGGCCGCGAAGTGGATCCTCGAGCGCGGGCCCAAGCATGTGATCATCAAGAAGGGCGAGCACGGCGCGTTCATGTTCACGAAGGACACGGTGTTCTTCGCGCCGGCATATCCGCTCGAGAACATCTTCGACCCGACGGGCGCGGGCGACTCGTTCGCCGGCGGCTTCATCGGCTACCTCGCGCGCACGGGCGACCTCTCCGAGGCAAACCTGCGCCGCGCGGTGATCTATGGTTCCGCGATGGGCAGCTTCGCCGTCGAGGGCTTCTCCACGTCGCGGCTGCTCGAGATCAACCGCGACGACATCAACCGCCGCGTGCAGGAATTCGCGCGGCTCGTGGCGTTCGACGCCGCCATCGGCACATGAGCGCGCCGCTCGACTATCGCTCGGCTGGCGTCGACATCGAGGCCGCCGACGACGCGAAGCACCGCATCAAGAAACTCGTCGAGAGCACCTTCACCGCTGGTACGCGCGGCTCGTTCGGCGGGTTTGGCGGCATGTTTCGCGTGCCGAGCGGCATGAAGGCGCCGGTGCTCGTTTCGAGCGCCGATGGTGTGGGCACCAAGATCAAGGTCGCCATCGACGCAAACCGACACGACACGATCGGACACGATCTGGTCAATCACTGCGTCAATGACATCCTGGTAATGGGCGCGGAGCCGCTCTTCTTCCTTGATTACGTGGCTTTTGGGAAGCTGGAGCCACAGGCGGTGGAAGGGGTGGTGGCAGGCGTGGCGGCCGGGTGCCGCGAGAACGGCTGCGCGCTCGTCGGCGGCGAGACGGCCGAGATGCCGGGGCTCTACACGCCGCCCGATTATGATCTCGCGGGTTTCATTGTCGGTGTCGTCGAGGAAGATGCCATTCTCGGTGCAGATCGCGTCCGCGAGGGGGACGTCCTCATCGGACTGGAAGCGTCCGGATTGCACACGAACGGTTACTCACTGGCCCGTCGGATCGTTTTTGATCGGATGGGCCTCCGCGTTGCCGACCCGTTTCCGGGCGAAGGCGCGACGGTGGCCGATGTGATGTTGCGCGTCCATCGTTCGTATCGGGCGTCACTGAGTCCGGTTCGTGGCATGGTGCGTGCGATGGCACATATCACGGGGGGCGGACTTCCAGGGAACCTCAACCGCGCGTTGCCGGTAGGCTGCGATGCGGTCGTGGACACAGGCAGTTGGGAGCTTCCGAACCTTTACCGCGTCCTCATGGAAGCGGGGCAGGTCGCGCGCGAGGAGATGTTTCGCGCGTTCAACATGGGGGTTGGCATGGTGGTGATCGTCGATCACCAGCAGGCCGATTCCGTGATCGGGGCCGCGCGGTCCGCCGGTGTGCACGCATGGGCGTGTGGGCAGGTCGTCGCGGGGTCTGGTCAAGTCATCCTCACCTAGGAGATTCAGATGCGATTCGTCCGACCGGTTGCCATCCTTTCCACCTTCGCGACTCTTGCGGGGGCGTCCCAGGTCTCGGCCCAGTCGTCGAACAGCTGTGGCGGTGTCGCCGCTGGCCTGCTGGACGTTTGCCAGAAGGGCGCCGACATCCTCACCTTCATGACGCCGCAGCTCGGCAACGGCCTTGCCGGCGGCAACACGACGCCGGGTCAGGGCGGTTCGCTCGGCGGCTTCCCGCACTTCGCCATCGCGGTGCGCGCGACGGGCGCACCGGACGCCAACCTGCCCGACTTCGCCTCGATCGGCTTCCGTGCGTCGGCCACGCCGGCGGACAACATCGCGATGAAGAAGCAGGCGTTCGGCCTTGGCGCCGTGGACGCCGCGCTCGGCATCTTTGGCGGCATCAATCTCGGCGTCGGCTCGGTGGGCGGCGTGGACGCGCTCGTGAGCGTCTCGTACGTGCCCGAGGTCAACAGCTCCAACTTTGGCGTCAAGCCGGACAACCCGGTGTCGATCGGCTACGGCGCGCGCATTGCCATCTTCGACGGCACGGCGCTCCTGCCCAGCATCGGTGCCTCGTACCTCATGCGCTCGCTCCCGAAGTCCACGCTGACGGCCACGTCGGTCGGCGCGGGCGCGGTGCCGGGCGGCGTCGTCACGCTCTCCGGCCTCGACCTCAAGACGACGTCGTGGCGCCTCACGGCCAGCCAGTCGCTGATTTTCCTCGGCCTCAACGCCGGCTACGGTCAGGACACCTACGATGCGTCGGGCGGCTTCACGGCCACCGTCACGGGCATCGGATCGCTCGGCGCACAGACGGCCGCAGCGAAGGTGACGCGCACCAACTGGTTCGTCGGCGCGACGATGAACCTGCTCATCCTCAAGCTCTTCGGCGAGTACGGACAGGTGTCCGGCGGCGACCTGACCACCATCAACAACTTTGGTGGTGGCAACAAGACCGTGAACGACCAGAAAAACTACTTCTCCGCCGGTGTGCGGATCGGATTCTAGGAACTCATGAACGAAGGTCAGGCGACGCGCGACGTCGAATTTCTCCGGCGCGCGCTCGCCCTGGCCGATCGTGGCTGGGGGCAGACGGCGCCGAACCCGATGGTCGGCGCCGTCGTCGTTCGCGACGGTGACGTCATCGGCGAGGGTTGGCACGCCCGCTTCGGTGGGTTGCACGCGGAGCGCGTCGCGCTTGCGGCTGCCGGTGCGCGCGCGGAAGGCAGCACGGTGTACGTCACGCTCGAACCATGCGCCCACAAGGGCAAGCAGCCGCCGTGCACGGATGCGCTCATTGCGGCCAAGGTCGCGCGCGTGGTCGCGTGCAGCGCGGACCCCACGCGCCTCGCAGGTGGCGGCGCGGAGGTGCTGCGTGCCGCGGGCATCGCGGTGGACATCGGGCTGCTCGACGCCGATGCGCGCGAACTGAACGCGCCGTTTTTCTTCGCGGCTGCGGGGGCCGCGCGGCCGTTCGTGTCCCTCAAGCTCGCGGTATCGGCAGATGGTGCCATCGCACCGCCGTCGCGCGAGCCGCAGTGGATGACCGGGGCGCCTGCCCGCGCGGAGGTGCACCGCATGCGCGCGAACGCCGACGCGATCGGCATTGGTGTGGGCACCGCGATCGCGGATGACCCGCTGCTCACCGTGCGCCACTGGTCGCGCCCGCGCGTGAACCCGGTGCGCGTGGTGTTCGACAGCGAGGCGCGGCTGCCCATCACGTCGCAGTTGGTGATGACGGCGGCGGCGCAGCCCGTGCTCGTGCTTGGGCAGCGCCCCGATTACGCGTCGACGTCCGCGCTCATCAAGGCTGGCGTGGACGTGGTGCAGGTCTCGAGCCTCTCCGATGCGCTCGAGGTGCTCCACAGCCGCGGCGTGCGGCACCTGCTGGTGGAGGGAGGCGCCCTCCTCGGGTCCGCGTTGGTTCGCGAGTCCCTGGCTGACCGGGTGATTATCTTCCACACCCCGGGCCAATTGGGCCCGGGCGCCGTCCCGGCCTTTACGGCGGGCGCCGGCGACCCCCTGAGCGCTCCCGAGCGCTGGACCGAGGTGGTTCGGCGACCCATCGGGGACGACACGCTCGCGATCTGGGCCCCACGCCGCTAGCCGGCTGGACCCCCCGGGGCGCGTGATTCGTTAGCCCCACGCGATGTTCACCGGACTTATCACCGACGTCGGGACGATCGACCAGGTGGCCGCCACGGCCGCCGGGCGCGAGTTCCGCGTGCGCACCGCCTTCGCGAAACTCGTCGAGGGGGAGAGCATTGCGGTCAACGGGGCCTGCCTGACGGTGCGCGAGTTCGGCGACGGGTGGTTTACGGCTGCGGCGGTAACAACCACGCTCGAGCGCACGACCATCGGTGCCTGGGAGCCGGGGCGGCGCGTGAACCTCGAGCGCGCCCTCGCGCTCGGTGACCGGCTGGGCGGCCACCTCGTGCAGGGGCACGTCGACGGCGTGGGCACGGTCGAGAGAGTGCGACCGCATGGCGACGCGTGGCTCTTGGACGTGCGCGCGCCGTCGCAACTGGCCCCGCTGATCGTCCCGCTCGGCGCGATCACGGTGGATGGCGTGAGTCTCACGGTGAATGCGCTGCCGGCGGATGACATGGTGCAACTCTCGCTCATCGAGTACACGATGCGGCACACGACGCTCGGCGAGTTGCTCGTCGGGCGGCAGGTGCACCTCGAGGGCGATCTGATCGGCAAGTACGTGCAGCGGCTGGCGGCGCCACACCTGGCGCAGACTGATGCCAACCGCTGGCGCGGGACTCTTTCCTGAAGACACTCCGATGGCCTTTGGAACGATAGAACAGGCGCTGGACGACCTGCGCGCCGGCAAGTTCATCGTCGTCGCCGACGACGAGGACCGCGAGAACGAGGGTGACCTCATCTGCGCGGCCGAGAAGATCACGTCCGAAATGATCAACGTGATGATGGAGGCCAAGGGAATGATCTGCCTTGCCATCACGAACGAGCACGCGAACCGGCTCGAGCTCCCGCTCATGGGCGAGGAGAACACCGAGGCGATGCGGACGGCGTTCACCGTCACGATCGACGGCGCCCCGAAGTTCGGCGTGACCACCGGCATCAGCGCGGCCGACCAGGCCAAGACGATTCGCGTGGCGGTGGATCCCTCGAGCAGCGCGAGCGACCTGCGCCGCCCGGGGCACGTACACCCGTTGCGCGCGCGCGATGGCGGCGTGCTCCAGCGCGTCGGCCACACCGAGACGGCGGTGGACCTCGCGCGGCTTGCCGGCCTCACGCCGGCCGGTGTCATCTGCGAGATCCTCACCGCCGACGGCTCCACGGCCAAGCGCCCGCAGCTCGAGCAGTACTGTGCCGAACGCGGCTTCACGTTCATCACGGTGGCCGAGCTCGTGGCGTACAGGCTGCGCACCGAGCGGCTGGTGCACCGCGTGGCAGAAGCGCGGCTTCCCACTCGATTTGGCGAGTTCACGATCGTCGGATACCGCAACGACGTGGATGATCGCGAACACGTGGCACTTGTCTACGGCAGCGTGAAGGATGGCGAGGACGTGCTCGTGCGCATGCACTCGAAGTGCCTGACCGGCGACGTCTTCCACTCTCTCCGGTGCGATTGCGGATGGCAGCTCGACGAGGCGATGCGCAAGGTGGCCGAGTCGGGAAAGGGAGTGATCGTGTATCTCGATCAGGAGGGGCGCGGCATCGGGCTTCTCAACAAGCTCAAGGCCTACGAGCTGCAGGACGCGGGCGCCGACACGGTCGAAGCGAACCAGGCGCTCGGTTTCGCCCCGGATCTTCGCAACTACGGCATCGGCGCGCAGGTGCTGCTGGATCTCGGGCTCAAGTCGATCCGCATCCTCACCAACAACCCGAAGAAGCTCGCGGGGCTCGAGGGCTACGGGCTCAAGATCACCGACTCGGTGCGCATTGCGGCGCCGGAGACGGAGGAGAACGCCGCCTACCTCGAAACCAAGCGCACCAAGCTTGGCCACCTGCGCGCGATCTAGGGACCAGATGCCGGAATTCAACGGAACACCGCAGGGCAACGGGCGCCGCTTCGCCGTGATCGCCAGTCGTTTCAACGAGACCGTGACCCGTCCGCTCGCCGACGGTGCGGTGGAGGCGCTGGTCAAGCACGGCGTCGCCTTCGACGACGTGGACGTGTTGTGGGTCCCCGGTGCGTGGGAGCTGCCGTACGCCGCGAGGCGTTGCGCGCAGACGGACCGCTACGCGGCGATCATCGCCGTGGGCGCCGTGGTGCGCGGAGAAACGCCGCACTTCGACATTGTCGCGGGCGAGGCGGCGCGCGGGCTCGCCGACGCGAGTCGTGACTTCGACCTTCCCGTCGCGCTCGGACTTCTCACGACGGACACGATGGATCAGGCGCTCGATCGCGCGGGCGGCAAGTACGGCAACAAGGGATGGGATGCGGCACTCGCCGCGCTTGAACTCACCGATCTCTTCTCGCGTCTCGACGCCGCCGGTGATGCTGATGCGGAGGACTGAACACCGCGCACGGGCCCGCGCGCTGCAGGCCGTGTACGCGTGGGACATGCGCGACGGCGTCGCCTTGTCGCGCGTGGCGGAGCGGATGTGGGATGACCTCGCGGTGGACGCGGACGTGCGCAAGCTCGCTTGGCCGCTCATTCATGCGCTCGAGGCACAGCAGGCCGTGCTCGACGAGATGATC
>JAYTVE010000070.1:0-2466 GCA_043744185.1 Gemmatimonadota bacterium | reverse complement strand
GTGTCGAAAGACGTGCAGGTTCGATTCCTGTCGCCCGCACCAAAGTGGTTCTTCTGGGCAGAGCTCGGAACCGACGGCGACGGCAAGCGCCAGCAGGTTTCGCGCGGCGGCTTTCGCACCCGCCGAAAGGCCGAGGCGGCGTTCGCAGCGACGCGCGACGAGTTGCGCAGGCGCAGGAGCAGCTGATCGCCGATGAGATGTGGACGAACAGCGGCCTCGTGTTCACCACGAAGCTGGGCGGAATCTCTTGGATAGTCCGGGGCATGTCAGGCCGACTCTCGTTCGAGGAGCTGCAGCGGGAAGGCACACCGTCGATGCGGACGCCAACTTCGAGTTCGCCACCCAACGCCTCGACAGCGTTGCGAAGACGACTCAGTGACATGTCGTCGGCCCGTTCGAGCTTCGAGACCGCTGGCTGGTTTACGCGGAGAGCCGCTGCAAGGTCCTCCTGCGTGATTGACAGATGACGACGCAGCTCGGCGAGCGAGTAGCTGCGGATCTCGTCCTCCGACTCGGCGCGGCCCTCGGCCCGGTCGGCGTCGGTTGCCTTACTGAGTTTCTTTATCTCGGACCACCTCTTCGTGCCCATCAGTTCTTCTCCTCGTCGATCTGGCCGGTCTCGTCCAGGTAGTGCGCCTGCAACACATCGGCGGCGGCACGGCGGCGGTTAAGTACCACTCGTTCCATTGGCCATCCTCGGCCTTGTCGCCGCCGATCAGCAGGATCGCAGCGCAGTGCGGGTCGAAGATGAACAACACCCGGAGGTGCGCTCGCCCGGACTTCACCCGAAGTTCGTTCATGTTCTTGTAGGTCGACGTGGTGATCTCGCCGACGACTGGTCAGCCGGAGAGCCGAGCCGGACTGCCCGAGATCATCTCGTTGACCTTCGACGACGAACGGCGGGTGCCCATCCACGCCACGCCGATCCGACCGAAGTACATCCCCCTCCTCCTACTTCAAGGATCAACCGATGACTGAGAGAAGGACCTACGGACCATCGCGGGATCACGCCATTGACGACCACGTGATCGAAGCCCTGGCCGCTGAGGCCGAAGCCGGTACGACGTCACGAAACTCCGACGCCGAGGCGGACGCCAACCTATGTGTTCCGCCCCGGCCGAAGTCGTCGCCGTCCGACTCGAACCCGAACTTCGCGCCGAAATCGACCGCCGCGCCGAAGCCGACCACACCACCACCTGCGAGATCATCCGAACCGCGATCCGAAGGCGGGTGATCCGGAGATGTGGACGAGCACGACACATGCGGTCGGCCCGAATGTCACGGATCACGGCGGCGCTCTCCGCTCCGACGACGACGGGTCTCCGTTCGGGGCGCAATCGACGACCGGGGATCGATGTGTTGGTTCGGAAGGGCCAAGAAGTAGGACGAGTGACCCTTGGACTCGGAGTTCTTCTTCGCGGCACACCGGTGAGGACAGCCACCATTGCGTTGGTCGCGCTTATCGCCTCGCCTTCCACGTCCCACCGTACGCGTACATGGCATTGTCTGTACTGATCGACGGCCAGCAAGCCGGACAGACAAATGACCAGAGGCGAGACTCGTCGATCCTTACCCGGTAGAGCATTGGTGCTGCGAGGAGGCAGAGGTCACAGGACTTGGTCCGAGTCGTCGACACAACAATCCACGCGCGCTTACCTTGGTGGCGGAGTCTTCTGGGCAGGGACCAGGGCGTTGCGAATGAACTGGCTCTCATAGTGCCGGTTCCGCCGACTCCTCTTATCATCGGCGCGCTTCTCGAGACGCTTGTCAACTACCACGTCGGACAACCGCACGAGATCATCGAGGTCGGCAACATCTCTCGGAGAGTTTCTCTGTGCCACGCTTCGAATGTACCGGCCGACTATCGCTACCCGAATTCCGGCCATGTTGACTCGACCGACCTCTACGCTCATCCAATGCCCCGCATGCTCACCACGGAGGAACGGGAGTAATCGGCGCAGCCGCGACGCTTCTTCCCGATCGCATCGGCTGGGACCTGTGCATCACCTGTGCTTTCCCCCAGGGAGGCAGGCAATGCAACCTCCGCAAAGCCTGCCGGAGGCAATGTACGTTCACTTATGATCGAGGCCGACCTCGTACCAAGAGTCAGTACCCCTCTGGTCCTCGATACCCAACGGGATACGGACGGTTGTCCGCCGCTGTCGTGGCTGCGGGCCGCCAACCGCTATCTCGCGTCATGGACCTACTCATCGCGGCCATCGCGCTGGCTGACGAAGCTCGGCTCCACACGCAAAACGCCTCGGAGCTCGCCGGCATCGAGCATCTCCTGGACATCGTCTCCGTCTGACCCAAATCAGACGGGATGAACCGAACCTCGCTCATGCCCTCACTGTCAGACCAGCACTGTCTTCGCGCCGTCTTCATCACTTGGCGTTGGTTACCTTTTCGTTTCCGCGACCACCTCGTGGAGGAACGGATACGACGCCTGTGCTCCGGCGTGCAGCG
>JAYTVE010000069.1:0-8108 GCA_043744185.1 Gemmatimonadota bacterium | reverse complement strand
AGGACACGGCGATGACGATCGAGACGCCGGACAAGGCGAATGCATTCTTCGTTGCGGGGCTCAACATCCCGCTCCGTGACGACGATCCGGACTATCCGGCGATGTTGCTCGCCACGCACATCGTGGGCGGCGGCTTCCTCAACTCGCGGCTCGCGACGCGCATCCGCCAGAAGGACGGCCTCTCGTACGCCGTGGGCGCGCAGATGCAGGCGCGCTCACTCGACCGCTCGGGGGTGTGGCTCGCCTTCGCGATCTACAACCCCGCGAACGTGGTGCGGCTGGAGCAGGCGTTCAAGGACGAGCTCGCCAAGGTGGCGGCCGATGGTTTCACGGCGGATGAAGTGGACAAGGCGCGGCAGGCGATCCTGCAGCAGCGCCTGCAGTCGCGCGCAAGTGACGGCGAGCTCGTGGCCGCACTCGGCAATCAGGCGTACCTGGGTCGCACCACGCAGTACGACGCGCAGCTCGAGGCGCAGATGGCCAAGCTGACGGCGGCCGACGTGGGCGCGGCGTTCAGGAAGTACGTGAGCACCGACAAGTTGACAATCGTGCGTGCCGGAGATTTCAAGGGGAAGGGCGTGAACCCGGACCAGCCGACAACGCCGTGATGTCACACCCTTACGCGGACCGCTGATGCGGCTGCAGCGATCGCTCGGCACCGCCGGGCTCGTGTTCGTGATGTTCTTTACCGTGAGCGGTGGCGCGTTCACGATGGAGGGCCTCGTGGGCACGACCGGGCCGGGCATGGCGCTGCTGCTGCTGGTGCTCGTGCCCGTCTGCTGGGCCGTGCCCGAGGCGCTCTTGATCGGCGAATTGGCGAGCATGCTGCCCGAGGAGGGCGGCTACTACCGTTGGGTACGCCGTGCCTTCGGGCCGTTCTGGGCCTTCCAGAACGGTTGGCTGACGTGGTGCTACTCGCTCGTGGACATGGCGATCTTCCCCAAGCTGTTCACGATGTATCTGGCGTACTTCGTGCCAGGACTCGGCCGCTGGACCGAGTGGAGCGTGGCGCTGGTGATGATCTGGGGATCGGCTGCGCTCAACCTGCGAGGTGCGAAGCCGGTGGGGCGCGCGTCGCTCGCAGCGGGGCTGTTCATCACGGTGGGCTTCTTCGCGTTCGCGCTCGCATCGCTGCCGCAGGCCACCCACGTGCCGTGGACGCCGTTCGTGCCGGAAGGGCGCGATCCGCTCAAGGTGGCCGGGCTGGGGCTCTCGATCACGCTGTGGAACTTCATCGGCTGGGACAACGCGAGCACGGTGGGCGGCGAGATCGTGGATGCCGAGCGCACGTACCCGCGCGCGCTGGCGATCGCGCTACCATTAGTAACGCTAGGTTACTTATTACCGGTGAGCGCCGCGCTGGCGGCGAGCGACTGGCGCGCGTGGACGGACGGCGCGTGGCCGTCGATTGCACGGGTGGCGGCGGGGCCGCTGGGCGGACTCTTCGCGGCGTGGCTCGCCATCGGCGGCATGGTGAGCGCGCTGGCAATGTTCAACGCATCGCTGCTCGCCTACTCGCGGATCCCGGCGGCGATGGCCGATGACGGTCTGTTGCCCGCCAAGCTCGCCGACACCGATGAACGCGGGACGCCGCGAGGTGCCGTGCTCGCCTCGGCCACGATCTATTCCGTGTTCGCGCTGTTGCCGTTCAGCGGGCTCGTGGTGGCGGACGTGGTGTTCTACGCGATGGCGCTGCTGCTCGAATTTGGCGCGTTGCTCGCGATCCGCCGGCGCGAGCCGACCCTCCGCGGCCCCTTTCGCATTCCACTCGGCAACCGCGGCGTGACCGCGCTCGCCGTCGTGCCGGTCGCGATCCTGGTCGGGGTCATCGGGCTGTCGCTGCTGGGCGGGGAGTATGAGCCGGCTGCCATTCTCGTCACGGCGATCGGCGCCGGGCTCGGACCGGTGGCCTACCGGATTGCCACCCGGCGCAAGACGACCTAGCCGATCCCGCGTTCGGGTCGGCAGATTGCGAGCGCGGAGCCGACGCTGGCGCCGATCGTGCCATTCGTCGTCATCCCCCTCCTCCGCGAGACCGCCCATGGATGCCGTTCGACTCCGCGCCCGCACCACGACCGAGATCGTAGATGCGGCGTTCAGCCTGTATCGCCAGCAGCCACTGCTGTACATCCTCGCGGCTGCGGCGGGCAACGTCCCGAACCTCGTGGCCAGCCTGCTCCTTCAGACTGGCGCCGACCGCGCCAGCGTGGCGACCAGCGGCGTTGGCCTGCTGGTGATGATCCTGTCGATCGTCATGTACGGCTTGATGAGCGCCGTGGTCATGCAGCTCGGATCGAGGGCGTACCTGGGGGAATCCATGGACCTCGCGGGCGCCATCCGCGCGGTGTGGCCACGCGTGGGTTCCGTGATCGCGGCGGGCATCGTGCGCAGCTTCCTCTACGGGATCGGCCTCATTTTGCTCATCGTGCCGTTCTTCTACTTCCTGGCACGCTACTTCGCCGTCATTCCGATCATCGCGCTGGAGGGCAAGAAGCAGCCGGCGGCCTTCGTGCGCTCGAACGAATTGTCGCAGGGGCGGAAGATGCACATCCTGTCCACGCTCGTGCTCGTGTGGATCATTTTCTTCGCGGTCTCGATCGGAGCGGTGGCACTGTTCTCCCTGGTTGCCGGAGGAAGCCCGGTGCTGTCCACGCTGATCACGACGATCATCACCGTGGCGGTCTACCCGATTCTCGCGCTGACCGAGATGGTGCTCTACTACGACACCCGCATCCGCGCGGAAGGGTTCGATCTCGAACGGATGGCAGCGGACCTTGGCAGCACGGCACCGACGGCCGGGGCGCTCCCGGGGTGATGTTGCTGCTCCAGGCCGCGACGTCGTGGCCACCGCCGCAGGTCCAGGACACGATCAACCGGATCGTTTCGCGCCCCGAGTACCAGCGCGACTTCAGCGAATCGCTGCTGCAGCGCATCGTGCGCACGATCGCACGGTTCATCTGGGACCTGCTCTCGATGGTCGCGAACGCGGCGGGCACGCGCACGATCGTCTACGTCGCCGTCGGGCTGCTGCTGCTCCTGCTCGTCGCGCGCCTCGTGCTCGACATGCGGGCGGAGATCGACGGCACTTCGGTGACGCGCAGTCGGCGGAGCGGCGTGCGTACCAGCGATCCGTTGGGCGAAGCGGAGCGCCTGGCACAGGCGGGGGCCTTTACCGATGCGGCCCACGCACTATTCGTGGCGCTGCTCGGCACCCTCGGTGCGCGGGGCGAGCTGCGACTGCACGCGTCCAAGACGGCAGGTGACTACGCGCGGGAACTGCGCCGTCGCAACGCGCCGAGCTCCCCGCGCTTCCAGTCGTTCCGGGTACGGTATGACCGCGCCGTGTATGGAGCCGGCGTCGTGAGTGGCGACGAGTACCGCGCGTTGCTGGAGGACGCACGGCCGCTGCTGTCGCAGGATCGCCGCGCATGAGCGCGCCCGCGACGCCGCAAGCCGAGCTGGGCGCCTGGTACGGGCGACCGCGCGTCATGGTGCCGCTTCTGCTTGGCCTCGCGGTGCTGGCGGCGCTGCTCACGCCGGAGCGCGCCAACCGGTCAGTCGGCGAGGGCAACCTGACGACGCGCGAGACGACGCCGGGCGCGGCGTCACTGGCGGCTGAGCTGCCCCGCGCGCTCGGCTGGACGGTGGACCAGAACGTGAGTGCGGTGGTACCGCCGCGCACGGACATGGTGCACCTCGTACTCGCGCCACCGGCGGCGATGCGAGCGAGCGAAGTGCATGCGCTGCTCGAGCGCGTGCGTGCGGGCGCCGGTCTCTACGTGATCATCAACAAGGAGCGCGACGCGCTCGCCGACTCGCTGCATCTCGGGCCAGGCATTTCGGGTACGCTGCCCGATCTCGGCGCTGGCAACTTGCCGTGCCCGGCGCAGCGGACGCCGCGCCTGAGCTGGCTGCAAAACAGTGCGCACTATCGCGCCCTGCGGTGGACTGCGCCGGCGCCAGGTGTGGTGGACACGCTGCTACAGCTCGCCGTGCCAGACGAGGCCGAGACGACCGTCGCGCAGCAAACCGCGATGCACACGGCGCTCGTGATGGGCTTTCCGCTGGGCCGCGGCCGCGTCGTGGCGAGTGCAGACGCCGACCTGCTCCGGAACGACGAGCTTCGCCAGTGCGAGGTCGGACTGGGCGTTCTCTACCTCAAGGAACTCGAGTACCTCCGCGACTCGTCGGCCGTCACGCCACGGCGCTGGTTGCTCTTCGACGAATACCATCAAGGTTTCGGACCTCAGCCCGGCACCGTGCGTGCGGTGGTGACGTTCTTCTCGGAGACGTCGGCTGGGCACGTGCTGGCGCAACTCGCGCTCGCGGGCCTGCTTGTGCTCCTGATGCGCGCGCCGCGCATCGTGCCACCACTGCCGGATGCGACGGACGAACGCCGCTCGCCCATCGAACATGTGGATGCGCTCGCACGCGCCTACGTGCAGGTGGGCGCCAGCAAGACCGCGACGCACCGACTCCTGCGCGGATTGCGCCGGCGCCTCGAGCGTGGCGCGGTACGCGGCGTGACATCGCTGGCCGACGACGCATACCTTGACCGCGTGAGCGCGCGTACACCGTCGCTCGCCGCTCCCGTGGGCTTGGTGCGCCGTGCGCTCGTGCAGACAATTCCCGCACGCGACTTTACCGCCGTGGGCGAGGCGCTCGCGACCATCGAACAGACCCTTCGACACGAATCCCGATGACACTCACCATCGAGCGCGGCGCCGCGCTGCTGGCGCAGGTTCGCACCGCAGTTTCGCAGGTCGTCGTCGGGCAGGAAGACGCGATCAACGACGCCCTCGTGGCCTTCCTCGCGCGCGGTCACCTGCTCATCGAGGGCGTACCCGGCACCGGCAAGACACTCCTCGTGCGAGCGTTCGCACAGGCGCTTGGGCTGCGCTTTGCGCGCGTGCAGTTCACGCCAGACCTGATGCCCTCCGACGTCACGGGCGTTTCGCTGCTCCGCGATCCGGTGCGTGGCTTCGAGTTCCAAGCGGGTCCCGTGTTCACCGACGTCCTGCTTGGCGACGAAATCAACCGGGCGCCCGCCAAGACCCAGGCCGCGTTGCTCGAAGCGATGGGCGAACGTCAGGTCACCACCGACGGCGTGACCCGCCCTCTCGATTCGCTCTTCACGGTGTTCGCGACACAGAACCCGATCGAGCAGGAGGGCACGTACCCACTGCCCGAAGCGCAACTCGACCGGTTTTTGCTCAAGACGATCGTCGGCTATCCAGTGGAAGAGGCTGAACTCGCGATGCTCACCGCGCACGAGGCGGGATTCGACGCCGAGGGGCTCGCCACGTCGGGACTCACCGCGATCCTCGATCGCGAGTCGGCGCTCGCGTTGCGTGCGCTCGGCGACCAGGTGCGCGTCGCCCCCGAGGTACGCGCGTACATCGCGACCATCACGCGCGCGACGCGTGCCGAGACGTCGCTGTCGATCGGCGCATCGCCACGCGCGTCGGTGGCGCTGCTGCGCACGGCGCGTGCCGCTGCGATACTCGCCGGCCGCGAGTTCGTGACGCCCGATGACGTGAAGGAGCGCGTGGCCCCGGCGCTGCGCCACCGCATCACGCTCGCACCGGAGCTCGAAGTGGAAGGCCGCACGGCGGACGACGTGCTCGCCGCGATCCTCCTGCGCATTACCGCGCCCAAGTGAACACCGAGCAGACGCGCCGGCTGCTGCGCGTTGCCTGGGCATCGCTCACACGCGTTGCGCCTGAACGTCGGCTCATCACCTGGGTGGCTGCCACGGCGCTGCTCTGGTTCATCCCCGGGAGCGTGGGCAGCGTGCTCGCACTCACTGCGCTCGTGGCAATCGCACTGGCCGTGGCCGCCGACTGGGTGCTGCTGCCCCCACCAGCGGTGCTGCGCATTGCGCGTCACGTCCCCGCCACGATCGGCGCCGGTGACGACGAGCTCGGCCACTACGCGGTGCACTCGCTGAGTTCCCGACCGATGACCGTCACGCTGGCCGACCGGCTGCCCGCGCTCATCGAGGGTGGGGTGGGGCGCACCACGTTCGCGCTCGCGGCCAGCGGCCAGGCGCGGATCGACTTCAGCGTGACCGGACTCAGGCGCGGCCGCTTCGAACTGGGGCCGGTTGGTGCGCGCGTGACGACGACACTCGGGCTGCTCGGCGCACGCATGCTCGTCGAGCCAGCCGATCATGTTGACGTGCTTCCCTCCGTGCGCGGCGTGAAACGTTTCCGCTGGCTCGCCATGCAGCATCGCCTCGACGCCATCGGCGTGCGCGCACTGCGCCGGCGCGGCGAAGGGCAGTCGTTTGCGGGGCTTCGCGACTACGCCGTGGGCGATGACCCGCGCAAGATGGACTGGAAGGCCACCGCCCGCCGCGGGAAGCCAATCGTGCGCGAGTACACGATCGAGCGCTCGCAGAGCATCCTCACGCTCATCGACGCCGGCCGTGGCATGACACAACTCGCGGGCAAGCTCTCGCGCTTCGAGCACGCGATCACGTCGAGCCTCATTCTCACCGACGTGGCCACCACGGCAGGCGACCGCGTGGGGACGCTCGTGTTCGACGACGCGATCCGCGCCTTCGTGCCGGCGGAACGGGCGCGCGGTGCGCTGCAACTCGTGCGCAACGCCTACACGCCGCTCGAACCATCGCTGGCAGAGCCGGACTACGCGGCCGCGTTCCGCTTTCTCTCTGCCCATCAGCGCAAGCGCGCGCTCATCGTGCTGTTTACCGACGTGCTGGATGTGCGCGCATCGCGCGCGCTTCTCGCGCACGTGGCACGCGGAGCCACCAAGCATCTGGCGCTGATCGTCGCGCTGCGGAATGACGCGATGTTCGCCGCCGCAGACGGCTTGCCGTACGCGCATGACAGCGAGGAAGGGACGCCGGACCCGCGCACGCCGCTCTACACACGCGCCGCCGCCGAAGAGCTCGTCCAGGCGCGGGCCGAAGCGCTGGAGCGGATGCGACGCACCGGCGCCATCGTGCTCGATATCTCGCCAGCGCAGATGACCGCAGCCGTCGTGAACCGCTACCTCGAGCTCAAGTCGCGGGGGGCGTTGTAGCCGCCGAGCGCGGCACGCCCAACCGCACGAACAGGTAGAGCGCCACCGCCGTGAGTGCGGACACGATCAGCTTGAGCTCGAGCGGCCAGTACGGAATGGGCGAGACGAGCCCCTCGAGTGCGCCAGCAACCAACAGGAGCATCGTGGCACCGGCAACCAGGCGCAGGGCGCGCGGACCGTCCTGCCGGTACGCCGCGCGCCTCGTGCGCGGCCCCGGTACGAGGATCACGCCGCCAATCAACAAGCCCGCCGCGCCGGCGAGCGCGATGGCCGTGAGCTCGAGCACGCCGTGCGGCGCCACGAAGGCGAGCAGCAACGAACCGATGTCCTTGCTGGCGTAGAGTCCCGCCACGGCCCCGATGGAGATGCCATTGGAGACGAGCACCCACAGCGTGAGCACGCCGGCCGTAATGCCGCTCGCGAACGCCATGAACGCCACCTGCACGTTGTTCGCGATGATCTGCCCTGACATGACCGGTCGCAGCAGCCCCGGATCCTCGATGTACCCCGTGCCGTCCTGTGCTCGCTTCACCCCTTCGTCGGCGCGCTCGAGCATGGAGGGTGGCAGAAGCGTCGCGGCCACGCTCGGTTCGCGCACCACGGCGGTGTAGCTGATGGCCATGGGAAACAAGAGCAGGAACGCCGACGCCATCACCACCGAGCTTGAGCGTCGGATCTCGGCCGGTACCTCGGTAAAGCAGTACCGCGCGATGTCGCGCAGCGGGAGCGTGCGCCGGCGATAGAGCAGGTTGTGCGCGCTGGCCACGAGCCGGTTCAGGTAGAAGACGTCGCTCGCGTCCTGACCTCGGGTGGCGGTGCGCAGGCGCGCGAGATCGGACGCGAGCTCGCGATAGTCGCGCACGAAATCGCGCACACGCACCTCGCCAAGGCTCGCGAGTCCGCGCTTCTGCGCGTCGGCGAGCGTCGTGGAAAAGGCGCTCCACCGTGCAGATCCCTGCGCGACGATCGCGTGGCGTTCGCGCGCGGCGCCCGTGTCGGCGCGTGCCGCGAGTCCACGATCGCGCGCGGCGCGCTCGCTGCCCCGCAGATGGATGAGC
>JAYTVE010000068.1:0-2475 GCA_043744185.1 Gemmatimonadota bacterium | reverse complement strand
CGGACGGGCTGCTGCAGGCCGTCAACGCCGGCGTGGCGAGCATCGAGCACGGTTCACTGATTGACGATCGCGGCATCGCGGCAATGAAGGCGCACGGTACATACCTGGTGCCGACGCTCATCATCCTCGAGGACATCATCAACAGCGGCGTGAAGAACGGCACGCCGCAGTACGCGATCGACAAGGCCAAGGCGATCGAGATCGAGCGCAACAAGCGGCTGCGCGCGGCCTACCAGCAGGGGGTCAAGTTCGCGTTCGGCACCGATGCCACGAGCGACATCCACGGACGCAACGGGCAAGAGTTCGCCCTCATGGTCAAGATCCTCGGCGCGACGCCGATGGACGCGATCACGACGGCCACGCGCAACGCGGCGGACCTGATCGGGATCGGCGACAAGACCGGCACGATCGTCGCGGGCAAGTGGGCCGACATCATTGCCGTCGAGGGGAATCCGCTGGAGGACGTGCGGAAGCTCGAGACGGTGGCGTACGTGATGAAGGGTGGCGCGACGATGAAGGACACGCGCGCGAAGAAGTAGCGACGCTGCCCCGTGCTCACCGTGCTGCAACGGCTCGCCCACCGGGCGAGCCGTTTGCGTAGGTGGACGGCCCGTGGGCTAGATCGTCCCTTCGGCGTGCAGCGCGGCCAACCGTTCCGCGTTCACGCCGATCTCGCCGAACACGCTGGCGTTGTCCTCGCCGAGGTTCGGCGCGCCCTTCCGGATATTGCCCGGTGTTTCGCTCAGGCGCGGCGTGACGTTGTGCATCTTGACCGTGCCGATGTCGGCGTCGGGATACTCGATGATGACCTCGCGCGCACGCACGTGCGGGTCGTCAATCAGCTGCTTCGTGTCATAGACGGGGCCCGCGGTGATGCCGGCGTCCTGGAAGAGCGTGGTGTTCTCGTCCAGGCTGCGCTCGCCGACGAACTCCTGGATGACGGCGTCGAGATCGTCGATGTTCTCGATGCGGGCCGCGTTGTTGACGAAGCGCGGGTCGGCGATCATGTCGTCGCGCCCCATGACCTTGAACAGCTTCTCGCACATCGGCTGCATGGACGCCGAGATGGCGAGGTAGTGGCCGTCCTTGGTGTGGTAGACGTTGCGCGGGGCGCTGACGCTCAGGCGGTTGCCGATGCGAAGCGGAATCTCGCCGGTGTGCTGGTAGATGGCGGCGTCGGGTCCGACGATGGAGAGCAGGGGTTCCAGCAGCGAGAGGTCGATGACTTGCCCCTTGGCGCCGTGCGTGTCGCGGGCGCGCAGCGCAGCCATGACGGAGAATGCGCCGGACAGGCCCGCGACCATGTCGGCGAGCGCGACATTGGGGAGCACCGGTGGATGGTGCGGGAAGCCGGTCTTGCTGGCGAGGCCGGACATGGCCTCGATGAGCGTGCCGAATCCGGGGCGCTTGTTGTACGGTCCGGTCTGGCCGAATCCGGAAATTCGCACGATGACGAGCTTCGGATTTGCTTTGAGGAGCACGTCGGGGCCGAGCCCCATCTTCTCGAGCGTCCCGAACTTGAAGCTCTCGACGAAGACGTCGGCGGTGGGGACGAGTTGGAGGAGCAGGTCGCGCGCCGGCTGCGAGCGCAGATTGAGCGTGATGGAGCGCTTGTTGCGCGCGTAGACCTTCCAGAAGAGGGGCTGGCCACCGGCGGTCCAATCGCGGAGCGCGTCGCCGGTGCCGGGTTCTTCCACCTTGATGACGTCGGCACCGAAGTCGGCCAGGGAGAGGGTGAGCATGTTGCCGGCGACCAGGCGAGACAAATCGAGGACGCGCAGTCCAGCGAGCGGGAGCTCGTGGGGGCTGTGGCGGTCGGTGCTCGCGTGGTCGGCGGTACTCATACAGGCTCCTTGGGCGACGAAAGGCTCCGGAATCAGAACGCCCGTCCCCGGGGCGGGGGGCGGGCGCGTGCGGTTGTAAGTTGTGTCGTAAGTTATTCAAGTATCGAGGTTTGTGTGCACCGCCCGGACGGGTGGGCTGGTGTCGGGAGAACCGGCCCGCGGGATCGTGGAGGCGGCGATACGCTGCAGCACGCTTTGCCGCGAACAGGCATCTGGCGCTGCCGGTGTCGGCTGCGCAGGATACCCGCTGAGCGTGTCGCTCGTCGTCAGGACACTTGCCCCTGCTGTTACGCTACCTCGCGGGTATGCAACAGTCCCCGCCCGTCGTCGACCTCCAGGTTTTTCCAGTGAACTCCTCCGCTCGCTCCACGCTCACGGCCCCGGATCGTCCCGCGTACCTGATCGCGGAGGCGGCACGCTACGCGCGCGTCGCGCCTGCGACGCTGCGGACCTGGGTGAAGGGGCGTGTGCACACGCGGTCGGGGACAGTGCGTCGCTATGCCGCGCTCATCCACCCTGCGGACTCCCGCGCGTGCGTCCTGTCATTCAACAACTTGATCGAAGCGCACGTGCTCCGGTCGTTGCGCAGCACGCACGAGATGGCGCTACCCCAGATTCGCAAGGCGATCAA
>JAYTVE010000067.1:0-8131 GCA_043744185.1 Gemmatimonadota bacterium | reverse complement strand
CCGACGACCTCGTGCGACAGCCGGCAGGCGGCGGCGTGCGCTTCCAGGCGGGTGACATCGACGGACTCGCCGAGGCCGTGCGCAAGCTGCGCGCACGCGTCGAGAGCGGCGAGGACATCGACGCCACGTGTCGCTGGACGGTTGGCCGCAGCACCTTCCCGATGGCTACCGAGGGATTGGTGGCAGCCGCGCAAGCGGTCGCACGCGACGGATGGCGCCGGCGCATCCCCGGGCGGCCACGCCCGATCCGCGTCATCGCCCCGTGCGGCGGCATGGTGATCCCGGGAGGCATGGAACGCGCCACCTTCGAGGTGCTGCGAGTCGCACGGCTCACCGGCGCGCATGTGCACGTGATCACCAACTCGTGGGCCGAAGGCGGCGGCCCGCGCGGGCGCCATCCGATCGCGGCGCTCGCCGAGGATATCGGCGCGACGTGGAACACGGGCTACTACTGGTATCGTCTCTCGCGCCACGCCACGAGTCCCAAGGAGCTCCTGCTCATGGCGCAGGACGTGCTCCGCACTAGCTACGGCCTGCTGCGCGACGCGTGGCACCTGCATCCCACGCACTCGGTGAGTCCAGAGCACACCTCGCTCATCCGCAACGCGCCCGCGCTGGTTCTGCTGCGTGCCATCGGCGTGCGCACCATCCTGCGCATGGGCAACGCGCCTGCGCCCGGTACATTCTACGAGAAGCTTTGGCGTTGGGTGATCAATCCTCCGGTACACTGGTTCATCGGCAACTCGCACTACGTCATCCGCGAACTGCTCGCGCGCGGCGTGAGCGCGTCCAAGGCGCGCTACATCCCCAATCACCTGTACCGCAGCGACACGCCCGACTTCGCGCAGCCGCGCGACCCGCACAAGGTGCTCTTCGTGGGGCAGATCATTCACGAGAAGGGGGTGCACCTGCTGCTCGAGGCAATCGCGTTGCTCCGCGAGCGCGGTCACGAGGTCACGTGCGACATCGTGGGCGATCTTGGGGCGTGGGAGATGGTCGAGGGCTACATTGCGCAGGTGCGCGCTCGTGCCGCGCTGCCCGATCTCGCGCCACACGTCCGCCTGCTTGGAATGCGCGACGACATTCTCCGCCTCATGTCCGCCTCCGCCGTTCAGGCCGTGCCGTCACTTCCCGAGATGTACGAGGGAATGCCCGGCGTGGTCATCGAGGCCAAGGCGGCGCGCTTGCCTACGGTGGCCTTCGACGTTGGTCCCTTTCCCGAGATGATCGAACACCAGGTCACCGGATGGATCGCGCGCGAGATCTCCGCCGAATCGCTCGCCGACGGGCTGGCCTGGTTTCTTGCCGATACGAGTCGACGCGACGCCGCAGGCCTCGCCGCGGAGCAGTCGGGGCAGCAGTACAGCAAGGCGAAGTTCGAGTCGCGCGTGCTGCAGGTGCTCGGCGTGCTGCCCATGACCGACGAGGTGCGCGATGTCACGTGAGGTGACTGCGATCGCGCGCGCGTACGACGCGTACCACGACGGCTGGGAGGGAGTTCCCGCGGCAGATGATCCGTGGCACCTGTGGGTCCAAGGAGCGCTCGACCGACGGCGTGACCTCGACGGCAAACGTGTGCTGGAGGCCGGCTGTGGGCGCGGCGCGCTCACGCACTGGCTCTCGTCTCACTCCGACCACGCGGTAGTCGTGGGCAGCGATTTCTCCACTGCAGCGCTGCGGCGCGCGCACGCAAGCGACGGCGCGGCGGCGTATGCGCCGGTTGGTTGGCCCGCGTCGGATGTGGCGCAGCTTCCGTTTGCCGATGGTGCGTTTGACACCGTGGTCTGCTGCGAGACGATCGAACACGTGCTCGACTCTGCCGCTGCGATCCGCGAACTCGCGCGCGTCGTCGCGCCCGGCGGACGGCTCTTTCTCACGGCACCGTCGTATCTCAACGCGACCGGACTGTATCGCGGCTACCTGCGGCTCACCGGCCGCCGCTACGACGAAGGCGGCCAGCCAGTGGCACACTTCACCATGCTGCCGCAGACCGTCGGCTGGGTGCGCGCGGCAGGCCTCCTTGTCGAGCGCGTGGACGGTGTTGGCCACTACCTGCCCTTCCCCGGGCGCGCGCCCATTCGCGTTGCCGCATTCGACGCGGCCGCCCTGCGCCCGCTGCTCAAGTGGAGCGCGCTGCACAGCTTCATCGTCGCACGACGGCCCGCACGACGGCCCGCACGACGGCCCGCGCGACGACCCGCGCGACGACCCGAGCGCGGAGCACGCGCGTGACCGCGTTCTTCGCATGGTTGCCGACCATTGAACGCGCCGAGACGCCCGCGGTTGCCACGGCGATGGGCTCCGCCCTGCGCGTGCACGACGGCCAGGGGGCCGCGTGGTGGCAGGACGGCCCACTCGCACTCGGCGTGCTGGAGCTCGGCAGCGACGACGCGGTGGCGTCACAGTACGCCCCCGTCGTGAGCGCCGATGGCTCGCGGCTCACCTGGCTGATCGGCGAAGTGTACGAGGCTACGCGGTGGGAAGGCGTGAGTGCCTCGATGTCGCGCACCGCACTTTTCCGGAAGCGCGTGGCCGACGCCTTTGACGACGACCCCGATCGCACACTGCGTGCGCTCGACGGCGAGTTCGTGCTGCTGCAGTGGGACCGTCGAGCGCACGCGCTGACCGTGGCGACCGACCGATTCGGCTCGCTGCCGGTCTTTCTTGGCGTGCACGACGGCGCCTTCGCGGTCGCGACCGGCGTGCGTGGCGTGCTGGCCGCCAGCCCGGATGCGCCCGAACCGGACCTCGACGCGTTGCGCGAGGCGGTGAGCTACGGCGGCTTCCGTTTGGGGAGCCGCACCAACGTGCGCGGCGTCGAGCTGCTGCATGCGGCCACCTGCCTGCGCCTCACGGCGGGCGACGGGATGGACACCGCGCGCTGGTGGCACTGGAAGAGCATGCCGACGGTCACCATCCGGAAGCTCGATGACGCGGTAGAGGAACTTCACGAGCGCTGGCAGAACGCCGTGCGCGTGCGCATGGACGGCGTGAAGCGACCCGGCCAGACGCTCTCCGGCGGCCTCGACAGTCGCGCGATCCTCGCTGAGGCGGCGCGCGCGCGCACGGGTTGGCCCGCGCTCACGTATGGCGTGCGCGGCTGCGATGATGCGCGCTTCGCCGAACAGGCGGCGCGCGCTGCGCGCGCCGCATGGACCTTCCTTCCGCTCTATCACGGCGGCAACCCCGACTGGCTTGCCGCGCGGCTCGCGCACGTGCAGCAGACCGACGGCCTGATCGAACTTGGCGACCTCATGCACGCCGAGGCGCTGCCGTGGGTGCACGCCAACACCGATGCGCTCGTGAGCGGTTACATCGGCGACGCGGTGGTCGGCCCGACGTTCAACCGGGTGAAGACCCCCGACGACCTGCTCGGGGCGCTGCCGTACTATGGCGACATACTCGGCGAGCCACACGAGCAGGCGCGCGAACGCGCCGCGCACATGATTGCCGTGCTGGATGGCGCCCCGCCGCGTTTCGCGCTCTTCGACGACAAGCTGCCGCAGAGCACCAACTTCTGTCATGGTGCACTGTGGCGACCGTGGGTGCGCGTGCGGCGCCCGTTCCTGTCGCACGGGCTCTTCGACTTTGCGCAGGGAATCGAGGCGGTGTGGCGCGGTCGGCGCGACCTCCAGGGGCACTGGCTGCGCACGCGCTATCCTGCGCTCTTTGGCACCATTCCGAACCAGAAGACGGGCGTGCCGGTGGGCGCGACGGAGTGGCAACTCAAGGTGGCCGGCGCCCGACGCGTGATGTCGCGCACGGTTCGTTCCGCCGCGTCAGCGCTGGGTGTCCGGATGCCGCCGCAGTCGCGCAGCTTTACCGATGACGCCACGATGTGGCGCGCCCCTGGCGTGCGCGAGGCGATCAGCGCCCTGCTCCGCGCACCGGACGCGCGGCACCATGGCGCCTTCGCGCCGGGCGCGGTGGCGCAGGTACTCGACGCCTGGGAGCGCGACGCGGCCGCACCCGCTCAGGTAGTCGGCGCGCTGGTGGTGTTCGAGCACTACCACCGCACGCTGGCCGCTCACCTCGCCGCCGCACGTGCGGCAGGACGCACGCCGTGGCCGCGCCGCGAGGTGCCGACGTGAGCACAACCAGCGGGGCGAGCGGCGGCACTCGCCTGCACACGGTGGATGCGCTTCGTGGCCTCGCGGCGCTCGCGGTCGCGTTCTTCCACACCACCAACGGCAACCCGTCGCTCATGACGGGTGAGGCGCTCCAGCAGGTTGGCAGCTGGGGCTGGCTCGGCGTCGATGTCTTCTTCGTCATTTCGGGTTTCGTGATTCCCTTTGCGCTCGAGCGCGGCGGCTATCACTGGCGCGATGCGGGGCGCTTCATCAGCAAGCGCGTGGTGCGCATCGATCCGCCGTACCTGGCCACGATCATGCTCGCGCTGGCGCTCGGCTGGCTCTCGGCGCAGATGCCGTCGTACCGCGGCAAGCCGTTCGCGATCGACTGGATCGCGATCGCGCTGCACTTCGGCTACCTCACGGACATTGTCGGTCGCACGTGGGCGGTGCCCGCCTTCTGGACGCTTGCGCTCGAGTTCCAGTTCTATCTGGCCATGGCGCTCGTCTTCCCGTTCGTGCGCGATCAACGCGGCTGGGTGCGCGCACTCACGATCGGCGCCTTCGCATTGGCCTCGCTGGCGCTGCGCGAACGGCCCTGGCTACCGACGTGGGGCGCCTGGTTCGCGCTCGGCATGCTCGCACACACGATGCGCGCAGGCCGACTCGCGCGTTCACCGTTCATCGTGGCGGTGGTAACGTGCGGGGTCATTGTCGGAGTCGCATCCACCCCCGTACAAGGCTTCGTCGCGGGCGCCACCGCGCTCATCATCGCCTTCGTGTCGCTGGAGCGGCCGCGCCTCGCGCTGCTCGGCACGCTCTCGTACTCGCTCTACCTCGTGCACGAGCCGATCGGCGGTCGCGTCGTGAACTTCGCGGTGCACTACGCCAACCGATCGCCGTGGGTGAACGCTGGCGTCGTGGTGGTGAGCCTGCTCGTGTCGGTGGCCTCGGCGTGGGTGATGTACCGCCTCATCGAGGGGCCGTCGCAGCGCTGGTCGTCGCGCATCCGCTATGCGCCCACGCGATCCGTCGAAGCTGGCGCTGCATGACGTTGCCGGTCGGGAGCTCACAGCTCACGCCGCGTAGCACCCGACGCGCGGTCATCGCGCGCGGCGTGGGGTGGAACGTGTTCAGCGAAGTGGCACAGACCGTTTTCAACTTCGCGGCGATGCTGCTGCTCGTGCGCATCATTCCGCCGGCGGAGTACGGCAAGGCCACGGCCGCCACGAGCGTGCTCGTCTTGCTCACCGCCTTCAGTGCCGCCGGACTGCTCAGCCACGTGCTGCAGCTGCGCGAGGGCGAAACTCCCGACTGGACGCTGCACTGGCACGCCGCGCTCGTCATTCAGGGCACGCTCTTTGTGGTCGCGAACCTCATTGCCGGCGTCTACTGGCTGCTGCCTGCGTATCGCCCCGCCGCGCCGCTCCTGCACATCGGATCCATCAGCTGCCTGCTCAACCTGCCGCACCTGTTCGCGTATCAGTTGCTGCAGCGCGACCTCGACTTCCGACGGTCACGCCTCGGTCTCGTCTTCTCGAGTCTCGCCAACACCAGCACGACCGTCGCGCTCGGCCTCGCCGGGTACGGTGCTTACGCCATCGTGATCGGCGCGCAGGTCGCGGGACTGCTGCCGCTCTCCATCTGGCTCTTCGTCGTGCGCCGCTGGCGCCCCGATGGCCCATGGATCCGTTGGCCCGAGTGGAAGCGTCACGCCGACTCGCTCCGCTTCGGCGGTCAGCAGATGAGCCTCGCCTTCCTTGCCACCGCGCGCGGCTCGCTCGAAGCGGCTGTCCTCCCCGGCACGCTCGGCTTCGGCGCCATCGGCCTGCTCGGCCGAGCGGTCGGGCTGCAGGGACAGACGGCAGGTCGGGCGGGCAACATCCTCCGCGATACCGTCTATCCGCTGCTGCCGCGGAGCGCCGGTGATCCGCCGACGTTCACTCGCCACACCACGCTGTTCGCGCAGGCAACGCTCCTGGCCGCCATCCCGGCCGCCGTGCTGGTTGGGCTCACCGGTCCGCAACTCTCGCGCGTGTTGTACGGCGCCAAGTGGATCGCCGCCGATCCGCTCATCTGGCCGGCCGCGCTCGCGGGGCTCGGCCTCTCCGCGTTCCAAGGCGGGATGCTCGTGGTGCAGGCGGCCTCGCGCCTCCGCGCCACGCTCGTGCTGGCGGCCGTCGAAGCGGCGCTCGCCGCCCCCATCGTGCTGCTCACGCTGACAGGCACGCCCCTCGAGCGATACGCGTGGCTCGTCGCGATCGCCGAAGTCGCGGCGGGGCTGGTCGCGCTTGGCGTCGCGTCGCGCCACCTGGCGAACGGCTGGGCGTGGTCAGTGCTCGCGCCAGGCGGAGTGGCGGCCGCTGCGGGTGCGGCCGCCGTGCTCGCGCTGCGTACGCCGCTTGGCGCCGCACGCCCCGGCATCCAGCTTGCGATCATGATGCCCGCCTTTTTCGTGGCTGCGCTGGCGGGGCTTCGGGCGGGCTTCCCCGCCGTCCTGCGCGGCACGGTCGGGCGCCTCCGCGGCGGCCCGACGTTGCTCGGCTGGCTTGGTCTGCGTCACTCGACCGTATGACCGCTGCCACCTCTCCCATTCCGCAGGCCGCCCGGGGCCCGATTCCCCCCGGCGCAATCGCGTTCGTGGTGCTGGCCGGCGCGTGGGCGTACACCGGCGACTGGCTCGTGCCGTTCGCGCTTGGCACGCTCATGCTGGGCTGGTGGATGCTGCGTGAGGGCCCGGGCACTCCGGTGCTCGCCGTCGCGTGGACGTACCAGTGGGCGCAAGTGTCGGCCGGACTGATCTACATGGCGTTCACCGGTGACACGCTCGACACCGCGGTGGACGCCGACTGGCGCCCGATGGTCGAGATCAGCCTCGTGGCGATCCTCGCCCTCGCCCTCGGCATGCGCTTCGGCATGCGCGGCGCGCGCGCGCAGACTGGGGCCGTGGAGTCCTCCCTCTCGTGGCGCCAGTTGATCATCGTCTACGTGTTGGCGACCGTGGTTGCGGCGGTGTTCCTCGAACTCACGGTCAGCTTCGCGGCGCTAGCGGGACTGTATCAGGGCGCCGTCTTCCTTGCCTTCGGGCGACTGGCGGTGCTCTATCTGCTCTTCCGCCGCCTGCTGCGCCCCAAGCTCCGGCCGGGCTGGTTCGCGCTCGTGCTCGTCTTCGAGGTGTCGCTCGGCCTCGCGTCGTACTTCGCGAGCTTCCGCGAAGTCATCATCATTGCGGCGCTGGCACTGCTCGAGGCGTTCGACCGTCGCAAGTTCTCCCACTACGTGATTGCAGTCGGCATCGCGGCTTCGCTCGGCATCACCAGCCTCGTCTGGACCGGCATCAAGGGCGACTTTCGTGAGGCGCAGGACCAGGACGCCGCCCTCGCCGCCTCGCGCGAGCACAAGATCGAACTCGTGGAGCAACTGGCTGGGGAGTGGTTCTTGCGCGGCCGACCCGCCGTGCAGGCGTCGGTACGCAAGACGGTCGATCGCCTCTGGCAGGTCTACTACCCGTCGTTCGCACTCAAGCGCGTGCCGCGCGAGGTCGCGCACACGGGTGGCGCATTCCTGCTCAACGCCATCATCCACGTCATCACGCCACGCTTCTTCTTCGCCGACAAGGTCGACCTCATGTCCGACTCGGACAAGGTGCGACGCTACTCCGGCCTCAA
Source organism: Gemmatimonadota bacterium (assembly GCA_043744185.1). Lineage (GTDB taxonomy): Bacteria > Gemmatimonadota > Gemmatimonadetes > Gemmatimonadales > Gemmatimonadaceae > JACPPC01. Next base: position 393 of record JAYTVE010000067.1, on the reverse strand, counting down.
CGTCGCGGGCGCGGAGCGCAACACGTCCATCGCGTTCGGCTACGTGGCCGAATCGTACGTGGACTTCGGCATGCCGTTGTTGCTGCTCCCCATCTTCGGTCTGGGCTTCGGCGTGGGCTGGGCGTTCAAGCGGATGTGGCGGCTGTTCGTGCATGTCGACATCGCCACCGGCGCAACGGCGATCTCTTTTTGGCTCGCGATCTACCTCTTCGAGCGTTCGTGGGATCGCACGCTCGGCGTCGGCATGACGACCGTGCTCTTCATCGGCGTGGCCGCGCTCGTGCTCGACCGGTCGCTGGTGGAACTGGGCGTGATCGGCCGGCGCGGAGGGGCGCCGGCGCCCGCGCCCGCGCCGTAGGTCATGCCGGTCACGCCTCGCATCGTCCAGTATCA
>JAYTVE010000066.1:0-2492 GCA_043744185.1 Gemmatimonadota bacterium | reverse complement strand
GGACGCAGGCGAAGACGGTGTTCGGCGGCTTCGGACTCGGCGTGCTCTACAAGTTCCTGAACGGCGGCGTGCATCTCTGGACCGAAGTGCCGAGCAAGATCTTCCAGCGCATCGTGCCGGCCACGGGCAAGCCCGAGCTGTTCGGGCAGATCTCGGCGGAAGTGAGTCCGGAGCTCGCGGGCGTCGGCTACATCGTGGGCCCGAAGATCGCGGGCTATCTCTTTGCCGGCGGCATGCTGTCGTACTTCGTGCTCATTCCGGTGATCAAGCTGTTCGGGTCTGCGTTGGCCGAGCCGCTGTTTGCAGCCAAGCGGATCGCGGACATGACGCCGGGTGAAGTGCGCGGTGCGTACGTGTTCTACATCGGGGCGGGCGCGGTAACGACAGCCGGGCTCGTGAGCCTCGTGCGCGCGATGCCGACGATCGTGAGTGCGCTGTCGCGTGGCTTCGCAGGATTCAGGGGCGCCGCGGGCGACGACGAAACGCCGCGCACCGCACGTGACCTGCCGATGACGCTGGTGCTGGGCGGCGTGGCGGCGTGCGTGCTGGCAATGATGCTGCTGCCGCAGATCCATATCAACGCAGTTGGCGCGCTCCTCGCGCTCTTCTTCTCGTTCTTGTTCGTGACGGTCTCGAGCCGCGTGGCCGGGCAGATCGGCGCATCGTCGAACCCGATTTCGGGCATGACGGTGGCGACGGTGCTGCTGACCGCGCTGCTGTTCTACGCGGCGGGCTGGACCAAGCCGGAGCATCGCGCCTTGGCGCTTTCGATTGGCGGCGTGGTGTGCGTGGCGGCCGCCGTTGCCGCAGCCACGAGCCAGGACTTGAAGACGGGCTATCTCGTGGGCGCGACGCCGGCGCGGCAGCAGATCGGTTTGTTCGCGGGCGTGACGACGAGTGCGCTCGTGATCGGTGGCATCATCACGTTTCTCAATGAAGCGAAGACGACGATCGTCGTGCGCGACTATCCGGCGGTGACGATCGCGTCATCGGCCATCGATGCGAACACACGCAAGGGCGCGGACGGCAAGGAGTATCGCGTCGGGCATCTGTATGAACCGACGGGCGACGCGCCCGCGGGACGCTATCTCGTGGATGACGGCGGCAAGATCAAGTATCTGGTGGACCCCGGCATCGGTGGTCGCGAGCGCGTGGGCGCGGACGGCAAGGAAGTCGATAAACTCGACAGCCCGAAGTCGCAGATCATGGCGCTCGTGGTGGACGGCATCCTGACGCAGAAGCTGCCGTGGGGGCTGATCCTGATCGGCGCGTTCCTCACCGTGGCAATGGAAATTCTCGGGCTCAACTCGCTGCCGATCGCGGTGGGCGTGTACCTGCCGATTTCCACGAGCGCGACGATGTTCATGGGCGGGTGCGTGCGCTGGCTCGTGGACCGCAAGAACGGACACACGGGCGGCGAGGAGGACGCGTCGGCGGACTCGGGACCGGGGGTGCTCTTCTCGTCGGGGCTCATTGCCGGTGGCGCGATCACGGGCGTGTTGCTCACGGCCGTGGCTGTGAAGGGTTGGGACGGCGTGTTCAACATGCAGAAGGCGATGGGATCGCTCGGGGAGAGCGCGCTCATCGGGATTCTGGCGTTCCTGGCGTTGGTCGCGGTGCCGCTGTACCGGATGGGGACGAAGAAGGGGTAGAGAACGGCAACTGCACCACAGAGGCACAGAGATCGCACAGAGGACGCAGAGGAACTACATGAAGACTTTGGGGCCCGAACGCCGAGTATTGGCGTCCGGGCCCCAAAAGCAATGGCACTTCTCCGTGCCCTCCGTTCGACCTCTGTGCCTCTGTGGTCTGCTTTTGATCTTGACCTTGATCTTGATCTCGAGCCCGCCCTACTGCACGCACTGCCCCTTCGGATCCGGCTTCGCCTTGTCCACCACAACCCGATGATCCAGGTTCGCCACCGCGATCACGAGATCCTTGATGTAGTTGTCGAGCTGCGCCATGTGGCCGTAGTTGATGTACTGCGGCTCGTCGGTCTGCTGGTGATAGTCCGAGTGGCCACCCGTGCTGAAGAACGCCACGGGAATGCCGTAGCGCGCGTACATGTAGTGGTCCGAGCGGCAGTAGTACTGCTGCGGATGGCCGTTCGCATCGAACTGGTAGTCGAACACGATGCCATGCTTCTTGCTCGTGTTCGTCTTCTCCACGATGTCGCCGAGCTCGGTCGACAGGCGGCGCGAGCCGATCACCTGCACGTAGCCCGGCTTCCCCTCGGCGATGTCCCACGCCTCGCCGCGGCCGACCATGTCGATGTTGATCTGCGCGACGATCGAGTCGCGGCTGACCGTCGGGTGATCGGTGAACCACTGCGAGCCGAACAGCCCCGCCTCCTCACCCGTGTGCCAGACGAACAGGATCGAGCGCTCCGGCTTGGTCTTCATCGCCGCCATCGCCTCGGCGATCTCGAGCACGCTCACCGTGCCCGTGCCGTCGTCGTCGGCGCCGTTGTAGATCGAGTCGAGGCGCGCCGG
>JAYTVE010000065.1:0-2494 GCA_043744185.1 Gemmatimonadota bacterium | reverse complement strand
GCGAGGTGGACAACGACGCCTCGCTCGAGCTGTTGGCCAAGGAAGCGCTGTCGCACGCGCGCGCGGGGGCCGACATCGTGGCCCCGTCGGACATGATGGACGGACGCGTGCGCGCGATCCGCGAGGCGCTCGACGGCGAAGGGTATGATCACACGCCCATTCTCGCGTACGCGGCCAAGTATGCCTCGGGCTACTACGGGCCGTTCCGTGAGGCCGCGGAAAGCACGCCCAAGAGCGGTGATCGCCGCGGCTACCAGATGGACCCCGCAAACTCCGACGAGGCGATGCGCGAGGTGTTCATGGACATCGACGAGGGCGCCGACATGGTGATGGTGAAGCCGGCCGGACCCTACCTCGACATCATTCGTCGCGTGAAGACCGAAACGGGCTACCCGACGGGCGCGTATCAGGTGAGCGGCGAGTTCGCGATGATCAAGGCGGCGGCCGAGCGCGGCTGGATTGATGGCGACCGCGTGATGATGGAGTCGCTCATCGGTATCCGGCGCGCGGGCGCGGATTTCATTCTCACGTACTTCGCGGTGGACGCGGCGCGCGCGCTGGGGTGACCAAGACGGTACGCGGGGCTTGCCGTTTGGACTAGATTCACGAGGCAATACCACACCCCGAGCCCCGCCCCATGATCAACGCCTGGCACGACATTCCCCCCGGCCTGCATCCGCCGGATCGTCTCACGACCGTCGTCGAGATTCCGAAGGGGAGCCGCAACAAGTACGAGCTCGACAAGGAATCGGGGATGATCAAGCTCGACCGCGTGCTCTACTCCGCGGTGCACTATCCCGGCGACTACGGCTTCGTGCCGCAGACGCTGCACGAAGACGGCGATCCGCTCGACGTGCTCGTCCACGTGAACGAAGCAACCTTTCCGGGGTGCCTCATCGAGGTGCGGCCGATCGGCGTGCTCAAGCTGCTCGACCGCGGCGAACCCGACGACAAGATCCTCGGCGTGCCGGTAAGCGATCCGTATCACGAGGAGTACTACGACATCGCCGACCTTCCCGCGCACTACCTCAAGGAAGTCGAGCACTTCTTCCAGATCTATAAGGACCTGGAAGGGAAGCGCATGCAGATCATCGGCTGGGAGAAGAGCGATGTCGCGGCGCGTATCGTGATCGAGAGCATCGAGCGATACAACGCGAAGTACCCGAAGGGTTCTGAACCGACGTCCTGAGCGCTATGCTCACGACGTCGGATCGAACGGCGTCAGCAGCATGCGGTCCGCCCACGCCGGATTGGTGGTGGCGGTGACCATGCGTGGCCGGGGCGGGGCAGCCACCGCGCGATCCGCGCGCTCGAACAGGTCCGCGAGTTCGAGCATGAAGACGCGCCGGGTGCGGTACATCGTGCCTACTCGCACCTTCAGTGCATCGACGCTGCGCTCCAACGAAGCGAGGGCCCGTATCTGCATGAGGATCGCCTCTTCGATGAAGGGCGTCGGGAGCGCGCCCTCGCGGAGCACGCGATCCAGCATGGGCGCAGCGGCATCCGGGCGGCCCAGTATCCAGAACCGACGCGCGAGCAGGTAACGTGCGAGACTCCGCACCCGCAGCTCGTCGAGCACTGGCGCGCGAGCCTGCGCGGCGGCCGCGTCGAGTTTGTCCAGCGACCTCGCCAACTCAAGCGCCTCGACCCCCGAGCCGGCAACTCCACCGCGCAGGAGCATCGTGAGCGCAGCGCGAGCCAACGACGCGACGTCTGATCGCCCCATGGTCGCGTCGGCGAGCATCGAGCGCGCGATGAGCGCGCGTGCGACGGCGGGTGTCGCGGTGGCCATCGGTGCGTCGCGCCATGCCGCGCGCGCAGCATCGGCACTGTCCGCAAGCCAGAAGAGTTCGCCGGCCGCGAGGTGCCGATCGGCCGCGAACATGCTGTCGGCCGCGCTCAGGAACGCGCGCGCGAGCGTCGGAAAGCTGCCGGTGTCGGCGACTGCGCGTGTCTCGGCGGCCAGCGCGTTGAGCGTCGCGTCATTCCGGTTGCCGACAGCGGACAGTGCCTCTCCCACCTGACCGCTGCGCGCCAAAAGACGGGCGCGCTGCATCACGTCGTTGCTCGCGCCCTGACACGTTGCCGTGATCGTGGAGGGTTCGCTGAACTGTTGCGCCACCTCGGCGAGTGCGCCATCGGGGAGGCTCAGCGTGTCGAGCAGCATGCGGTAGTCGTTGAAGAACGCCTCTGCCTTCGTGGCTGAGCCGAGTCCGCCACTGATCGAGCCAGCGGCATACACGGCGCGCAGGGCTGTGCCGCCAGCAAAGCGCCGTGCATCCATCGCGTTCAGCTCGCCCAGCACCGCGCCCGCCGCAGCGTACGCCCCCTGATGCGCCTCGGTCAGGAACGCGAGTCCTGCAAAGAGCGCCTCGGGGTCGGGCGACTTGTGCAGGCGACGGAGCGCGGCCGCCTCTTCGAGCACTGTCAAGGCATCGGAGTGCTTGAGCTCGGGAGTGATCGCGACGGCGAGTCCCTCGATGAGCGCCATGCG
>JAYTVE010000064.1:0-2498 GCA_043744185.1 Gemmatimonadota bacterium | reverse complement strand
CCGAGAAGTTCATCGCCGATCCGTTCGCGTCGGAGCCGGGCGCGCGCGCGTACCGCACGGGTGACATGGCGTGCTTTGCGGCCGACGGCACGATCGAGTACCTCGGCAGGCTCGACGAGCAGGTGAAAGTGCGCGGGCATCGAATCGAGCTGGGCGAGATCGAGGCGGTGCTGATGGCGACGAAGTTCGTGAAGCAGGCGGTGGTGATCGCGCGACGCGAGCCGGGCGCGGAAGCGCGCCTCGTCGGCTACGTGGTGCCGATCGATGCGTCGGCCGCGCACGGTGCGCTGCGTGACGCGCTCACGATGGCAATGCGCACGGCGCTCCCCGATTTCATGGTGCCCTCGGCGCTGATGGTGCTGGATACGATGCCGACCACCCCGGCCGGCAAGGTCAATCGCCTCGTGTTGCCCGCCCCGGATCACGATGCGGTGGCCACGCGCGCCTTCGTGGCGCCGCGCACCGAGCGCGAGCGCGAGATCGCGGCGGTCTGGGCGGACGTTCTCGGCGTCGATGCGGTGGGCGTGGACGACGACTTCTTCGCGCTCGGTGGGCACTCGCTGCTCGCCGTGCGCGTGATCGGGCGATTGGCGTCGAAGCTGCCGGTGCGGCTCACGATTGGACAGCTGTTCGAGGCGCGCACGGTGGCGGCGCTCGCCGCGATGGTGGACGCGAGCAGGGCGGCGCCTACGGTGGCGGAGGACGGCCCGAGGGCGCTCGTGGCCGTGGCACGGCGCGTCGTGCAGCGCGGAAGCGCGGTCTCGCCGGAGCTCGCCGAGCTGGTGTCGCGCCACGGGCCGGTGGCGGTCATGCCCGTCTCGTTCGCGCAGCGGCGCTTCTGGATCCTCGACCAGCTCGAGGGTGGCGCATCGGCGTACACCGTGCCGCAAGCGCTGCGCCTCGAGGGCATGCTCGACGTCGAGGCGCTGCAGGCGGCGCTACGCAAAGTCGTGGAGCGCCACGAGGCGCTGCGCACCGTGTTCGCGCTCGATGGCGACGAACCTGTGCAAGTGATCATGCCCTCGCTTGACGTGGCGCTCGTCGTGGAGGAGCTGTCGCCCCTCGAGGCGCCCGCGCGCGCGGCAGCCGTCCTCGCGCGTGCGGAGGCGAATGCCAACGCGCCATTCGACCTGCGCACCGGGCCGCTGCTGCGCTCATCGCTGCTCCGGCTCTCTCCGCGCGAACACGTGCTGCTGTTGGCTGTGCACCACATCGTGTTTGACGGACTCTCGAATGCGGTCATGCTGCGCGAAATCGCCGCGGCGTACGACGCGCAGGTGGGTGCGCACGCGAGCGCGCTCCCGGTGTTGGCCGTGCAGTACGCCGACTTCGCCGCGTGGCAGCGCGACGAAGCGGATGAAGCCGCCGCCGCGCGGCACCTCGCTTGGTGGGCGGAGCGCCTGCGCGACGTGCCAGCGCTCGACCTGCCCGTCGATCGTGCGCGTCCCGCGGTGTTGTCGCCGCGTGGTGCCAAGCGCGACCTGCTGCTGGGCGCGGAGCTGGCTGAGCGCATTCGCGCGCTCGCGCGCCGTGACGGTGCCACCCCGTTCATGGCCTTCCTCTCGGCGTTCGCGACGTTGCTGGCGCGCTACTCGGGGCAGGTCGACTTCGCCGTCGGCTCGATCTCTGCCGGGCGCAGCGACCCCGCGCTCGAGCCGCTCGTCGGTCTCTTCCTCAACACGCTGGCGTTGCGCCTCGATCTGTCCGGCGATCCCGCCTTCACCGACCTGCTCGCGCGCGTGCGACGCGAGGCGTTGGCGGCGCTTGCGCACGAGCAGGTGCCGTTCGAGCAGGTGGTGGATGCGGTGCAGCCGGCGCGCGACCGGAGCCGCAGCCCGCTGTTCCAGGTCGCGTTCCAGTACGCGGAGGGAAGCGCCGAGGAGAGGCCGCTCGCCGGGCTCGCGGTAAGTCGTGTGCGCGGCGCGAAGGAGACGAGCAAGTTCGACGTCACGCTCTCGCTCACCCCCGCGAGCGGCGGTGCTCTGCGTGCCGCCATCGAGTTCAGCACGGACCTCTTCGACGCGGCCACGATTGACCGCATGCTCGGCCACTACGCCGTGTTGCTCGCGAGCATTGCGCAGGAGCCGGCCTGCGCGATCAGTCGCCTGCCGATGCTCGACGCGGCCGAGCGCTCGCTTGTGATCGAGCACTGGAACCACACTGCTGCGCCCATTCCCTCGTGGTCCGCGCCGGAGCGCATCGTCGCACTCGCGCGCGCAACGCCGGACGCGGTGGCCATCGAATCGACCGGTGAACAACTCACGTGGCGCGATCTCGATGCACGCTCCGCGCGCGTGGCTGACCGCCTCCGTCGTGCCGGCGTGCAGCGCGGTGACCGCGTGGCCGTGATGGTGGGGCGGTCGTCGCTGCTGCCGGTTGCGCTGCTCGGCGCGTGGAGAGCCGGGGCCGCGTATGTCCCGCTTGATGCAACGTATCCCGCGGCTCGCATCACGCAGGTGCTCGAGGACGCCGGCGCGGTGGCCATCGTGGTGGACGCC
>JAYTVE010000063.1:0-8210 GCA_043744185.1 Gemmatimonadota bacterium | reverse complement strand
CTCGACACGCGTGATGCTTACGCGCCGCAGCACGCCACCGAGGCCGACGATCAGGTTGCGCGCGAGGTCATGCGTCATGGGGCGCTCGCGCTTCACGCCGTTGAGGTGCGAGGCGATGGCCTCGGCCTCGGGCTGTCCGATCCAGATCGGCAGGATGCGCGGCCCTCCCTTCTCGCGCAGCACGACGACGTACGAGTTCGTCGTGCTGTCGACGCCGAGGCGCGCGACCGCCATTTCGACCATGCGACGCGTCCGCCCTGGGGAAGGCGGTTATGCCGTCGCGAGGCGCTTGAGCGCCGCGGCGCGGTCGGTACGCTCCCAAGTGAACGTCGTGCGCCCGGTCTTGCCCGACCCGATTTTCTCCGGCGTGCGGCCGAAGTGTCCGTAGGCCGAGGTGGCTGAGTAGATCGGCTTGAGCAGGTCGAGCGAGGCGATGATGCCGCGCGGCGTCAGGTCGAACACCTCGCGCACCGCCGCCATGATGTTCGCTTCCGGCACGGCGCTCGTCCCGAACGTGTCCACCATGACCGACACCGGCTCGGCGACGCCGATGGCGTAGGCCACCTGCACTTCGCATCGCTTGGCGAGGCCGGCGGCAACGATGTTCTTGGCGACCCAGCGCGCCGCATAGCAGGCCGAACGGTCGACCTTTGACGGATCCTTGCCGCTGAACGCGCCGCCGCCGTGACGGCCCATGCCGCCGTACGTGTCGACGATGATCTTGCGGCCGGTGAGGCCGCAGTCGCCCTGCGGGCCGCCGACAACAAAGCGACCAGTCGGATTGATGTGGTACTTGACGTTCTTGCCGAGCAGCGCCTTCGGGATCGTCGCTTCGACGATGTCCTTGATGATCGCCTTGCGGATCGTGGCATTGCTCACGCCGTCGGCGTGCTGCGTGCTGACGACGACCGTGTCCACCGCGACCGGATGGCCATCCTCGTAAAGCACGGTGACCTGCGCCTTGCCGTCCGGGCGCAGCCATTTGAGCGACTTGTCCTTGCGACGCGCCGCGAGCGCACGCGTGAGACCGTGCGCGAGATGAATCGGCATCGGCATCAGTTCGGCCGTCTCGTCGCAGGCGTAGCCGAACATCATGCCCTGGTCGCCGGCGCCCCCGGTGTCGACACCCATCGAGATGTCGGGCGACTGCTTGCCAATCGCGTTGAGCACCGAGCAGGTCTTGTAGTCGTAGCCGAACGTCGCATCGGTGTAGCCGATGCGCTGGATCGTCGAGCGCGCGATCTCCTGCAAGTCCACCCAGCTGTTTGTCGTCACCTCGCCCGCGATGACCGCGAGGCCCGTCGTGACCAGCGTTTCGCACGCCACGCGCGCCTTCGAGTCGAGCGCGAGAATCGCGTCGAGCACGCCGTCGGAGATCGCATCCGCGACCTTGTCGGGGTGACCTTCCGTGACGGATTCCGAGGTGAAGAGCTGGCGATCGAGCACAGGGATTCTGGGCTTGGGTGAACGGGCCGCGCCGCGCGGCAGGTCAGCCTCGAATCGTATCGGACGCGCCCACCCCGGACAAGCCGGAATTGAGCCACGGTGCATCGCCGACCGCAGCGAAAAGTCGCTGCCGCAACTGCTGCTCCGCCGCGGCCGCCGTCGGGGCGGCCATCGCCGCTTCGGCGGCCTCTCGCGCGATTGCCGTGCTGATCGAGCGGACGATCCGCTTGACCAGAGGCACCGACCGCGGCGCCACCGACAGCGAGCGCACGCCAAGGCCGACGAGTGCGAACGCCATGAGCGGCTGCGAGGCCATCTCGCCGCACACCGACACGTCGAGCGCATGCGCCATGCCCACCTCGACCGTACGGCGGATGAGCCGCAGGACCGCAGGATGCAGCGGCGTGTAGCGCGCGGCCAGGTTCGCATTGCCGCGGTCCACCGCGAGGGTGTACTGCACGAGGTCGTTGGTCCCCACGCTCAAAAAGGCGACATCGCCAACGAGCGTGTCCACCGCCACGGCGGCGGCGGGCGTCTCCACCATGACGCCGAGCGGCAACGTCGTGGCATGCGGCACGCCGCGGGCCGCGAGTTCGAACGCGGCCTCCTCCAACAGCGCGCGCGCCGCACGCACCTCGTCGACGCTCACGATGAGCGGCAACATGATCCGCACGTCGCCGTGCAGCGCCGCGCGGAGCAGCGCGCGCAGCTGCACCTTGAACAGTTCCGGCTGGTCGAGACACATGCGGATCGCGCGCCAGCCGAGGAACGGATTCGCCTCGCTGGGGAAGCCACCGACGGGCAGCTTGTCGCCACCGATGTCGAACGTGCGGATCACGACGGGTCGCCCGCCGAACGCGCTCACCACGCGCGAATACGCACGGTACTGCTCTTCTTCGTCGGGCATCGTCGCGCGCCCCACCACGAGAAACTCGGTGCGCATGAGGCCCACCCCTTCAGCGCCCGAGGACGCCGCGTGCTCCGCCTCCTCGGGAAGATCGACGTTCGCGCGCAGCGTCACCCGCTCGCCGTCCTCGGTGAGCGCCTCCGCGACCGCCTCGCGCAACAGCTCGGCTTCGTCGCGGGCCTCGCGCTGCGCGCGCCGCCGATACGCGTCGATTTCGGCCTGCGTCGGGTTGAGGAGCAGTTGGCCGCTCGATCCGTCCAGCACGATTGTCTCGCCGCTCTTCACCTTCTCGGTGGCGTCGCGCAGCCCCACCACCGCGGGGAGGCCGAGCGAACGCGCGAGAATCGCGACGTGCGAAGTGCGCGTCCCGGCGTCGGTCGCAATGGCGGCGATCGCCTCGCGATCGAGCTGCACCGTGAGCGACGGCGTGAGGTCGTGCGTGACGATGATCGCGCCGGCACCCTTGGGCAGTTCCACCGGATCGTGGTCCGGCAGCTCCATGAGCACCGTCAGCACGCGGATGTGCACGTCGGTCAGGTCGCCCACCCGCTCGCGCACCATGGCCTGCGCGTGCCGGGCGAAGTGCTGGCGCCACTCGAGCAGCACGAGGTCGAACGCCTTCTCAGCCGTGAGGTTCTGGCGAATCAGCGTGTCAACCGCCTTGAGCAGCTCCGCATCCTCGAGCATCGTGCGCTGCACGTCGAAGATGGCGGCCTCCTCAACTCCCGCCGACGCCGCCACGCGATCCCGCACGTGCGCGAGCCGGTCGCGCGATTTCTCGATGGCAAGGCGAAAGCGCTCGATCTCGGCCGGAATGCCGTCGTCACTGACGATCGCATTGCGAACCTCCGGCACCTCCCAGAGCAGGAGGTGCACGGGACCAACCACGATGCCCGGTGAGGCCGGGCTCCCGACGAGGGTGCGCTCCACCCTACGCGCTCTCCCCGAACTTCGACGCGATCAACGCAGCCAGCGCCTCCAGCGCCGCGTCGGCATCCGGTCCCGCGGCCGTCAGCCGGACCGTCGAGCCGAACTCGGCCGCGAGCATCATGACGCCCATGATGCTCTTTCCGTTGACCTCGACATCATCACGCGCGATGGTGACGTCGGCGGCGAACTTCGCGGCGGTCTTCACAATCTCCGCAGCGGGGCGGGCGTGCAAGCCGTTGCGGTTGATGATCTGGACGGAGCGTTCGGGCATCAGCGCACGAGGGAATAGAGGGCGACAGCCGTGAGAACCACCAACGCCAGACGCCATCCTTCGAGCCGGCCATGCAGCCGAGCCACGAGGACGCCACCCAGCCCCACGGCCGCCAGAACCGTCCAGAGCAAGCTGCGCCCGGGACCCATGAGGCGGAAGAGTGCATGCGGGAGCACGAGCCCCCCCAACAAAGCCCCCGCGCGAGCAAGCCATTCCGGCCCCTCGCGCAGCACCGGAGCGCCGAGCCGTTGGGAAACCTTGAGGCCTCCTTCGAGCCCGACACGGAGCCCCCACGCACGCAGCGCGAGGTGTCCGGCGTTGTACGTGCCGAGGAAGATCGCGAGCACGCCCCACCACGGGGCATTCAGCGCGAAGGCGGCGAGCGCGAGGATCGAGCAGAACGGCAGCCACGCCGCCCAGACCAACCGGTCGCCGAGACTGCCGAGCGGTCCGCACAGCGCCGCGCGGAACCGCTCGATGCGCGCCGGAGCCTCACCGTTGAGCTCCGCCGTCGCCAGCGCGCCCACGGCCACCCCCGCGAGATACGGATGACAGTTGAAGTACTGACAGTGGCGCGAGAGCGCCGCGCGGTAGGCGGGCCCATCGTAGCCGCCAGGCAGGAAACGCAGGGCCGGCTCGATGCAGAAGCCGATGCCAGTGCCCGAGAGCAGCTCGTAGTTCCAGCTCCCCTGCAACGCATGCAGCCGGAAGAGGATCTGGAGCCGTGTGCGCAGTGGCAACACGGCCGGAGAAGGCGCCGCGCCACTCGCACGTGGTGAGGCTGGGGGCGCGACCCTCACGCTCACCTCAGCACCAGCAGCGCGAGGCCGCCGACGAGGCCACCCGCGAACAGCCACTTCGCAGTCGTCGAGCTGTGGAAGAGGTTCCAGCTCGCTGCCACGGCCACCGACGCGAGCATCGTCACCGCCGCAGCGCGAGAGATGTCCGGCGGAAGGGTCCAACTGCCCAACGTCGCCTGCATCACGGGAACGAGCAGCAGCAAGGCCGCCGCCGTCAGCGCGCCGCCCCGCAGCAAGTCGAGCACGATGCCGCCCAGCATGAGTTGGCGCACGGCGGGCCACGACCCGGTGTCCACCTGCTCGCGCACAGCCCGCGCCCGCACGGAGTTCAGTCGGCGCAGCGCGACCATCGACCCGCCACTGATCATCGCCGTCGCGAGCGCACCAAGCACCGCAAGCGTGAGCGAGCCGGCCCGACCGGTCGGTTGGCTTGCGAAGAGTGCGCCGCCCACCACCGCCGCCGATCCCCATTCAGGGTAGCGCGACGCGCCGAACGGCAGCGTCTCGAGCGCAATCAGTTCCAGCGCCGCACCCACCATCAGGCCGCTCTCGGGCGCCCCCATCACCAAGCCGGCCAGCGTGGCCGCCGCAATCGGGCGCGAAATCATCGCCTGCGGAAAGCTCACGACGTCGAGCCCGAGCAGGGCGCCGAGCAGCACGAGGGGAAAGAGCGTCTCGATGCTCACGAGAGATCGGTCCCCGCGAGCACCTGTTCGAGCGGCACGGGGCGCGAGGCAGGCACGTCCTGCGCCGTGACGACAACACCGGTACTCGCGATCTCGCGCAGCATCGCTTCCTCGTCGGGCGACAGGAAGACATAACGCAGCCGCTGCCGACGTCCGGGGGCGTGATGCACGCCGCCGAGGTTCACCGCGCGCACCGCAGGCGCTCCCGCGCAGAGTCGGCGCATCGTGTCGATGTCGCCCGTGAGCACGAGTCCCTTGCGCTTCTCGGCCGCCCAGCCGGGCACGGCCGCCACGGCCGAGGCCACGTCCGTGAAATTGACGACCATGCCGGGCGGCACGCCCATGCGATACAGGTCCTGCTCCCAGTCGGACGCAGCGACCGTGTCGTCCACGAGCACGACGAATCCGATGTCAAGCGGCTGCCCCCATCCAACGACGACCTGGCCGTGGATGAGACGATCGTCGATGCGATAGACCTCAACCGGCATGATTGGGCGTCTGGATCGTGCCGAGCGCTTCGTGTCCGCGCGCCACTGCGCGCTCGGCGGCGTCGCGGGGAGACAACTGGTCCGCCATCGAGAAATCGAGGAGCGTCGCGAGATTCACCCCCGTGACCACGAGGAGCTGCGGGCGGAGACGTTGCACCTTTCGCGCGGCGATCGCACAGCTGCCCATGGGGAGGTCGGTGAAGACGACCTCGAGGTTCGCGCCCTCGACGCTCTCGCGGATCGCGCGCTCGATGTCGGTCGGTGCGAGCCCGCGGTTCGACAGGGCAATGAAATGCGTTCCGCGTCCCGTGATCGCCTCCACGCCGGAGACGAGCCCGGCCGCGAGTTCGCCGTGCGCGGCGACTAGCGCCCGCGGCGCCGGCGACTCACTCATCGTCCTGCTGCAAGTACATGCGCACGTCCGCCTGCTGCTGCAGGCGGCCCATGAGGCGCCGGTTGAACTGCTCCGCCGCGTCCACCCCGGCGTAGCGCAGGAGATGGTTCATGGCGATGACTTCGGCGATCACCGTGATGTTCTTGCCCGGATTGAGCGGGACGCTGATGCGCGGCAGCGAGACCTCGAGGATGTCGGTCGTGGCCACGTCGAGCCCGGTGCGGTCGACCGGCATCCCTTCTTTCCACTCGACGAGATCGACCACCACCTCGATGCGCTTCTGCTGGCGCACGGCGCGGATGCCGAAAATCCCCTGCACGTCGATGAGGCCGACGCCGCGGATCTCCATGTAGTGCCGCTGCAACTCATGGCCGCGTCCAATCACGATGTCTGCGCCGCGCCGTGTCGCGATGACCATGTCGTCGGCCACCAGGCGATGCCCGCGCTCCACGAGGTCGAGCACGCACTCCGACTTGCCGATGCCGCTCTTGCCGGTGAAGAAGAGCCCGACGCCAAAGACGTCGGCGAGCGACCCGTGCAGCGTGACAGTGGGAGCAAACTCGCCCTCGAGGAACGGGTTGAGCCGCTTGTAGAACTCGGCCGTCTTGAGCTTCGAGCGCACCACCGGCACGCCGCCCTGCATCGCGGCCGCGAGGAGGCCAGCGGGCGGTTCGAGCCCCTTGGTGATGAACACCAAGGGTACGGCGTACGAAAAGAAGATGCCGAGGTTGCGTTCGCGCTCGGCGTCGGAGAGAGTGGCGAGGTAGGTGATCTCGGTCTCGCCGATGACCTGCACGCGCTGCCAGATGAAGCGCCCCACGAAGCCCGCGAGTGCGAGCCCCGGCGAAGCCGACTCGTGCGTCGTGATCTCGCGCCCCATTCCGCCGTGCTCCGCGAGCACCTCGAGTTGGAGCGCGTCGGCGAGGCGCTCGATGAGGGTTCCGACGGTGAGGCGCGGCGTCATGCGACAGACTCCAGATGGCGCTCGGTCTCGTCCGCGGCGCGTTCCCAGGTGAACTGCTCGGCGAAGTCGCGCGCGGCACCGCCCATGGCACGCACGCGCGAGAGGTCCGACGCGAAGGACGCGAACGCGGCGGACATCGCGGCCACGTCCCCGTGCGGCGTGAGCACGCCGGTGACGCCGTGCTTCACCGACTCGCGAATTCCGGGCGAGTTGGAGGCAACGACCGGCGTCCCGCAGGCGGCGGCTTCGAGGTTCGTGATTCCCCACCCTTCCTTGGGGCTCGCGAGGGCAACAACCCACGCGCGCCGCAGGAGGGCGCGTTTCTCGGCGGCACTCACGAATCCAAGAAACGTCACGCGCCCCTGCAGGTCAAGCGAGCGCACGAGTGCCTCGAGCGCCGGCCGATGGTCGCCCTCGCCCGCGACCTCGAGGCGCGCGCGGGGGTCTTGCAGCTGCGCAAACGCCTTGATCACGAGATCGACGCGCTTGTAGGCCTTGAGCCGGCCGATGTAGGCAATCACCGGCGTCGCCGACCGGCCCGCTTCGTCGGGGGTGAGGCCGACGGCATCGATGCCGGGCAGGATCACCGCCACCTTGCCGCGGGCAATGCCACGCGAGACCAGATCATCCGCGGTGCTCTGGCTGATTGCCTGAAACGGGCAGTCGCGGTACACCCACGGCAGCGGGCGCTCCGAGAGCCAGACCGTCGCGGCGAGCGGCGCCGCGAGCTCCTGGAACGCCGTGGATCCGAACAAATGCGGCACGAGCCCCACCGTGCGACGTGCCCCCCACCACGGCGTGAAGAGCGGCATCTTGTTGATGTCCTCCACCAAAACGTCGGGCCGGGACGCGGCGATCGTCCGCCGCCACTCGCTGCGTGCGACCAGCGGCCACGACTGTCGCGTGCCGGCGCGCACCACCTGGATGCCGTCGAGCTCCACGCGTGGCGGACACCCCGCCCATCCGCCGCAGAACAGCGTCACGTCGTGGCCGCGCCGCGCCAACCGCCCGAAGATCGCGTGAAGGTGGACTTCCGCACCGCCCGCCATCGGGTGTTCGCGGTCCTGCCAATTGACGACGACGATCTTCATGCGGGCCCCGAGGACGAGCTACAGCCGGCCAAGCTTGCGCGCCAGCGCGTCGAGCACGCCGTTCACGAACTTGGCGCTCGCAGGCGACCCGAACCGCTCCGCGAACGTCGTCGCCTCCTGCAGCACCACCTTGGGTGGCGTCTCGCCAATGTGGAGCTCGGCCGCCGCGAGGCGAAGCACCGAGCGCTCGATGGCGCCCAACCGCTCGAGGCGCCAGTTGGTGGTCACGGCCG
>JAYTVE010000062.1:0-8224 GCA_043744185.1 Gemmatimonadota bacterium | reverse complement strand
AGATGCTCGAAATGCTCACCGCCACCGATTCGCGGAAGGAGCGCTCGGCGATCTTCAACGCCTTGCTCACCATGCGCATCGAGGCCGGGTTCCTGCGCCATCTCATGCACGACCAGCGCTGGTTCGTGGCGCGCAACGCAGTCGACCTCGCCGGCAAGGGTGCGCGCCGCGAGCTCGAGGACGACGTGATCGAGATGACGGAACACCTCGACGAGCGCGTCAAGCTCGCCGCGCTGCACGGCCTCGCGCGCATCGGCACGCCAAAGGCGATGGTGGTGCTCACGAATGCGCTGCGGGATCCATCGCCCGCAGTGCGCGCCAAGGCGGCGGCGGCCCTCGGTTCGCTGCGGCGCACGATCGCCCTGCCCATGGTCTCCGAGGCGCTCCAGCGCGAGCGCGACACGAGCGTCATCACCGCACTCAAGGTGGCGCTCGGGATCCACTCGCGCGCCGCGTCCGACGTGCCCAACCCGCACGTGGACGAGCGTCGCTCCGTCGAGCGACAGCTGCTGCGCGCCTAGCGGTCGGATCGCGCGCGGTACCGCGCCAACCACGCGTCGCTCCACGTTCCGAACGATCCGTCGACAATGGCCGCACGCGCCTGGTCCATGAGGCGAAGCAGGAACGCGAGGTTGTGCAGCGCGATCAGACGCGGACCCAGCGGTTCGTCGGCCGCAAAGAGGTGCCGCAGGTACGCACGATCGTACTGCGTGCAGGCGGGACACCCGCAAGCCTCGTCGAGCGGTGCGCGGTCGACTCGAAATGTGCTCTTGAGCAGCTGCACCGTGCCATCGCGCGTGAAGGCGGTGCCGTGACGTCCCATGCGCGTGGGCGCCACGCAGTCGAAGAGATCCATGCCGCGACGCACGCCCTCGATCAGGTCGTCGGGAAAGCCGACTCCCATCAGGTAGCGCGGTCGCTCGCGTGGCAACTCGGCGTCGCACAGGTCGAGCGTGGCGAGCATCGCGGGCTTCGGCTCACCCACCGAGAGGCCACCGACGGCGACCGCGGCCCACTCGCCGCGCGACAGGATGCCGCGGATCGAGTCGCGCCGAAGCTCGGCGTGCACGCCGCCCTGCACGATCGGCAGGAGCAGTTGCGGAGGTGTGGCACGCTCGGCGTCATTCAGCGAGGCGAGCGGCGGCGTGCCGGGTGGCACCGGCTCGCGTTCGAGTGGCGCGCGGCCTTCGCGCTCGAGGCGATCAAACTCGACGCGACAGCGCTCGAGCCAGCGCAGACTCCGCTCCATCGCCGCGCGCGCCTCGACGACGTCGCTGCCGCCGGCGATCAACTCGTCGAGTTGCATGATGACGTCGGCGCCCAGGTTGCGCTCGATCTGCATCACGCGCTCCGGAGTGTACGCGTGCATCGCACCGTCGAGCTTGCTCTTGAACGTGACGCCCTCTTCACTCACGGTACGATAGCGCGCGAGCGAGAAGACCTGGAAGCCGCCCGAGTCAGTGAGCATGGGGCCGTTCCACCGCGCGAAGGCATGCAGGCCACCGAGCGCGCGCACCATCGCGTCCCCGGGACGCAGGTAGAGGTGATAGGCGTTGGCGAGCACCATGCGGGCGCCGACCGCGGCCACCTCCGGCATGGTCAGTCCGCGAATCGCGGCGTGGGTGCCCACCGGCATGAAGGCGGGCGTCTCGACCACACCGTGCGGCGCGGTGAATCGGCCGACGCGCGCGGCGCCATGCGTGGCCCCGGTGCGGAAGGCGAAGCCCGGGTGCGTCAGCGCGTGACCCCGGCGCCGAACTGGTAGTGCACGCCCAGCTCGCCCATCAGCTGAACGACGCGCCGGAGGCCGAGTCCCATGACGCTGAAGTAGTCGCCATGGATCCGCTCGACGATGGTGGCACCGAAACCCTGGATGCCGTACGCACCGGCCTTGTCCATGGGCTCGCCCGTGGCCACGTAGGCGGCAATCTCGGTGGCGCTCAGATCGCGGAACGTGACGTCAACGCGCTCGACTGCGCTTGCCTCGCGCGCATTCAGCGCAACGGCCATTCCGGTGTACACCGCATGCGTGTGGCCCGAGAGCCGCGCAAGCATCGCTTCGGCTTCACGCACGGACCCGGGCTTGCCGAGGATCTCGCCGTGATGCACGACGGTGGTGTCCGCCGCGATCACGACGGAGCCGGGGTGCCGTGCCGCGACGACGGCCGCCTTGGCGCGCGCCAACCGTTCCACGTACGCGTCGGGGCGTTCGTCGTCGATCACCGACTCGTCAACATCCGCGGGATCGACCACATGTGGAATGCCCACGAGCGTCAGCAACTCGCGGCGACGCGGCGACGCGGATGCCAGAACAACGGTGGGGGCGCTCATTTCTCGAGCATCAGCGTCACCGGGCCGTCGTTGACGAGGTCCACGTCCATCATCGCGCCGAACTGGCCCGTGGCCACGGTGAGGCCGATCGCGCGCAGCTTGGAAATGAACCCGTCGTAGAGCGGGGTCGCGACGTCCGGACGCGCGGCCTCGATGAAGCTCGGGCGGCGTCCCTTCGACGCATCGCCGTACAGCGTGAATTGCGAGACGACCAGCACGCTCCCACCAACGTCGGCGAGTGCGAGGTTCATCTTGTCCCCGGCATCGGTGAAGAGCCGGAGCCCAGCCACCTTCTCCGCCATCCAGTCCACCTGCGCCGGCGCGTCGGCATGCGTGAAGCCGACGAGGAGGCAGAAGCCCCTGCCGATGGCGCCGGAGACGAACGGCGGTCCGCCGTCGTCGGGGCGGATGCGAACTTCGGCGCGCGAAACGCGCTGGAGGAGGACGCGCATAGGCCGTCGTCCCTCGATGCGCTCAGGACGAGATCACTCGACCGTGACCGACTTGGCCAGGTTGCGCGGCTGGTCCACGTTCGAGCCGCGCTTCACCGCGATGTAGTACGCCAGCAGCTGGAGCGGCACCGAGGCGAGGATCGGCGAGAGCATCTCGAGCGTCTGGGGGATGCGGAACTCGTAGTCGATCTTGCCCACGAGGCTCGGCTCCGCCTGAGACGTGATGGCGATGACCTTGCCCTTCCGCGCCTTCACCTCCTGCACGTTGCTTACGATCTTGTCGAAGATCGTGTCGTGCGGGGCGATGCAGACTACCGGCATCATCTCGTCGATGAGGGCGATCGGGCCGTGCTTCATCTCGGCCGCGGGATAGCCCTCGGCGTGGATGTACGAGATTTCCTTGAGCTTGAGCGCCCCTTCGAGCGCGGCCGGGAAGTTGTAGCCGCGGCCCAGATAGAGGAAATTCGACGCGCGCTTGAATTCCTCGGCCAGCTGCTCGATCTCGTCGGCACGGTCGAGGATGTTCTGGATCTGCCCGGGCAGGGCCTGCAGCGCCTGGACGAGCTTGCGACCGTCAAGGATCGACATCTGGCGCAGACGACCGAGCTTGAGCGTGAAGAGCGCGAGCGCCACCACCTGCGAGGTGAATGCCTTCGTGCTCGCGACGCCGATCTCGGGGCCGGCGTGGATGTAGATGCCGCCGTCCGCCTCGCGCGCGATCGTCGAGCCGACCTGATTCACGATGCCGAGCGTGCGCGCGCCGCGCCGCTTGGCTTCGCGCATCGCCGCGAGCGTGTCCGCCGTCTCGCCCGACTGCGACATGACGATGCAGAGCGTGCGTTCGTTGACGATCGGGTTGCGGTAGCGGAACTCGGATGCGTATTCGACCTCGACGGGAATGCGCGTCAGCTCCTCGATCATGTGCTCGCCAATGAGCGCCGAGTGCCAGCTGGTGCCGCAGGCGGTGATGACGATGTTGTCGAACTTGAGCAGTTCCTCGTCGGTCAGGTTGAGGCCACCGAACTTGGCGGTGCCGTCGTCCTGGAGCAGGCGCCCGCGCATCGTGTTCTCGATGGTGGTGGGCTGCTCGAAGATCTCCTTCAGCATGAAGTGCGCGTAGCCGCCGCGCTCGATCTGTCCGAGGTCCCAGTCGATCTTGGTGACCTTGCGATCGAGATGCGTCGCGCTCATGTCGATGATCTTGTAGCCCGTGCGATCGAGCACGGCGAGGTCGCCGTCATCCAGATAGATGACTTCGCGCGTGTGGTTGAGAATCGCCGACGCGTCGGACGCGATGAAGTACTCGCCGTCGCCCAGACCGACGAGAAGCGGGCTGCCCTTGCGCGCAGCGACGATCTTGTTCGGCTCCTTGCTGCAGACCACCGCGATGCCGTACGTGCCTTCGACTTTCTCGAGTGCACGGATGACCGCCTCCTCGAGG
The DNA here is from genome assembly GCA_043744185.1 of Gemmatimonadota bacterium. Lineage (GTDB taxonomy): Bacteria > Gemmatimonadota > Gemmatimonadetes > Gemmatimonadales > Gemmatimonadaceae > JACPPC01. The sequence continues at coordinate 4,000 of JAYTVE010000062.1, read as the reverse complement.
TTGCCGGTGTACATCTCCTGAATGAGGTGCGCGAGCACCTCGGTGTCGGTCTCCGACGTGAAGACGTAGCCGCTCGCCTCGAGACGCGCCCGGATCGCCGTCGCATTCTCGATGATGCCATTGTGGACGACGGCGATCGAGCCGTCGGTGCTCTTGTGCGGATGCGCATTCATCTCCGTAGGCGCGCCGTGCGTCGCCCAGCGCGTATGCGCGATGCCGAGCGTACCCGTCACCGGATCGACATTCAGCGCCGCCTCGAGCTTCGCGATCTTGCCGGGCGCGCGACGTGTCTCGAGCCCCTTGCCGTTCATGACGGCAATGCCGGCCGAGTCATAGCCGCGATACTCGAGCCGCTTGAGCCCCTCGAGGAGAAGAGGCGTGGCAGTGCGAGGCCCGACATATCCAACGATTCCGCACATGGATCAGGATCCGGAAGAAAGAATGACCTAGGCGCGCGCGAGCTGGTCGAGCGGCTCGCGGGAGCGCGCGATGAGCGTCCGCGCCTCCGCCTCGGTTCGTGCCTCGGCGATGACGCGCACGATCGGCTCGGTGCCGGAGGGCCGGACGTGCACCCAGCGGTCGGGCCAGGACAGGCGCAGTCCGTCCTGCATGTCTACCGTGGCGTCGGGGAACGCCGCCCGGAGGGCGTCGTAAACCGGAGCCAGGGCGCCCGCAGGGCGGTCCAGCTTGTCCTTCACGATCGCGTAGCGCGGATACTCCGCCACGATGGCGGAAAGTGGTTGCGCTTCATCCAACAGCAACTGCAGGATCAGTGCCGCGCCAACGGGGGCATCGCGACCAAGGTGGAGTTCCGGCAGGATCACCCCGCCATTTCCCTCACCGCCAATCGGCGAGCCTTCCGAGCGCATCCGTACTGCCACATTGACTTCCCCCACGGGCGCCCGCAACACTCGGGAGCCGAGCCGTTCGGCGACGTCGTCGAGGATCCGACTGGTCGAGAGGTTGGTGACCACCGGCCCTTGCCGGTGTCGCAGGACGACCCGTGTCGCAAGCGCCAAGGTCCAATCCTCGCCGATGGCGCGCCCCTTCTCGTCCACGAGGGCGAGGCGGTCCACGTCCGGGTCAGTGGCCAAGCCCACGGCGGCCCCGCTGCGCGACACCAGCGCCTCGAGCTCCTTGAGATTATCGGCAATCGGCTCTGGTGACCGCGGAAAACGCCCATCCGGCGTCATGCCGATGGCGTGGACTTCGCAGCCGAGCGCCTCGAGCAGCGCCGGAAAGACGGTCGGCCCCGCACCATGGCAGCAGTCGAGGGCGACCTTGAACCGCTTCGCTCGAATGCCTGCCACGTTGAGCCACGGCAGGGCCAGAATCGCGCCCACGTGGCGCTGACAGGCGTCGGCGTCGGACTCAACCGTGCCAAGCTTGTCCCACGAGACGCGCTTGAAGCCGGCCTCGACCGAGTGGCGCATGTCGACGGCCTCCGTGCCATCGAGAAAGAGGCCGCTTGATCCGATGAACTTGAGCGCGTTCCACTCCACGGGATTGTGGCTCGCCGTGATCGCCAATCCACCGGCGGCATGGTGGTGCTCAACCGCCATCTGGATCGTGGGCGTGGGCGCCATTCCGACGTCGATGACGCGACATCCGACCGACTGTAGCGCGGCGAGCACGACGCGATGGAACATTGGCCCTGAAACGCGGCTGTCGCGGCCGACCACGATCGCGTTGTTGGCGTGTCGGGCGGTCGCCCACGCCCCGAACCCCGCGGCAAAGGTCGATACGATCTCAGGGGTCAGCGCCTCGCCCACCCGTCCCCGGATACCGGAGACACTCACCATCAGCCCTTCGTACGCCATCCGATTTCGGCTCCAATTCGCTGAACCTGAATCCTAGCGCAAGCCTGTGCCGTTTCAAGATTTGCGCTCGTCTTTACCCGTGCGATTCGGTGACCTACGTTACCATCCGGTCGCGCACGAGCGCCGCATCGCGGCGCGCGGTGAATGCCCCGCCATCCCGGAGCCTCCCTGGACACGCCGCCACGGCCGAGAAGCTCGGTCCTGCCCTTCCGCTGGAAGCTCGCCGCCGCCTGCGCCGCCGCCGTGCTGGCAGCGCTTGTGGTGCTGGTGGTACCGATCTACCTGCAGGCCCGCAGCGGGCTCCTCCAGCTGCATGGCCAGCGTCTCGAGGCGATCGCACGCACGTCAGGCGCGAGTCTCTCGGGTGATTCGATCCAGGCGCTCGTCACGCAGCGCAACACGAGCACGCTCGCGTACGTGCGCGGCGAACTCCGCAAGTTCTGGGCGGCGAACGGTGGCGCGGCCACCGAGCTGACGGATGGCATCGCGATCGTGCGCCGCGATTCCACGGGACGGTGGCGCATCATCGCGCATGGCTCGTGGTCGCCGGATCGCGCCGAGTACGCGAGCGCGTGGACCCCGCCGCCGGGTCTGAGCGACTCGTTGGCACTGGGACGCGGCGCCTACAGCGACCTGTACATCGTCAAGAGCGAGCGCGTGATCTCGGCCGTCGCGCCGATCGCGCGCAGCAATGGCGAACCGGTCGGCTTCGTGCTCGCGACGCTGAACGCCGACGCGTTCCTCGCAGAACTTGATCGCCAGCTGCTGCGCTTCTCCGCCATCCTGCCGGTGGTGTTCCTCATCGCGGTCGGGTTGGCCTTCTGGATCGCGGGGCGCCTGACACGCGGCATCGAGGCGGTGTCCGCGCACGTCGAGGCCGTGGCGCAGGGCGCCTTGCGCCGCGACCTCGCGTACAACTCCGACGACGAGATCGGGTCGCTCGCGGAAAGTTTCCGGCGCATGAGCGGCCAATTGCGCACCGTGCTGCGCGAGATCGAGGCCGGCGCGGCCGAGGTCGCGGCGACCGCCGAAGAGATGGCGGCGAGCGCCGAGGAACTTTCGGCCAGCACGGAAGAGGTTTCCGCAGCCGCAAACTCGATTTCCGGATCGGCTGCCATGCAGACGTCGGCGATCACGACCATCTCGGCGGGGGCGAGCGCCGTGTCCGCGCGCGCCCGCGGCGTGGCGGACCAGGCGCGCTCCGCGAATCAGGCCGCCGAGGAAGTGACGCACGTCGCGCAGCGCGGCGTGGCGTCCGCGCGCGAAGCGCTCGAGAGCATGGCGCAGATCACGGCCGTGACGCGCGATGCGGTGCCGGCCGTACAGGCGCTCGCCGAGAAATCGCGCCAGATCGGTCGCATCACGGAGACGATCGCGCAGATCGCCAAGCAGACCAACCTGCTCGCGCTCAACGCCGCGATCGAGGCGGCGCGCGCGGGCGAGCAGGGCAAGGGCTTCGCGGTCGTGGCCGATGAGGTCCGCAAACTCGCCTCCGAAAGTGCGCGCGCACTGGACGTGATCCGATCACTCGCCACGGAAATTCTCTCGTCGGCGCGCTCCACGGAGGAGCAGATCACGGGCGTGTCCGATCAGGTGGCCGCCGGTGAGTCGGTCATTCGCGGCAGCGCGACCGCGCTCGAGCGCATCGGCTTGCAGATCGAGGGGAGTCGCGTGGCGGTGGCGGCCATCGTGCACTCGGCGGACGAACAACAGCGCGAGGTCGCCGCACTCGTGGACGAGATCGAAGCGATCGCCACCGTGGCCGGCCAGAACGCGTCCACCGCGCAGGAAGTGCGCGAAGTGGTCGAGACGCAGGGCAGCGCGATGATCCACATCGCGGAATCGAGCCAGCACCTCGCCGAAGTCGCCAACCGCCTGCGCTCGGTGGTCGCCCGCTTCGAGTTGTGACCAACCCGTTCGCGTACGTCCCGTTCGCCGTGGCGGCGCACGGAGGTTCGGTGGACGGCATACCGGCGGCGCAGCTCGCGATGGCCGGGATCACGCTGCTGCGCTCGAGCGCACCGCTCGTGCGCGCTTTGTCCGGCAGGCCGAGTGCGATCTTGATGCGACCGGGCGCGGCGTTTCTGACGGCGCTCTCGGCGAGTGATGGGCGCGCCGCGCTGCTGCTCGATCCCGCCGGGACGGCCGACGACTTTTCGCGAGCGCTGCGGGATGCACAG
>JAYTVE010000061.1:0-8229 GCA_043744185.1 Gemmatimonadota bacterium | reverse complement strand
CGTCGGGAATGCCGCGCCCGTCGAAGCGCTCGTGGTGCGAGCGCACGATGTTGAGCGCCATCGGTGCGTCCTGCAGCAGCGGCGAGAGGATGCGCCACCCGACCATGGGGTGGAGCATGATATGATCGTACTCCTCGTCGGTGAGCGGGCCGGGCTTGTTGAGGATGGACTCGCGCACCCCGATCTTGCCGATGTCGTGCACGTGGCCGCCGAGCTCCACCTGCCGGGCGACGTTGTCGTCGAGCCCGAGGGCGCGCACGATGGCCACGGAGTACTGCGACACGCGCACCGAGTGGCCCCGCGTGTAGCGATCCTTGACCTCGAGCGCCTCGGCCAGCGACTGGATGCCGGCCAGGAAGAGCTCCTCCATGCGCGTGGCCTGCACGGTCACGCGCTGCTCGAGCCGCACCTGATAGCTGCGGTTCTCGATGATGAGGCGACGCTTCTGCATGGCCTGCGCCACGCGCGCCCGCACCTCGTCGAGGTGGAACGGCTTGGTGAGGTAGTCCATCGCGCCGGTCGAGAGGCAGCCGACGGCCACGTCCACGTCCGCCACGGCGGTGATCAGCATGACGGCCGTGTCGGGATGGCGCTCGCGCAGGTGGCGCAGGAGCTCGACGCCATCCATCTGCGGCATGCGGAGGTCGGAAATGACCAGATCCGCCGGGGCCTCGTCGAGGACCTGCAGGGCCTCCGTGCCCGAGCCCGCTTCACGGCACTCGAACCCATCGGCCTTCATGAGGCGCGCGAGGACCTGCCGGATACGCGGCTCGTCATCCACGACCAGGCAGGTGGAGCCGGGCGGAATCGTGTTCGGCAATGCGGGGCGCATCGTCGGTGCATCCATCGTGATCACCCCCACAGGAGAGCCTCCGGAAGCGCGCATGCGACGTGCGTCCGCTCCCTTTCCTGCCCATCGAGTATCTTGATGATCATCGTCCAACGGATTGAAGTCACATGACGAAGGTCTTCGAGAGCGATCGATCGGCCGGCTTCGGCACCCAGGCCATTCATGCGGGCCAGCGGCCCGAGCCCCTTGCGGGGGCGATCATGACACCAGTGTACCTCACGTCAACCTACGTGCAGGATGCGCTCGGGGAGAACAAGGGCTACGAGTACGCGCGTGGCAAAAACCCCACTCGTGAGGCGCTCGAGCGCAATGTGGCCATCCTGGAAGGGGGGACACACGGCTTTGCGTTCGCCTCGGGGGTGGGAGCCACGGACACGATCATGAAGCTGCTCAAGTCCGGCGACCACGTCGTCTGTGGTGAGAACGTGTACGGCGGAACCTTTCGGCTCTTCGATCGCGTCCTCAAGAACTTCGGCATCTCGTTCACGTTTGTTGATACCCGAGATGCGCAGGTTATTTCGGACGCGGTCACAGCAGCCACGCGGATGGTCTGGGTGGAGACGCCGACAAACCCACTCATGCGTTTGACCGACCTCGAGGCGGCGGGCCAGATCGCCAAAAAGGCAGGAGCCATTCTGGTGGTCGACAACACATTCGCATCCCCGTTCTTCCAGCGCCCCCTCGCACTTGGCGCTGATTTGGTGATGCACAGCACAACCAAGTATCTGAACGGCCACAGCGACATGATCGGCGGCATGGTCGTGACCAATCGGGACGATCTGGCCACCCAACTGCAGTTCCTGCAGAACTCGGGCGGCGCCGTGCCTGGGCCGATGGATTGCTTCCTGGCGCTCCGCGGTACCAAGACGCTGCACCTGCGCATGCCACGGCACGACGAGAACGGGCGCGCGGTCGCCGCCTGGCTCGTGAAGCGTTGGGGCCACGAACGCGTGATTTACCCCGGCCTCGAGTCGCATCCGCAGCACGCACTGGCCAAGAAGCAGATGACGGGTTTCGGCGGAATGATCTCGGTGGAGACCGGCTCGAAGGCCAATGCCAAGCACGTCCTCGACCGCATGAAGGTGTTCTCGCTGGCCGAGTCGCTGGGCGGGGTCGAGTCGCTGATCTCGCACCCGGCCAGCATGACCCACGGCTCCGTGCCGGCTGACGTGAAGGCCGCCATGGGACTGACCGACGGGCTGATCCGACTCTCGTGCGGCGTCGAAGACCTGGTCGACTTGGTTGCCGACCTTGATCAGGCGTTTGCGGGGCTGTAACTCCTGACCTGAGCGAGCCGTACGGAGGATACCCTCCTTCACCGGACCCACGAGCCATGGCCCCGACCCCGCTTCCGCTGATCGACTCCACCGCCTGGGAACACCCGGCGGACCGTGCCGCGCTCAACGCCATGCGCGCGCTGCCGGGCTTCGACGATGTCATCCGCAAGATCGCGGGGTTCATCGGTGACCGTGGCGCGCGGCATTTCTTCACGGCCGACGCGGTGCGCGTGGGTCCGCGCCAGCGCCCCAAGCTCGATGCGCTGTACACCGAGGTCATCGCCACCCTCGACTGGCCGACGCGGCCGCAGCTCTACGTCACGCAAGATCCGAGGGCAAACGCTGGCGCCTACGGCTTCGAGGACCCGTTCATCGTGGTCAACTCGGGAGCGCTCGGCATCCTCGACCGCGACGAGCAGCGCAACGTGCTCGCCCACGAGCTCGGTCACGTGATGAGCGGACACGTCACGTACACGACCATCGCGGAGTTGATCATGGCCGTGGGGCTGAGCTCGCTGCCGATGCTGGCCGGTGTTGCTCTGCTGCCGTTCCAGATGGCGCTGCTTGAGTGGTACCGCAAGGCGGAGTTCTCGGCTGACCGCGCCGGATTGCTCGGCGTGCAGGACCTGCGCATCGCGGCGTCGGCGCAGCTCAAGCTCTCGGGCGGCAAGGCGGGCGATGATACCATTGACGTCGATGCGTTCCTTCAGCAGGCATCGGAGTACGAGACGGACGGCGGCGCGTGGGACAAGGCGCTCAAGCTCATGAACACCGTCTGGCGCTCCCATCCGTTCGGCACCGTGCGCGCGGCCGAGATGGCGCGCTGGTCCACGAGCGACCAGTACCGCGAGATCCTGGCCGGCAACTATGCGCGCCGCGGCGATCCGAAGCGTCCGCTCGCCGACGACATGTCGGAAGCCGGCGGCTACTACAAGGATCAGGCGAAGCAGGCCGTGGACGAGGTGACAGCGGCTGTCGGTCGCGCCAAGGACGCGTTCCAGCAGGCGTGGAACAAGCGCGGCGGTACCGGCGCGTGATGCACGGCCCGCCCCCGCGGTCGCGATGAAGGTTCTCGTCATCGGTGGGGGCGGGCGCGAGCATGCGCTCGCGTGGAAGCTGCACGGCGAAGGGGCCGAGATCCTGGCCGCACCGGGGAATCCGGGCATCGCCGCGCTGGGCACCTGCCTTGCCGCGAGCGCGACGGACCTCGATGCGATCGTGACGATCGCGCGTCGCGAGCGCGTGGCCTTCACGATGGTGGGCCCCGAGGGGCCACTCGCCGCAGGACTCGTGGACCGCTTTCGCGCGGAAGGGCTCGCCGCGTTCGGGCCCACGCAAGCGGCCGCACAGGTGGAAGCATCCAAGCGCTTCTCCAAGGATGTGATGGTCGAGGCCGGCGTACCAACGGCGCACGCCACCACCCACACCGACGTGCCATCGGCGTTGCGTGCCGCGCATAGCCTGGGCGCGCCGGTTGTCATCAAGGCGTCGGGACTCGCCGCGGGCAAGGGCGTGGTGGTCGCCATGACCATGGCCGAGGCCGAGGCCGCGATCCGCATGATGCTCGAGGGGAACGCCTTCGGCACGGCGGGCCACGAGGTGCTCGTCGAGGAGTTCATGGAAGGCGAGGAGTTGTCGCTCTTCGCGATCTGCGACGGCACGCGCGCGCTACCGATGATCTGCGTGCAGGATCACAAGCGCCTGCTGGACGGCGATCGTGGCCCCAACACCGGCGGCATGGGTGCGTACGCGCCGGTGTCGATCGGTACGCGCGCGGTGGTCGCCAATGCAGAGCAGCACGTGTTTGCCCCGATGCTCGCCGCGATGGCAGCGCGCGGCGCGCCGTTCACGGGGCTGCTGTACGCGGGGCTCATGATGACGAAGGACGGCGCCAAGGTGGTGGAGTTCAACTGTCGCTTCGGCGACCCGGAAACCCAGGCGATCCTTCCGCTGCTCGACAGCGCGATCGGACCCGTGTTGCAGGCCGTCGCGTGCGGCGACGGACTCGCCGGCGCGGCGCCGTTCAAGTGGCGCCCGGCGTCGAGCGTGTGCACGGTTCTCGCGAGCGGTGGCTATCCCGAAACATCGGGCTCCGGGGTTCCCATCGATCTGCCCGAGATGCCCGACGGCGTGCTCGCCTTCCATGCCGGCACACGACGCGGCGCCGACGGTCGCCTCGAGACCGCGGGCGGCCGCGTGCTCAACATCGTGGCCACCGCGCCCAGCATGCGCGAGGCGCTGGCGCGCTCGGCCGAGTGGGCGGCGCGCGTGCGCTTCGAGGGGCGGCAGTTCCGCACCGACATCGGGTGGCGCGAACTGGCGCGTGCCGGAGCTTCCTGAGACCGAGACGATAGCGCGCGATCTGGACGCCACCCTGCGCGGCGTCCAGATCGCGCACATGAGCGCTCCGCATGCCGATGTGCTGCGCGAGGCGAGCGCGCGCACGTTCGCGTCACGTCTTGTCGGCCAGACCATCACGCGGGTCTGGCGGCGCGCCAAGCTGGTGGTGCTCGACCTCGATGGCGGCGACCGCCTCGTGGTACAGCCACGCTTTACCGGCGCGATGCTCCTTGATCCAACGGCCACCGATGACGATGCATACGTGGCCGTGCGATGGGCGCTTTCGGGCGGGCGCACGCTGGTGTACCGTGACGTACGGCGGCTCGGCACCGTCGCCCTGATGTCCCCCGCGCGGTGGGCCGCCTACGAGGGCGCCCTGGGCCCCGAGCCGCTGGATGCCGAATTCGATGGAGTTGCCCTGCGTGCACGGATCAAGGGATCACGACGAGCGATCAAGGCGGTGCTGATGGATCAGCGGGCGGTGGCGGGCGTCGGCAACATCTACGCGACGGAAGCGCTGTGGCGCGCGGGCGTAGACCCGTCGCGCGCCGCCGCGACGCTGTCCGTGCTCGAGGCCGACGTGCTCGCACTGGAACTGCGCGAGACACTCACGGCGTCGATTGCGGCGCGCGGCACCACGTTCCGTGACTATCGCGACGCCCACGGTGGTCGCGGCGCCTTTGCCGAACAGCTGCGCGCGTACGGACGCGCTGGCGAGCCGTGCGTGCGCTGTGGCGCGCGGCTCGCGTCCACGATGGCCATCGACGGTCGCACGACGGTGTTCTGCGCGTGGTGCCAGCGATGAGCCGACGCCGTCGGCTCAACAAGCCGGATCCCGCGCACCTCGAGCGGCTGCGCAAGATCGTGAGCGAGGGCGCGGAGCAGCGCCCGGCGGTTTACCGCATGATTGCCGCCGATGGAGAGATCGTGTACGTCGGCAAGTCGAAGCAGCTGCGCGCGCGGTTGCTGTCGTACTTCCGCGGCTCGTGGCCGGCCGACAAGGGGATGCGCATTCTCGCTTCGGCTGACCACATCGAGTGGACGTACGTGCCGAGCGAGTTTGCCGCGCTGCACGAAGAACTCGCGCAGATCAAGAAGTGGCGTCCGCGCTCGAACGTGATGGGCAAGCGCGATGCGCGGCACTACGCGTTTCTGCGGCTGACGGCCGGGCGCGCCCCGCGGCTGCAGGTGTTGCGCGGGGCGGGCGACGGACGCGGCTTCTTCTACGGACCGTTCGTCGGCGCCGTGCGTCTGGCCGATGCGGTGCGCGAGCTGTCGGACGCGCTCGGCCTTCGCGACTGCACGCTTGACCGGCGCATGGCCTTCGACGACCAGCGCGAACTCTTCACGCACGACGCCCGCACGCCGGGCTGCATCCGCTACGAGATCAAGCGCTGCCTCGGGCCGTGCATCGCAGCCTGCTCCTCCGTGGCGTATGACGAGCGCGTGACTCTCGCCCGCGCCTTTCTCGACGGGACGGACGACAGCCCGATGGACGCGCTCCGTGCGCAAATGACGGCCGCCAGCGAGGCGCTCGCGTACGAGCAAGCCGCGTCGTATCGAGACAAGCTGCAGCGACTGGAAGGCCTGCGCGCGTCGTTCGCGCGGCTTCGCTTCGCGGTCGAGACACTGACCTTCGCGTATCCCGTGCCCGGCCACTACGGTGAGGACTTGATCTACCTCGTGCGTCGAGGTCGGGTGGTCGGGCAGGTGCCGGCCGAGGGGCGGCTCGAGAACGCAGAGGCATTGGCCGAACTCGCGCGCACGATCGACGATCACCCCGGCGTACGCGGCAGCGCGATCCCGCCACACGAGATCGACGAACTACTGCTCCTCTCGAGCTGGTTCAGACAGCATCCGGGCGAGCTCGCGCGCGCAGTGCGTGCGGATGGCTCCAAGGTGGAAGTGCTGGCGGAGAGCGCCTGAGGACGGGTGTGTTTGGGCGAAAAGGCTGTCTTGACGTGCCTTCCAAATAGACCTAAGCTCTTAGCTAAGTCTAACGGAGCAAGGAATGAGCATACCCCGCAACACTCGGGTGGTGAACGTCCACGAGGCCAAGACCACATTGTCTCGTCTCATCGAACGTGTCCTCCTGGGAGAAGACATCATGATCGCGAAGAACAATGTGCCTGTCGTGAAGCTCGTCCCCGTCACCTCGGCGCCACCGGCGAGGGTGCTGGGCGCGCTTGCAGGCAAGATTCATCTCGCCGCGGATTTCGACACCGATTCCGCGCTCACGGCTGATTTCGAGGGAACCGCCGACGATCCGCTGCGGTCATCGGCGTACCCGATGTCGACGCCGATGCTTGCGGTCGCCGAGGGACAGGCACCGCGCCGGAAGCGCCGCCCGTGAAGGCGCTGCTCGACACGCACGCGTACCTCTGGATGCTCGGCGATCCCGCACGTCTCTCGCCGCGCGCACGCCGCGCGTGCGCGGACGCCCGCAGCGTGCTGTACGTGAGCGTCGCGTCGGCGTGGGAGGTGGCCATCAAGCTCGGGCGTGGCTCGCTCCGACTTGACGTCTCGTTGGCCGAACTGTTTGCGCACCACCGGCAGGCGGCACGCGTCGAGTTGCTCGAGATCAAGCTCTCGCACACGCTCGAGGTGGCGGCGCTCCCTGCCCTGCACCGGGACCCATTCGACCGGTTGCTCGTGGCAGCGGCGCGCCTCGAGGGGCTGCCCGTGATTTCCGCCGATGCCGCCTTCGACGCGTACGGGGTCGAGCGGGTCTGGTAGCCTGCGCTACGGCGCGGCGTCGCGTGCGCGTGCGGCCGTGGCGGTATCGAGCAGGGCGCGCAGCGGCGCGAGCTCCGGCACGGCATCCGTCGCCTTCGTTCCATACGCGAGGTTGAAGGCGTAGTCGAAGCCGGGCGGATTCTCACCCTGCACATGTTGCAGGATCGTCTCGAGCTTGTCGAGCGCCTTGGCCACGCGCGCTTCTGGGGACGAGGCCGACTCGTACTCCTCCCAGAGGCCGAGCAACTCGGCCTGCATGGAATCCGATAGCGGCGCGACGAGCGCGGCGAGGTCCGCGCGCTCCTGTGTGCTCTTGGGAGGTGCGCCCACCTGCGCGGGCGCGGGGATGTCGCCGGAGACGGCTTCGGCCAGGTCGTGCACGAGCAGCATCCTGATGAGCCGCGCGTGATCGACGTGCGGAAAGCGATCGGCCACGGCCATGGCAAAGAGGCAGAGCCGCCAGGTGTGGGCGGCGGTCGTTTCGAGGGTTCCGGCTGCCGTCCATGCGCTGCGCGTCGTGCTCTTGAGCGACTCCACGCGCTTGAGAAACTCGATGATGCTGGCGAAGTCGGTCGAGGACATGCGCGGGACTCAGCGCGCGCGTGGGCGCGAGGCTGCCTTTGGCTTGGCCACGCTCTGCTTCTTTGCCACGAGCTGCTTGCTGGCGGCGAGCCTCTCCTTGGCGACGAGTTTCTTCTTGGCGGCCAGCTTCGGCTTCGGTGTGGGCGTGTGCTTCGCTGTGCGCTTCGACTTCGCGGCGGGTCGCTTCTTCGCTGTTGACGCAGGCGTCGCTGGCGCGTGATCGCCATCATGCAGCATCGCCACCGCCTTCTTCGGCGCGACGCGCAACCAGGCATCGCGAATGAGCTCGCGCAACTCGTCCCACGGAACGTCGCCATCAAGCCAGACGCCGATCCACCCGCTTGGTCCCACGTATGGGGGCGGGAAGAAGCGACTCGGCTGGTCCGCGATCATGAGCAGCTGGTTCTCCTTTGACGCATGCAGCCAGACCGATGGGCGCCCACC
>JAYTVE010000060.1:0-8232 GCA_043744185.1 Gemmatimonadota bacterium | reverse complement strand
GTGATCGCGTCTGGCTCGTGACCGCCGACGCACAGGTGGCCGGTGGATCGCGCGCGGATGTGGTGGCCGCGCTCAAGCGCGTGGAACCGCTCGCGGGCGCGGGCCAACTGACGGCTGCAGTTGCGCGTGCGGCAAACCTCGTGCGCAGCGCCGGCCTCGGCGCACGACAGGTGGCGGTCGTCACCGACGCGCAGGCCAGCGGCTGGCACGCGAGCCCGGGCGATCTCGGCGACGTACCGGTGAGCGTGTGGGCGCCGGTGATCGGTGACGTGGCCAACCATGCCGTGCGACGCGCCGCGCCGTCACCAGCACACCTCACACCGCGTGGTCGCGTTGAGGGCTCGCTCAGTGGCCAGGGCGCGATCAACTGGCGCGTCGAGCTCGGACCGCGCACCGTGGCGCGCGGCACGGCCAAGGAAGGCGAAGCGATCGACGTACCCGTGGCGCCGCCGGAACGCGGATGGACCGCGGGCTGGATTCGCGTCGACCCCGATGAACTGCGCGGCGACGATGCGCGCGCCTTCGCCACGTGGGTGGGCGATGCACCGCGACTTACCGTCGACGCCGAAGCGGGGCCGTTTGCCGCCGGGGCCGTGGCCGCGCTCGTCGAAGCGCGCCGCGCCGAACGCGGTAACGGCGTGCAGGTGACGGGGGCCGAGGCGCTGCGCCAGCGGCCCGCGCTCATCTTCGCGCCCAAGGATCCCGCGAAGCTCGGTCTGGCCAATCGGGCGCTCGAGCGCGCTGGCGTTCCGTGGCGTTTCGGCGCACCGGACAAGAGCGGAGCGACGGCGCGCTCCCTCGACCCGCGCCTCACTGGCGTGCGCGTGACTCGTCGGTATGTCATCACCCCGCTGGCTGCGGCCGAAACGCTCGCGACCGCGGGCGGTGCGGCGTGGGTTGTTGGAGGCGACGGCTACGTGATCGTCGCCTCGGCACTCGACACCGCGGATACCGAACTCCCGCTCGCGCCGGCGTTTGCGCCTTGGCTTGGAGCACTGCTCGGCGAGCGGCTTGCGGCGGATGCGGGGCCCGTGAGCGAGGTCGCACCGTCGGCGCCCTTGCGTGCGCCGGTTGGTGCGACGGGCCTCGAGCTCGCGGACGGACGCGTGGTACCGGTGGTGGGTGCGCGCGCGACCGCCCCGGCACGCGCTGGCGTGAGCTTCTGGCGTCGCGGTGACAAGCGCGTCGGCGCCGTGGTGGTGAACGCCGAGCCCGAGGAATCGGACCTCGCGGCGCTGGAGCCCTCGATGCTCGCCGCGCGGCTGGGCAGCCGCGCCACCGTGAGCGTCGACGCCGCACAGTGGCGCAAGCGCGCCTGGACCGCCGGGCAGCGCCCCCTCATGGGGCCGCTCCTCATGCTGGCGTTGTTGCTGCTCGTGGCCGAACTGCTCGTGGCGCGCGGCGACCTCGCGGCGCTCGTGCGCCTCGCCGAGCCTACGCCCCTGCGCCGCGCTGCCTGATTCGCCTGCTTTCCGCTAGAACGGACACATGTCACTGCCATCGATACTCGACGCGCTCAGCGCGCTCCCGTCCTTCACGCGTCTCTCGCAGGGGCTGCCGGGGGCTGGCGCGCAGGTGGGCGTCACTGGATTGCCGGGCTCTGCCGACGCCGCGCTGGTGGCGGCGCTGGCGCGTGCGCACCCGACGCGCTTCTTCGTCGTGGCGGCGGGCGCCGTGGCCGACGCCGAGCGCTGGATGGCGGACCTCGAGTCGCTTGCGGGCGGCGAGGGGATTGCGCTCTATCCACCGCGCGAAGGATTTGGAGAAGCGGAGCCGCACGCGGAAGTGGCGGGCGAGCGCGTGGAGACGGTGGAGCGCCTCGTGCGCGGCAACGTGCGCATTCTCTGCACGACGGCGCGCGCGTTGCTCGAGCGGACACGGATGCCGCGCGCGCTCGCGGAGATGCGCCTCGAGCTGCGCCGCGGCGAGCAGTTCCGCCCGGAGGAGCTCGCGGCCAAGCTCGATGGGATGGGGTTCGAGCGGGTCGAACTCGTGGAGGACGTGGCGCAGTTCGCGATGCGCGGCGGCATCTTCGACATCTATTCGTTTGGCATGGCCGAACCGGTGCGCCTCGAGTTCTGGGGCGATGAACTCACCGAAATCCGCCACTTCGACCTGCTGACGCAGCGATCGGTGCGCCTCGCGGAAGTGGCGGTGGTGCTGCCGGTCGATGGCGCAGTAACGGGACCGGTGGACGACACGTCGCGCGTGTCGATTGCGGAACTCTGGCCGGCCGACACGGTGCTCGTGATCCCCGAGGGCGCGCACCTCGAGCCGGAACTCGAGCGCACGTGGAACGAGGCGAAACATCACGTGGAACTCGCGCGCCGTCGCGGCGAGGATGCGCCGGATCGCGAGGAGCTGTTTCTGGCGCCGCCGGCGCTCGTGCGCACGCTGTCACGCGCGAGTCGCGTCGCGATCGAACCGGGCGGCGTCGACGGCGCCATCGGCTTCCCGCTCAAGGCGCCGGAGGCGATCGATCGCGACATCGCGCGGCTCAAGCGCGTGATCGGCGACGGCACGCCGACGATGATCCTCTGCGACAATGCCGGGCAGGCCGAGCGCCTGGAGGAGTTGCTCGGCGACAAGTACGGCGGCGTGACCGCGGCCGCGCTGGTGATCGGCGTGCTGGGCGGCGGTTTCGTGCTGCCGCCCGGGCAGGGGCGCCCCGGCTTTCGCGTGCTCACGGACCACGAGGTGTTCCGTCGCGAACGCCGACTGCGCCGCTCGCGCCGCTACGGCGCAGGCGTGGCGATGGAGACGGTCACGGCGCTCAAGCCGGGCGACTACGTGGTGCACCTCGAGCATGGTGTCGGCATCTATCGCGGGATGCAGACGATTTATGTGAAGGAAAGCACGATCGAGGTCGCGGTGCTGGAGTACGAGGGCGGGGACCGGTTGAACGTGCCGGTGTATCGCCTCGACCAGATCGAGCGGTACCGCGCCGCCTCGGACGTGAGCGAGGACACGCCGCCGCCGCGGCTCCACAAGCTGGGCGGGAAGCGGTGGGGGCAGCAGCGCGAGAAGACGCTCAAGTCGATCGAGCTGATGACGCAGGAGCTGCTGGTGCTGTATGCGAAGCGCCACGTCGCCACGCGCGACGCCCACTTTCCCGACGGAGCGTGGCAGCGGCAGCTCGAGTCGAGCTTCCTGTTCGAGGACACGCCCGACCAGGTCAAGGCGACGCGCGACGTGAAGGGCGACATGGAACGCGTGCGCCCGATGGACCGCCTGCTCGTGGGCGACGTGGGCTACGGCAAGACGGAGATCGCGGTGCGCGCGGCGTTCAAGGCCGTGCAGAGCGACCGGCAGGTCGCGGTGCTCGTGCCGACGACGATCCTGGCCGACCAGCACTACCGCACGTTCAGCGAGCGGCTCGCGGACTTTCCCGTGAAGGTGGCGGCGCTCTCGCGCTTCCAGACCTCGAAGGAACAGGACGCGGTGATGGCGGGGTTGGCTGACAAGACGATCGACATCGTGATCGGCACGCACCGGCTGCTGTCGGAGGACGTGAAGTTCAAGCGGCTGGGGCTCGTGATCGTGGACGAGGAGCACCGCTTCGGCGTCAAGCACAAGGAGCGGCTCAAGCAGCTCAAGCTCGACACCGACGTGCTGACTCTCACCGCCACGCCGATTCCGCGCACGCTGCACCAGTCGCTG
Source organism: Gemmatimonadota bacterium (assembly GCA_043744185.1). Classification (GTDB taxonomy): domain Bacteria; phylum Gemmatimonadota; class Gemmatimonadetes; order Gemmatimonadales; family Gemmatimonadaceae; genus JACPPC01. Next base: position 4,572 of record JAYTVE010000060.1, on the reverse strand, counting down.
GCGGGGCTTCGCGACATGACGCTGATCCAGACGCCGCCTCGCGACCGTTCGCCGGTGCTGACGTTCGTGGAGCCGTGGGACGACGCGCTGCTCGAGGAAGGAATCGCGCGCGAACTCGACCGCGGCGGGCAGGTGTTCTTCGTGCACAACCGGATCGAGACGATCCTCGGCATCGCGGACCACATCCAGCGGCTCGTGCCGCGCGCACGCATCGCGGTGGGGCATGGCCAGCTGAAGGAGCGAGACCTCGAGGAGGTCATGCGCCGTTTCGTGCGTGGCGAGGTGGACGTGCTCGTGAGCACGCTCATCGTCGAGAGCGGTCTCGACGTGCCGAACGCGAACACGATGTTCGTGAACCGAGCCGACTACTTCGGCCTCGCGCAGCTCTACCAGTTGCGCGGCCGCGTGGGGCGTTCGCACCGCCGCGCCTACTGCTACCTGCTCGTGCCCGACCAGGTGGACATGGACGCCGAGCGCCGATTGCAAGTGCTCGAACACCACACGGAGCTCGGCAGCGGCTACCAAGTGGCGCTGCGCGACATGGAACTGCGCGGAGCGGGCAACCTGCTCGGGCCGGAGCAGTCGGGGTTCGTGCAGGCGGTCGGGTTCGACCTCTACCTCAAGATGCTGGAGGCCGCGGTCAAGCGGGTCACGGCCGGGGGAGAAACCCGACGGATCGTGCCGGCGGACGTGTCGCTCGATTCCCCCCACTACCTGCCCGACGACTACGTGCCGAGCCCGGAGGCGAAGCTCGACATGTATCGCCGGATCACGGCCGCCACGGAGGCCAAGGAGCTGGAGGCGCTGCGCGAGGAGGCTCGCGATCGCTTCGGCCCGCTGCCGAGGCCGGCCAAGGCGGTGTTTGCCGTGGCGCAGCTGCGGGTGATCGGGGGCCTTCTGGGAATCGAGGGGGTGCTGGTGCGAGGCGAGGAGGCCCGCATTACATTCCACGACTCTGCGGCCCCACGCCTCAAGGCGCTGGCGGCCGCCTTTCACGGGGTTCAGTTCCAGGCCGACGTGAAGCGCGCGCACCCGCTGTCGCTCAAGCTCATCCGGCTTGGCGGTGCGGAGATCCTCGATGGCCTCGTGCAGGCCCTCCGGAGCCTCGTCCCAGATGGGCGAAGCGCCTGAGCGACCCTGATTTCGTCTTTCTCCCTGGTTGCAAGCATGTCCTTTCTTCGCTTCTATGTGGCGGCGCTCGCCCTCGGCTTGGGCGCGTGCGACTCGGCAGGATTGAGTGCGGGTGTCGTCGCCAAGGCCGGCTCGCATGAGCTGACCGCTGACCGTCTCGGCAACCTGATCGGCCTCTCGGCCGCCCCGGTCCGCAAGGACGTCGCGCGCTCGATTGCCGAAGTCTGGGTCGACTACCAGCTCCTGGGCGAGGCCGCCGCAAAGGGCGACACGATCGGCGACCTGAAGCTCGTCGACGAGGCGATGACCCCGGTCATCCAGCGCGCCCGCATCGAGACGCTCTATGGCGATATCTCGAAGGCGTGGAAGGACCAGAAGGTGGACGAGGCGGGCCTCGAGGCGCGTTACGGCAGCGGCGAGTTTCTCGCCGCCAAGCACATCCTGATCTCCGTCACGCAGGGCTCGCCGCCGGACTCGGTGGCCCGCTACCAGGCGCAGGCGATGGCGGTCCGAAAGGACCTGAACGACGCCAACTTCGGCGCGATGGCCGGCAAGTTTTCGAAGGATCCCGGCACCGCGGCCCGCGGCGGCGACCTCGGCGTCTTCCCGAGGGGCGTGATGGTGCCCGAGTTCGAGCGCGGCGTCACCGCCCTCAAGCCGGGCGAGATCTCGGGACCGGTGCGCACCGCGTTCGGGTTCCACATCATCCGCCGCTCCACGTATGCCGAGGCGCAGACGCAGGTCCTGAAGGCCGCCGGCGACAAGCAGGTGGCTGCAGCCGAGAGCACCTACCTTGCCGGCCTCGAGACGGCGGCCAAGATCGAGGTGAAGTCCGATGCGGCGATCACGATCAAGTCAGTCGCGATCGAGCTCGAGGCGCACTTCACCGACAACACGGTCATCGCGAGCATGCAGGGCGGCAACTACACGGCGTCGAGCCTCGCCAAGCTGCTGCGCACGATCCCGCAGAAGAACCAGCTGCTCTCGCAGCTGCAGTCGGCGCCGGACTCGGTCATCCTCGGCCAGTTCCTCAAGCCGGTGCTCCGCACCGAGCTGCTGACGCGCGAGGCCGACAAGAAGGGAATCAAGGCCGACACGGCGCTCATGGGCAACGTGCACCGCACCTTCTTCAACATGGTGAAGGGCGCGTGGAACGGGCTGGGCGTTGCGCCGTCGATGCTCGACAGCGCGGGCAAGCTGAGCGCCGACCAGAAGGCCAAGCTCGCGGGCGAGCGCGTCGAGGCCTACATGGACAAGCTGATCAAGCAGGAGATGAACTTCGTCGAGGTGCCGCCGCCGCTCGAGGCCGCGCTCCGCGAGAAGTACAAGTCGTCGATCGACAAGGCCGGCATCGACAAGGCGGTCGAGAAGGCGCAGAAGGTGCGTGCCGCGGCCGACTCGGCCAAGAGCAAGAGCGAGCCGGCGTCGGCGGTTCCGATGCCGGGCGGCGCGCCGGCCGCAGCGTCGCCGGCCGCGCGTGCGCCGGGTGCCAAGAAGCCGTAAGGGTTACCGGGGGTCGGCTTCGGTCGGCCCCCCGCACGAAATCCGCGCCGTCCGAGGGGGAACCTCCCACCGGACGGCGTTTATCTTTGAGCACATGCGTCGCACCCTTGTTTCCGCCATCCTCGCCCTGCTCGTTGCCGCGCCCGTGGCGCGCGCGCAGGACTCCGCCGCCACCGCCGCTGCCGCGAACCTCGCGTCGGTGAAGTGGCGCGATCCGTACGTGCTCGACCAGGTGGTCGGGATCGTGGGGGATCGCGCGATCCTCTGGAGTGACGTGCTGATCGCGATCGGCGCGCGGCTGCGGGGGGCGCCGGTGCCCACGGAGTCGGCGGATCAGATGAAGCTCGCGCAGGAGGCGCTCACGCAGATTGCCGACGAGGAAGTGCTCGTGCAGCGGGCGCGCCGCGACACCGCGATCAAGGTCACGGACGCCGAGGCGAACACGCAGGTGGACGCCACGCTCAAGCGCATTCGCGAGCAGTTCAAGACCGACGCGGAGTTCCGCGACGCGCTGCGCCGCGAGGGGCTCGGCACGCTCGAGGACTACAAGAAGAAGCTGGGTGACGACACCAAGCGGCAGATCCTGCAGCAACAGTTGCTGAGCAAGGCCAAGCGCGACGGCAAGCTGCTGTCGGGTTCGGTGAGCGAGGCCGAGGTGACGGAAGCGTTCGAGAAGAACCGCACCACGCTGCCCAAGCGCCCAGCCACGGTGGCTTTCCACCAGATCGTGATTGCCCCGACGGCGAGTGACAGCGCGAAGCGGGTGACGTACGCCAAGCTCGACTCGATCGGGCGCGAGTTGCTCAAGGACCCGTCGCGCTTCGAATCGGTGGCCAAGAGCGTCTCGCAGGACCCCGGTTCGAAGGAGCAGGGCGGCGATCTCGGGTGGAACCGTCGCGGACAGATGGTGCCGACGTTCGACCGCATGATGTTCTCGCTGCCGCCCAACGTGCTCTCGCCGATCGTGGAGACGCCGTTCGGCTTCCACATCATCCGCGTCGATCGCGTGCTGCCGGCGGAAGTGAAGGCACGGCACATCCTGCTGCGCCCGACCATCGACACGATCGACGTGAAGCGCGGGCGGAAGCTTGCCGACTCGGTGGCGACGGCGTGGCGGAAGGGCGTCGACTACGATTCGCTCTCGCTCCGCTTCCACGACCTGCGCGAGGAGCGCGGCAGCGCCACGCCGTTCGTGACCGACTCGCTGCCGCCGGCGTACCAGAAGGCGCTGGCCGGGATGAAGAAGGGCGACGTGGCCGGGCCGTTCGAGATCATGGACGCGCGCACGAGCCTTCCCAAGTTCGTGCTCGCGCAGGTGATCAGCACGACCGAGCCGGGCGAGTACACGCGAGAGGAGTTCAAGGAGCGCATCCGTGAGCAGCTCGCGGACGAGAAGGCGATCCGCCGATTGATCGACGGTTTCCGCAAGGAGACGTTCGTCTCGGCGAAACTGGAATCGCTCCCCTCGTCGCTCGTGAAGTAGGGGGCGGTGATGCGTGCGAGTGGATCGCGCCCCCGCCTCGCGATCACGCTTGGCGATCCGCGCGGCATCGGGCCGGAGATTGTGGCGAAGGCGCTGGCCGATGCCAGTGTGCGCGCGGAGACGGACCTCGTCGTGGTCGGCCCGCGCGGCACCGAGGTGGACGTGCACGAGGCCACGGGCGAGTGGCATCCCGGCGAGGGGGATGCGCACGCGGGACGGATGGCGGCGCGTGCCATCGAGCGTGCGGTAGAGCTCGCGCAGTCGGGTGCGGTGCAGGGCATCGTGACGGCGCCCATCGACAAGGCGGCGCTCCTGGCGGGTGGCGTGCACGACCCCGGCCATACCGAGATGCTCGCGCGGCTGACGGGGCGCGAGGTGGCGATGATGCTCGCCTCCGACCGACTGCGCGTGGTGCTCGCGACGACGCACATCGCGCTGCGCGACGTGGTGGCCGC
>JAYTVE010000059.1:0-2506 GCA_043744185.1 Gemmatimonadota bacterium | reverse complement strand
GGAGCTGCGCTCGAGAATGCGCGCCACGGTGCAGTACTTGGCCATCGAGAGTTCGACCGCGCGGGCCACGTTGGCCGCGCTCCGCGGGCCTTCGAGCGCGAAGTGCACATGGATGCGCGTGAAGAGTGACGGTTCCTTGTTCTCCTCGCGATCCGCTTCGACCGTGATCACCATGCCGGTAATGAACTCGCGTTGCTTGGTGAGGATTGCCACCACGTCGATGCCGCTGCAGCCGCCGAGCCCGGAGAGCAGCAACTCCATTGGGCGGGCGCCGAGCCCTTCGCCCCCGACGCCCGTGGCACCATCAATGGGAACGATGCCGCCGGATCCGGTGGTGGCAATGAAGTGGACGCCGTTGTTCTGACGCTCGAGCGTGACACGCATGAGGACGGTCGTGATGGGGAAGCGTCCAACCTATCAATCCGCGCGAGCCGAGCGAAGGTGCTCGGCGAGTGCCCTACATCGTGTTACCTCACGCGTCCCGCAGCGCCGCCATCGGCGTTTCGCGGAACACGTCCCGCCCGCCGAGCAGCCCGATGCTCACCGTGATGGTCAGCATCAACAGGGCGATGCCGAGCGCCGGCACGGTTGCCGGCACGAACGGCTGCTTGAACACGAAGTACATGACCGCCCATGCGCCGCCAAAGCTGAGCACCATGCCGGTGAGCGCACCCAGCACCCCCAGCAGGCCGTACTCCGCAAACAAGATGCGCGAGATCTGCGCCTGCGTGGCGCCCAGCACCTTGAGCAGCACCCCTTCGCGCAGTCGCGCGCGCCGCGTGGCCGCCACCGCGCTGATGAGCACCGGGATGCCGATCAGCAGCGAGAACACCGCCAGGAAGCGCACCGCGAGCGCCACCTTGTCCACGATCCCGCTCACCGTTTTCTGCACGAGCGAGAGGTCGATGGCCGAGACGTTCGGGAACTTCTCGACCACCTGCCGCTGAATGACCATCAGCGCCTTCGCGTCGTTCACGCTGGCCAGCATCACGAATGTCTTGGGCGCCTTGTCGATGGCGTCGGGACTGAACACGGCAAAGAAGTTGGTCTCGAAGCGCGCCCAGTTCACCTCGCGGAAGCTGGTGACGCGCGTGCGCACCTTGAGCCCCTGCACGTCCCACGTGATGATGTCGGCGAGCTTCACGCCCAGGTCGCGGGCCACGTCCTTGTCGAGCGAGACTTCGGCGTTGGGTTCGCCCGGCTTGGCTGCGCGGCGCCCGAACCACTGGCCCGCCGCCAGCTTCTCGCCGTCGAGCATCTTCTCGCGGTAGCTCGAGCGGTATTCGCGGCGCAGTGCCCATGTGGCGCGCAACACGCTGTCCGGATCCGCCGGGTCGAGCATCTGGTCCATCGACCACTTGTTGATGGACGTGATGCGCATTGTCACGATCGGCGTGAGTTGCAGCGCCTTTTGCTTGTTGGATGCCAACACCTGCTCGATGCCGCTCGTCTGGTCGTCCTGCACGTCGAAGAGGAGCAGGTTGCCGCGCGACGATTCCCTAGAGATATCGAATTGGCGCAGCAGGTTGACCTGCACCAGATAGAGCGTCGTTACCAGAAAGGCGCCGAACCCGAGCGAGAGCACCACCGCGCGCGTCTGGTTGGCCGGACGATAGAGGTTGGCCACCCCCTGTCGCACCACGTAGGGCCAGCCCTGCCGAAGCAGCTTGCGCGCGAGCCACGAAAGCGAAGAAGCCGACGCCCACAGCACGAGCAGCGCCACGGCAATGCCGCCCGCGAGCGCGAAGCCGCGCTCGAAGCTGCCCGCGCGCGTGGCCGCGAGCCAGATGACCGACAGGATCATGGCGATGTCCACGAGTAACCGTGGCCAGTCGGCCAGCTTGGTCTTGAGCACGCTCGGGTCCGCGTCGCGGCGGAGCGCCTGCAGCGGGCTCACCGTGCGCAACGCGAGCAGCGGCCTCAGCGAGAACAGCAGCGCTACCCACGAGCCGATGCCCAGCCCGGTGAGAATAGCCGTCGGCTCGAGCGCCACGCGCACATTCACCGGAATGAAATCGCCGAGCACGCGCGGCATGATGAACTGGGTGGCCACGCCGATCACCACGCCGAGCGCGGCACCGAGCAGTCCCATGCTCACGGCCTGAACCACGTAGATGAACAGCACCTGCGGGCTGGTAGCGCCCAGGCATCGCAGCACAGCCACGGTGTCCATCTTGCGCGCCACGAACGCGTTCACGCCGCTCGCCACCCCCACGCCGCCCAGCAGCAGGGCCACGAGCCCGACAATGCCAAGAAAGTCGCCGAGCTGCCCGATGGCGCTCGTGAGGTTCTTCTCGTTTTCCGACACCGTGCGCACGCGCACGCGCGCGTCTTCGAGCTTCTTGTTGTACGGAATGAGCATCACTGCGGGCGCCACGCCGGGCGCCGCCTTGAGCAACACCTCGAACTGCGCGCGCGAGCCGAACACGAGCAGGCCGGTCTGTCCGGTCCACCTGTCCGAGATGTAGATGCGCGGGCCCACCACGCTCGAGAGCCCCGGATCGCC
>JAYTVE010000058.1:0-2511 GCA_043744185.1 Gemmatimonadota bacterium | reverse complement strand
CCGACGGAGCAGACAAGGATCAGTGGTTCAAGCAGATTTCGGAGATCTCCAACGAGGTGTCGGCCCTGAAGAAGTCGGGCTGGACCGCCTACGCACGCATGAGGAGTTGAGTCACCATGGGAAGCGTCGTTCACGCTGATGTTGGAGCCCTTCTCGGGCTGCAGAAGGAAGACGCCGCCGTCCACGAGCTTGAGGTCGCGCTCGCGGCCTTGGGCCCCAAGCGGATCGGCCTCGACAAGGCGAAGGCACAGCTCGCCAGTCGGCTCGAGAAGGCGCGCGCCGCCGTGGCAGCGGAGGAGAAGCAGCAACGCGAGTTGCAGGAACGCATTCGCGACCATAAGGCGATCCACGAGAAGAACGTGGCGCAGCTCGACGTCGTGAAGCGGCTGCGCGAGGCCACGGCCGCCATGGCGCAGGTTGACCGCGCTCGACGCGTGCTCGCGGACGAAGAGGGCGAACTGATCGCCTTGGGCCGTCGCATGACCGACGCGCGAGGTGCCGTTCAGACCCTCGAGCAGGAGACGGCGGCGCTCGAAACCGAGCAGGTGGCGCCGCGCGCAGAACTGGAGTCGGAGGCGCTCCGACTGAACGGCGAACTCGAAGTCCAGCGTGCCCTGCGCGACCAGGCCGCGACGCACGTCGGTAAGGCGTTGCTCGCCCCGTACAACCGCATCAAGACCAAGCGGCCGGGGCGCGCCGTCGTGGCGCTCGCGGGGCCGTCGTGCGGCGCCTGCGACACGGTGGTGCCGTTGCAACGGCGGTCGCAGATGATCGCGACCGGCAAGGTGGAAGTCTGCGAGGCCTGCGGCGTGCTCCTCTACGCCGGCGAGGGGTGAGCGCACCGACTGCCGCCGTCCCCGCGCGCCGGCCCCGCCCGCTGTGGGTGGCGGCGCCGTCCCCCACGAGCGCGGCAGTCCGTTCGCTCGCGTCGGCGCTCTCGCTGCCCGACGTGATCGCTCGGCTGCTCATCGCACGCGGCTTCGACGCTCCGGAGTCGGCCAAGGATTTTTTGCGACCGCGTCTCGAACGCCTGCATCCGCCCGAGGCCATGGGCGGATTGAGCATTGCCGTCGCTCGACTGCAACGGGCGCTCCGCAATGACGAGATGATCCTCGTGCACGGCGACTACGACGTGGACGGGATCTGCTCCACAACGCTGCTCACGCGCGTGCTGCGCCGGGCTGGCGGGCGCGTGACGCCGTTCATTCCCCATCGCCTCACCGACGGCTACGACCTGACCATGTCCGGCGTGCGTGCCGCCGAGACGTGCGGGGCCAGGGTCGTCGTGACCGCAGACTGCGGCACGAGCGCTGTGGCGCCCATTGCCGAACTCAACAAGCGCGGCATCGACGTCATCATCACCGACCACCACTTGCCAGGTGGGCCACTGCCCGACGCGCTGGCGGTGCTCAATCCGAGGGCTCCCGGCAACGGCTATCCCGATCCCGACCTCGCCGCGGTGGGCGTGGCGTTCAAGCTCGCGCTGGCGCTGGCACGCGCGGTCGGCGTGGGCGACGGGTTCGTGTACCGCATGCTCGACCTCGTGGCGCTCGCGACCATCGCCGACGTGGCCCCGCTCCGTGGCGAGAACCGCCTCTTCGCGCGCTACGGCCTCAAGCTCATGGCCGAAAGCGATCATGCGGGCATTCGGTCGTTGATTCGCGCGGCGGGCCTCGACGGAAAGCCGATCACGGCCGGACGCGTGGGGTTCATTCTCGCGCCGCGCCTCAACGCCGTCGGCCGCCTCGGCTCCGCGCTGCGCGGCGTCGAGCTGCTGCTCGCGGAAACGGAAGCGGAGGCGAATCCGATCGCGCGTGAGCTGGAGGAATTGAATCGCGCACGGCAGGACATGGATCGTCGCACGCTCGATGAAGCGCGCGGCATGGTGGCTGAGCTCGATCTCGACGAGACGTACGGCTTGGTGCTGGCCGGTGAAGGGTGGCATGCCGGCGTGATTGGTATCGTGGCCTCGCGGATTGTCGAGGACACGGGACGACCGGCGCTCCTCATTGCGCTCGAGAATGGCCAGGGAAAGGGAAGCGGACGCTCGATTCCCGCCTTCGACCTTCACGGCGCACTCGGTGAGTGCAAAGACCTGCTGATTCGATACGGTGGCCATCGCGCCGCCGCCGGCGTCACGGTTGACGCGGCGCAGGTGCCCGCCCTGCGGGAGCGGTTCAACACGGTCGCACGGGCCAGACTCAACGTGAACGACCTCGTGCCTGAGCTGCGCATCGACGCGGAACTGAGCCTCGACGAGGCCACGTCCGAGTTGGAAAAGTTGCTCTCGCATTTCGAGCCATTCGGCGTCGGCAACGCGGGCCCGACTTTCGCCGCGCGTGGCGTGTCGCTCGTCGGCGTGCCCCGCACCATTGGCAAGGACGGCCTGCGGCTGCGCTTTGCCACCGCCACGGGTGAATTCCCGGGGGTCGGCTGGGGACTCGCGCACCTCGCGCCGTTTCTTGCCAACGGCGGCAAGGTGGATGTCGCATGGAAGCTCGAGCGCGACGA
>JAYTVE010000057.1:0-2514 GCA_043744185.1 Gemmatimonadota bacterium | reverse complement strand
TCGATCGCGAGCCGCGCTGGGCCGAGTGGCCGGTGGAGACGCTGCGCGGCCGCTTTCTCGACGAAGTCGGCAGCGATCACAAGCCGCTCGTGCTCCTGCTGCTCCGCGTGCACGACCTCGGCATCCCGCAGCGACTGCCGCCAGTGGTCATCGACGCAGGCCACTGGGAGCGCGCCCGCACCACGCTTGCGCAGCGGCTCACGGCCGAGCTCTTCCTGCAGCCGGACATGGCCGCGTGGGCCGTGGAGTCGTGGGCGTGGGCGCTGCACGTGATCGGCGAGGAGTTCCTGCTCGACCCGCCGACGCTGCGTCCCACCCTGAGCGCCGCGGCGGGCGTGACGCGTGGGTCGGTGGCTCGCGGAGCGAGCGGGCCGACGCGCGGCAGCGGTGCCGGACGCGTCACGACCAGTCCCGCGGCGCGCGGTGTCGCGGCACCAATGCGCACCACCGCGCCGGCGATGCGCACCACTGCGGGCGGACCATTGCGCTCCTCGAGCGGCCCCGGCAACGGTCCGCCCGAATGGATGGTGAAGAGCGCGTACATCTCGATCCCCGTCTTCTTCGGCGGTTGGCTGTTGTTCATCGGCGTGCAGATGGCGCGCTCCGACCGACCCACGCGGGACGTCGCCGCGGCACCGCCCGCCGCGGCACCGCCGGCATTGCCCGCTGTATCCACCGAAGTCTCTCCCGCCCTGCGTACGGCCACGGGCAGCCCGGTCGCCGATGTCTCGCGTCCAGCGCTCAACCCCATCGTGCAGCCAAGCGGCAACACCACGCCGAGCGGAGCGCCAACGTCCACAAACGAGGCGCTCGCCGCGGATCCGCTGCCCGGCGTCTCGCGCAGTGCGCTGCCCATGACTGCGAACGACTCCGCCAAGGCGATGGCGGCCACACCGCCGCGACGCGCGAGCTATCCCACCGAGAACGCGCCCCGCAATCCCCTCTCGGCGGCCGGCGGACTCGACCAGGTGCGCACGAAGGACGGGCGCACGATGACCGGCCGCGTGGAGGTCATTCGGGCAGGCTCGATCATCTTCAAGGACCAGGCCACGGGGCTGCGCTACGAGCTGCCCAAGACCACCGTCGTGCAGGTGCTCACCGAGTTCGGCACGATCGTGAAGTTCGACGGCGGCGAAACCGTACCGGTGAGTCCGCTGGTGAAGAAGGGGGTGGCCGGGCGCTACCGCGTGCACTACACCATCAACGAGGTCACCGGCACCGCCGAGTGCGCGTCGCTCTGGAAGAACGGGGCGCCGCCGGATGTCGATGCGGAGGTCCGCCACACCCCGGGCGCGGACACGCTGCAGCTCGCGTTCGTGGGCGGCGGTACGTTCAACTCGGTCATGGACCAGGAGGCGCGCTTCACGTCCACGTTCGTGATCGTGCCGGATCAGGCGCTGACGGCTTCGGCGGTCACGTCGCGCATCCGCGGCACGTTCTCGGCCGCGGGTTTCTCCGGACAGGTGACGCTCATCGGTTTCCGGAGGGCGCGCCCGGGGTCGGGGCTGACCGACACGGCGTGCCAGAGCGTACTGGACGTGACGGCCTCGCGGCTGCCGGCTCCGAGGCGGTAGCGCCAAGACAAAGCGGTGAGCGCGTCCCCGCATCGGCTGCCAATCCCCGATGTGGGGCCGCCTCCGAACCGGTAATTTCCGGCATGCGAATTCCCCTTGTCCTGCCCTCCGCGCCGGCACGCCGTGTCCTGCGCCTTCTTGCCGTGGGTGTGTGCGCCGCAGCCGGCGTTGGCGCGCCGGTGCGCGCGCAGCTCCCCACCACGGTCGCGTCGCCCGACGGTCGCACGGTCGTGACCATCGACATCCGCGATGGGCGCCTCACCTACGCCGTCGCCCGTGACCGCGCGAAGCTGATGCTGCCGAGTGCGCTCGGCTTCGCCTTCAAGGGCGCGCCTGCACTGCGCGACAGCCTGCGCTTCGTGGAAATGAGCCGCGCCACGTACGACAGCACGTGGACGCAGCCATGGGGCGAGGTGCGCCGCGTGCGCGATCATCACAACGAACTGCGCGTGACGGTGGCCGAGTCGGCGCCTCGCGCGCGGCGCTTCGCGGTGGTCTTTCGGGCCTTCAACGACGGACTGGGCTTTCGCTACGAGCTACCGGCGCAGCCAAACCTCACGGACTTCGCCATCACGGGCGAACTCACCGAGTTCACGTTCGCCACGGACGCCAAGGCGTGGTGGATCCCGTCGTTTCAGCAGAACCGCTACGAATACCTGTACCGCTCGAGCCCGATGAGCACGCTCGACACGGTGCACACGCCGCTCACGCTCGAGATGCCGTCAGGCACGCATGTGGTCATCCACGAAGCGGACCTCGAGGACTACGCCGCGCTCAACATCCGCGGCGGCAAGGAGCAGAACCGTACGCTCCGCCCCGTGCTCGCGCTCATGCACGATGGCGTGGCCGCGTATGGCCGCACCCCATTCGTGACGCCGTGGCGCACGCTGCAGATCGCCGACCGCGCCGCCGACCTCGCGCCGTCGGTCATCGGCCTCAA